>JAUQYZ010000249.1 GCA_030587475.1 Candidatus Sigynarchaeum calidifontis
TTTTTCCATGAATATAGAATGGTATAACTCGCTAAAAACTATTTCGCACTTCCAAGTCCATGAATGCTGCTCCATTTATCACTTTTTACATTAACCGGATTCTTGGACAAATTCATTCCCTTCCGTGGAGGCATACGTGCGAATAATTGCGACCTGAACGAGCCGTGAACGTGAATCCGAAGAAAATAAAGAGAACGTGCTCCCGTTATATTCCGTGAGCCATTTCATCATTTGTTTGTAAAACTAGCCCGCTCCAGGGATTTAGATCATTAGAGAGTTTCATTGATCGATAAGCTTTTTAAATGTAAAGCGTTTCGAAGATTGGTAATTCTCATGACCGTAGATGATGAAAACCATAAAATGTGGAAAAGTCTCGGCATGGACCTCGAGAAACATGACCAACTTCTTGCGGTCTTGCCCAGCATCTATAAACAAGTATATATCGACTCGCAGAAAAACCGTCCCAAGAACATTGGCTTCTTCGAGTTTGTTATCGGCGATGTCCATGGTATTCGCATAAAGGAGCTCGTGCAAGCCAAGGCAGATGGGAGAATGATCGTGGGCACGTTCTGCTTGTATGTTCCCGACGAGATCATCGTGGCCCTGGACGGGGTGAGCATTGGCCTGTGCGGTGGGACGAACTTTTCGAACTTTGCTGTCGAAGGCCTTCTCCCAACAAACACGTGCGCCCTTATAAAATCCGCGCTCGGTTTTGGCCTCGGAAAGATCTGTCCCTACTACGCCATCGCGGACATCCTCATCGGGGAAACCACGTGTGACGGGAAAAAGAAGGCATGGGAAGTCCTCGCGAAAAACAAGAACGTGCACGTGATGGAAACGCCACAGCTCAAGAATCGCCCCCAGGCACGCGCGCACTTCATCGCGGAATTGAAAGCACTCGTGAAAAAACTCGAGGAGGTATCTGGCAAGAAACTGACGACCGAGAACTTGAAGGCGGCGATGCAA
This sequence comes from Candidatus Sigynarchaeum calidifontis, assembly GCA_030587475.1. Taxonomy (GTDB): domain Archaea; phylum Asgardarchaeota; class Lokiarchaeia; order Sigyniarchaeales; family Sigyniarchaeaceae; genus Sigyniarchaeum; species Sigyniarchaeum tengchongense. Next base: position 967 of record JAUQYZ010000249.1, read on the forward strand.
AAGGTCTCGAAGAAGAGGGAACAGCTGCGGAGGCTCTACGAGACCCGCAAGGCGAACCCGCCACCCATCTCGGGGAAGGATAGCTTGCTCGTCTCGCAAATAGCCTTTTACGACGACCCCGACCGCCAGATCGAGATGGTGGGAAAACTTGCCACCGAATGCGAGGAACGCGTCAAAAATGGCGAGGGTGCCGTGCCGAAGGGCAGCAAGCGCATTCTCCTCTCTGGCACGCCCCAGGCCGTCCCGAACTGGAAGCTCCACGACATCGTTGAGACGAGCGGGGGCGTGATCGTTTGCGAGGAAACGTGCACGGGCACGCGCTATTTCGAGTCGACTTACGAGATCAAGGGGAACACGGTGGACGAGCTGCTCGAACGACTTGCCGACAGGTACCTGGGCATCAACTGCGCGTGCTTCAGCCCGAACACGGCGCGGGCCGACGACATCAAGCGGCTCGCGAAGGAATACAACGCCGATGGCGTGCTGCTCTACACGCTCACGTTCTGCGACCCGTACCAGTACGAGGCCGTGACGCTCGAGAACGACCTCAAGAAAGCCGGCATTAAAGTGCTATCCATAAACACGGACTACTCGAGCGAGGACGCGGGGCAAATCAAGACGCGCGTCGAGGCATTCCTGGAATCTCTCACCTAACATGATCTATTTATCTTGTCTTTTTCCTTTTCCATCTAGCTCAGGAAATATTAATAAAAATAGGAAGAAAGGTTCATTCCTTTACAGGCAAGACGTGACTGGCAAGACGTTCCCTTCACGAGGGAACCTTTAATAATATAACCTATTCAAGCCACTTGTATCCTTTACTCCGATGGATTATTTCGGTGATTTTGACTTCATCTTGAACGACGCTATAAATAACGCGGTAATCGCCAATCCGCAATCGATAGATGGGGGGATCGGTTGCTAGAACGAGCCGTTTGATATCGGTGCCAGAACGACGTTGGAATGGGTCAGTTTCGAGCGATTTCACAGCTGCTATAATGCGTTCTTTCGTAGTCGCGTCTAGCGAGCTAAGTTGAGAGACTGCGGTTTTCGAAGCTAATAGTTTATATCCGGTCAAGTGGGATGAACTCCTCGTCTTCAAGGATTCGCTTTTGTTTATTAAAGAAATCCACTTGCTCGGCTATCTCGATGAGCTTGCCAATGATCTCATCGTATGTCTCTCCCTTTTGCCCGAGAGTTTTTAACCGGTTTCGGGTTTCTTTCCTTATGGGAATTGAAGTCGATTCACTCATAATTATCAACACTTATAATAGTAATAAGAATTTAATAACATTGATAGCTTTCGTGTTGTCTTCTTATGAATTCCCGCGATCTCGTTCTGAAAGCCCTTGCCCACGAGGAGACCCCGAGGGTTCCGATCGGCTACAATCTGAAGGCCGACCACGAACTCCAACTGAAAGCGATGCATGGCTGGGATCCTTCCGAGATCAAGAGGCATTTCAAGATAGATCTCCACACGGTGTATATGTCACCTACCAAGAAATTTCAGGAGAAGTCGGTGAAGGCGACCGTGTCGACGTCGTTCGCTGATTCCTTCCTCGCCGACGGGAAAAATGGCCTCTATTACGACGAGTGGGGCGTCGGATATAGCCTCCAGAAGTACAAGTACCGGTTCGTCGGCGCGGGCGGGAAGGTCTCCCTGGAAACCTCCGACATCCCCAAGATGGTCGACCACCCGGTCAAGGAGATCACCCTCGATGCCCTCGAATCGTACCTGGAACGCGGCTTCCCGGACATCGACGACGACACCCGTTACGACCAGATGCGAAAGGAGATCAAACTCTACAAGGATGATTATGCGATCGAAGCGGACATGGAAATGACGCTGTTCGAGAAGTCGTGGTACGTGTGTGGCCTTCCGAACTTCTTGGCAGCCCTGGGAAGAGCATTTCGCAAGCCCAGCCCGGACGAGAACAAGTTCGTGAACAAGATCCTCGACGCCATGATCGATTTCAGGTTGAAACAGATAGAAAAATACCTCGAGATAGGGGGAATCGACATAATCCGGTTCGGGGACGACGTCGGCATGCAGGACGGCTTGATGTTCAGCAAGGCGATCTGGAGGCAATTCTTCAAGCCGCGGATGAAGAGACTGATCGACGCGTGCAAGGAGGAAGTCCACGTCTATAATCATTGCGACGGGGATTGTACCGAGCTGATACCCGATTTCATCGAGAACGGGGTCGAGATATTAAACCCGCTACAGCCCGAGTGCATGGACACCGAGCGGATCAAACGTGAATACGGCGACAAGGTCACCCTCTACGGGACGATAGGAATCCAGAAGCCGAGCTTTATCGGGGATCGCTATCCCGACGTGCCAAAAGCGGAGATCGACCGCCTCTCTTCCTTGTTCAGCGAGGAGGTGAGAACCCGGAAGAAAACGCTGGGGAAGGGGGGCGGGTTGATATTGGCACCCACGAACAAGTTGCAGCCAGACACCTTCATCGAGTCGATCATCGCGCTCTACAAGGAAATGGGAAGGGAATCAAGCCGTTAAAGCAAGCCATCCTTCATTTTTTCCATCTTGTTGAAGAAGACGGTCTCGTCGAGCGGGCGCCGTTTATTTGCCGCAATGTTGCCGATGCCGGGCTCGCCTTCTTGCTGGATACCATCTATTTTCGGATATTTGCCCAAAATTTCTGCTGCGCTAATGCTCCCTCCCTTCGGATATCCGACAGGGACGAGGCAAACGACTTCCCACGACGACGGGATGCCCAGGACCTGCCTAGTCTTGGTCTTGTTAAACCAACCCACCCAGCACGTCCCGAGGCCGAGTTCCGCGGCGGCCAGGACGATATGCTCGCCAGCGATGCCGATATCGACGAGAGCGTAGTTTTTTCCAAGGAATTGGGCGATCTTCTGTACCCCGGACTTGGCTGAACACAAGACGAGAATGGCATGCGCGGAGTGCATCCACGGGTGCTGGTTGATGCCGAGTGGCGTCGCTCGTGCGATCTCGTCCTTGAGTACTTGATCCGTGACGACAATGATCCGCCACGGCTGGCTGTTGGTGGACGACGGCGCCAGCCGCGCCGCTTCCAGTATCGCCCGCATCTTCCAGGCCTCGACCGGGCGGGGATCGTATTCCCGGACGCTGCGGCGATATCGGGCGATCGCGAGCAAGTTGGATCTTTCCATGGGGAGATCAACCGTTTAGAACGCTTTTTGGTATAGACATTACCATTTGTATTTTTTTTTGTCAAGATTAAAGGTCGGTCAACATATGGAAATAAAACATTCGCACGCTTAGCGCGATGTATTATCATCGTGAATTTCTCGATTATTGTTAGAATTAAATAACGGGATGACATTGTCCTTTAAACCAAGCCGTTACATGCAGGACAAAAACGCATCTGTCGTCCGCTTGGATCGAACACGAATGTTGTGGTCGTTTTTCCACCGCATATAGGGCACCGAAGACCCAGTATGCTATCTGCTGCCATTTCGACGAGCTGCTCAAGTCCACCACGAGCTTCGTTGATCCGCTGCCGAACCACAGGTTCCAGTTGTCTTTCCTTTTCCCTTTGCTGTGCAATAGCTACACCTTCCCACACGAGAGTCCCGATTAACATGACAAGCATCAGAATTAATACAACAATGCCCGTCGGTCCCTGGCTCAATATTAGAGGTATACATAGCAGTATTCCCGGACAAGAAATGCAAAACATGCACCATTTGACAGGATTCGACCTTGCTTGCCATGCTATCGATTTGAGACTTTTAGTTTCTTCTGGATCAAGAAAGCTTGAATAAGTTTTACAGAAATTACCAGCTCCACATTTTCCACAAACCGCCCTCGAACAAGTCGGACAACGAGGTATTTTTGACTGATCCCAACCTGAAATCGATGAACGATTACCGCACGATTGGCAAGTGTAACTCAGATATCTATGCGTTCCCATACTTTTTCATCTGTTCTTTAGGAAATCAGGGTTTTCTCCCGAAATCAAGGAATGGAAATCACTGGCGTCTTTGCCCTTCCGCTGCCATTGGTAATGAGAAGGACGTTAGATTATTTAAATTGAGCCTATAGCGCTCGTTAACATCTCTATTTCTTCTACGACATGATTAGATTTTCATTCTTGTGAGGCTAGGAATGTCCGATAAGAGCCTTGCGCGTTTTACGGTTCATCGATTGCGTCTCGTTAGCGAGGTAGAAAATGAAATGGTTAAAGATTTGATGATGTAAACGTCGTGTAATTCGCCACCATCGCGCTGAACGTGTTCGGTTCGTACCAGGTGCGTTCCATGTTGTATACACCCATGCCGTTATAATAATCCGGGCCATAATAATCGTGCAGCAGCCACCACGTGAACCCTTGCACGCGCGGGTTCTCCGTGAACGCGCGGAATCCATCCAAGAAGCAGGTGCTCTGGTTGAAATGCGAATCGCCCCGCCAGTATCCCCATTCCATGTTCACGATGGGCTTGCCGGGGTTGTTATTCCCGTAGCGCTGCAGGTTGGCGGTGATCTCGTTGTACCAGTCTCCCCGTATGCCCTCGAACGTGCCACCATAACAATTCGGAGTCACGATGCGCAACGGCGTTTCCCGGAAGAACCGCGTCCAGTCTTGCGAGCTCACGCACGCGAAGGCAAGGATTCGGTTCGGATCGTGGGAGTCCAGGAAAGCCTTGGTCCGCTGCAAGTACGTGAGGAACGCCTCGTATGCCCATGGCTCGTTCCCCGCGCTCCACATGAGGATGCTCGGTCGATTGTAGTCCCGGTAGAGCATCTCGATCCACATGGACGCGGTCAGCCCCCTCGAGATGGCGTCGATGATGTCGGGCTCGTTGGTCCAGAAGATCTGGCTCTCTTCCCAGCACGCGATGCCGAACCGGTCCGAGTAGATGTACATCATCGGGTGGAACGGGTAGGAGCCGCGCCACCAGTTCGACCTCGTGGCGTTGATGCATTGCATGTCGGCGAAGCGCTGGTCGTCCGTGAGGCTCCGGCCGGTCGGTTCTGGATACTGCTCGTGGACCGAGACCCCGGCCAGCTTGAGCGGCGCGCCGTTCAGCCGGAGTTCCACGCCGCTTGTCGTGAAGTTGCGGAATCCCGTCTGCGTGCAGAACACGTCGCTGGAGCTTGCCGTGGTGAGGTTCACCACGACCGCGTAGAGGTTCGGGCGCTTGGTCGACCAGAACGCGACCTGGGACATGGTCGCGCTGCACCGGAGCGCCTGGTAATTCGTTCCCGCCGCGCCGACCAGGGACACCAGGCTCGACGTCGTGAACGCCGGGGCGCTCGTGTTCGCGAATCGCAGGGTCTCGCGCGACCGCAGTGCGGTCTCGTTGGCAAAGACCAGCGGATACACGGTGATGTTCAGTGTCCCGGTGCTGCCGGGCAGACCCGAGCATTTCCAGGAGACCTCGATGTCTGCAGTAACAGAGCCATTCATGAAGTTGGTCGTGGTGAAACCAGTCTGTCGAACGTCGACCCGCGAGATGGACGCGCGGGGCGATGCCTCGAGGTAGAGTTCCCGCACGATGCCGCCGTAGTTGAAGAAGTCGGCGCCGTTCGGCTGTATCGAGTAGAAAAACACGTCCTTCTTGTCCCACTCCGGGTTGTCAACACGGATGGCGAAAAGGTGGGGGCCTGGATCCAGCCGCGTCGACACGTCGAAGGAAAACGACGTGAACCCGCCCTCGTGGTACCCGACATACGTGCCGTCGATCCACACGTCGCAAAAATAGTTCACCCCGAGCAATTTGAAAAGGATGGTCTTGTTTGCGAACGATGACGGGATCGTGATAGTCTTGCGGTACCAGACTACGCCCCACGTCTTCATCGTGTCATTATACTGCGACACCGGCGAGGGCACGATCGTGTTCTCCCAGCCCGAGTCGTCGTAGCCGACCTCGTGCTGGCCCTCCGTGAGCTTTTCGATGAAGTAGGGCGTCCGCGGGGATAGCGTGTGCACGCTCGACACGCCTAGCCGGAGCATGCGCCATTGGCCGCTCATGTTCAAGTACTCGCGCGTGAGGTTGGACTGCGTCTCGAAGCCCGGATAGATCGTGTCGCCCACGAATGGCACGTCGACGCCATTGAGCTGGACCAGCCGGGCCTGGAAAGGAACGTCCACGAGGGGTGGCCCGGTGGCGAGGGGTTGATAGAAAACGAACCAGAACGGGACGAACACCACGGCACATGCCGCGACCACGATGATCAGCTTCCGCAGCACTGGGGATTTCACCATGTTCCGCACGCGAGCGGCAATGTCGCTGGCACCAGGTGGGCATCGCTGCAATGCCATGAGCAAGGGAATGAAACCCACGCCAGCCACGAGGGCAAGCGTTGTCGCGGGGTAGATCCACAGCCCCGTCAGTGCCGGCGCCGTGCTCTGCTCGAACTGCACGCTAAACCATGTAACCATGGCAACCTGGCTTGCTGCAAGCAACGCGATGAGAATGAGAAGCTTTTCACGGGACGCGAATTTCTTCGCTCGCTCGGGGAGCTTGCCTCGTAGTGAGAAGAATATGCTTGTCCCGACTGACGCGAAGGCCAGGACGAATAAAATGATGATGGCGGGGCTGCTCCAGTCCACGTACCGCGTGTGCACGCCAATCACGTTGTTCCAATATATCGTCGTGACCGGGTAATAGAACCCGATCGCGAGGATCAGCGAGAAACCGAGGCCCGCGGAGATCAAGGTCGTCGTGGCCGCGATACGCGGGTGCAACTTCTTCCCGTCGAACAGCCCGCGTTCATCGGGTTTCAGCGAGAGGAGTTGCTTGACCCCCACGACGAGTAAGATCACCAGCACGAAGATGCCGAGGCTCGCGCCCACGTAGACGGCAAGGCCGGGACCGGGGCCGAGCATAAAGAAGAGATAATCCAAGTTCACGCGCACGTTGACGTTTAGCAGGACCGCCACGAGAATCACCATAACGCCGAGCATGATGGTCGGCTGGACGTTGAGAGCGGGGACATGCAAGATCCGGAGCCTGATGATGCCCGGTATGCCGTACGCGGCCGTGAATATCCCGAAATCGATCGCCATCCAGACTAAAATCTCAGAATATGGCAAGTTCCCAAGATGGAACACGCCCGCAAGGATGCCATTGAACATCCCCCAGTAGGAACGGTTATCGAACAGCACGTAGAGGATGATGGCTATAAAGGGGACGTTTATTATGCAAGGAAGGAATTCAATCTTCAATCTTTTTTCCATAGTTCCTAATGGTTATTTGACATTTTGAACATGTCATTCGACACGACGAATGACGGTGCTTTACCCAGCGGCTGGGCCATGGATCCCGCGGTTACCGCACGGGTATGCACCTCGATCGATACCAAAAAGAAGGTTCACGGCCAAATGTTTTTCTCGTCGATACAAGTAGGACATCCGGGTGAATGAAAAATGAAAATTAACCCCCCACCGACAAAGTTTATCGTGTTCTCTGGCGGTGGTGGCCTCGTGTCCCGCCGCCAGGCCGTCAAGATCGTGCCTGGCTTGAATACTTTTGAAATCGATGACGTGCCAGCCGCGTTCGATCCGCGCACCGCGACGGTGGAGCTGATAAACGCCCCGGCGGGCGTGGAGATCGTCCAGCTCAACGTCAAGCGGCCCGACAAGTCGATCATGAACCAGTTCATCCAGCGAGAAAAAGGCGCCGCGACGAACATCATCAACGCCGCGACCGACCTGCGCGGCCAGAACCGTGAAAAGATCATCCAGATGATCGAGAGCACGCATTACCGTGCCTACGAGGACGTGCTCGGTTCCTTCACCGCCATCATCTCGTCCAAGGTGGAAAAGGAAGTCGAGCTGGAGATCCGGTACTTCCTGGAAGATGCACGCATCAAGTGGGAGCCATCGCTGCACATCTCCCTCGATAAAGACGCGAGGACCGCGACCATGGAAGGCTTCATCGTCGTCATGAACAACAGCGACTTCACGTATCCCCAGTGCGAGCTCGGGTTCGCCGAGTTCGAGCTCGAGCGACAACCGGACCAGTCTGGCGGGTACCTCAACGATCTGCAAGAAGAACAAGCCGCGCAGAACATCGTCGCGCAGTCGAAGATGCTGCCGAACTTGAAGCGCATGAAGAACCTTGTCTTGTAAGGAGGAGAACAGCCATGAAAGCAACCCTTCTGCCGCGAGAGAACGTCCGCCTCGTCTGGTTCAAGGCCGAGAACATCAAGTTCCAGCACGACCGCAAGGTCGAGCTCGCCTACTCGCAATCCAACTTGCAGCAAGACACGATATCCCGCACCGGCACCTTCCAGATCGTGTTCCAGGACGTGCCGAAACAAGTTCCCACGTCCCAGATCATCATCTTCGACAAGTCACTCGGTGGCCTTCCCCAGTCGTATTCCAAGACGTCCGGATCGGTCGGATCAAAGCTGTCGACAGACTGGCAAGACGACCTGGAAGTCGAGATCACCGATCGCCTCGTTTCGTACGACACGGGCAAGGAGGCGATCAAGATCGAGCCGCCGCCGCCTCACTTGCGTAGCCGGCTCAAGGAAATCGAGATCCGCGAGAGGGACGACATCGTCACGCGCAAGCTGGTCGTGAAGAACTTGACAGCCCGTGCCATCGATGGCTTCCAGGTCAAGCTTTACGAGAACAAGGATATACGGTTCGAGAAGTCAAGGATAGAACCGGCCAAGAAAGACCCGCCCGAGTACACGTGGCTCGTGAACGTCCCGGCCGACGCGTCGAGCACGGTCGAGTTCACGCTGAAGCTCCACATGACGAAGACCTTCGAGATAGAGAAGGAACTCCCACCTGGCGTTGCACACGGGACGCCCGGGCGCATGGCACCCCAGGCCCAGATGGTGAATGCGCCGCACTTCGCGAACAGGGAAGATGTGTAGGATCCCCGCTAATATCCTGCTTTCTTTTTTTCATTCTTCCAAGAAAATCCTACCATTTCGGCCTGACGACGGGCGGGTTGACCATGCGCTTCTGGACTTTGATCTCCTCGATGTGCTTGATATCTTCCTCGTCCAGCTTCAAGTCCTGCGCGGCGAAGTTGTCCTTGATGTGCGCCTCGCTCGTCGCTTTCGGGATCGGCACTGCCCCGTGTCCCATCTCCCACGCGAGCGCGACTTGCGCGAGCGAGACCCCGTGTTTCTTCGCGATCCCGTCCAGGCGTGCCATCCCCATGACTTCCCCGCGCACGAGCGGCGAGTAGGCGACCAGGTACATGTCGTGCTTGGCCACGTAGTCCCGCATCACGTTCTGCTGGAGCAGTGGATGGTGCTCGACCTGGTTGGCGAGGATGGCCTTCCCGAAGCCCTTGCACACCTCGATGGCCTCGTCGAGGAGCGGCGGCGTGAAGTTGGACACGCCGATGTGGCGCACCTTGCCCTCGTCCACGAGCTGGCTGAACGCTTTCAGCGTCGTCGACGCCTTGTACCCCAGCAGCTTTGCTGGCCAATGCACGTAGAGGATGTCCACGTACTTCAGGCCCAACTTTTTCAGGCTCGCTTCCGTGCTCTTGATGACCTTATCGGGCTTGTAGTTGAAGACCGCCACCTTCGTGGCGATGATGAGCTCTTCCCTGGGGAGACCACATTTCGCGATCGCGGTACCGACCGCCTCCTCGTTCTTGTACATCTGTGCCGTGTCGATGAATCGGTATCCGACCTCGATTGCTTTCAACACGGCGGTCGTGCAATCGGCCGGGGCGAGCTGCCACGTGCCGAATCCCATGCGCGGTAGTTTCAATGCTGGCATACCGGCTAGAGGCGCTGAGCGTGCATATAAATTGTTGCGCAGTTATTCTTCCAAGCATTCCACCAGGTGAACGAAGCGACAAACCATGAGTAGCAGCGCATACACGACCATCACGTTCGAGAAGCGCGAGAACGGCCTCGGAATTCTGCGATTGAACCGGCCTGACAGAAGGAATGCCGTCTCTGTCGAAATGCTTGACGAGTTGAACAAGTTCTGGGCGAGCATGATGAAAGATGACGAGATCCGCGTCATCGCATTTCTTGGACAAGGGCAATCGTTTTCATCGGGGCTCGACCTCAAGAGCGGGGCGACGGTGCCGCGGGGCAATCCCGCCGTTTACAAGATGAACAAGGAAGGAATGGACATCATCGTCAAGATGCGAAAGTGCCCGCAACCCATCGTGTGTGGTATCCAGGGCCACGCTTACGGGGTAGGCTTTTCCTATGCCCTCGGGGCGGACATCCGCATCCTCGCGGAAAGTGCCAAGATCCAGGCGACCTTCACCCGGATCGGCCTCGCGGGAACCGACACGGGAACCAGTTACCTCCTGCCACGGATCGTCGGCTTCAGCAACGCCGCCGATATGTTGCTCACCGCGCGGACCATCGAGGCCAAGGAGGCGTTTCACATGGGGATCGGGAGCGCGGTCGTGCCGGACGACAAGCTGGAAGAGGCCGTCATCGAGAAATGCAACGCGATCCTCGCCAACGGGCCGTTCGGGATCAGGCTGACCAAGTGGACGCTCAACGCCAGCGTCGACGTGCCGTCGCTGGAGCACATGATCGCCCTGGAAGTCGCCAACCAGACCATGACGATCACCGGGAAGGATTTCATGGAAGGCGTGACGTCCTTGATGGATAAGAAACCGCCAGAGTGGAAAAACAAGTAATCAAACTGCAACATCGTTCATCGGTTAAGGCCATCTCGTTTTTGTCGGGGTGATCCGGTCCTTTTTTATCCCGTGCATCGCCATCACCGAATCCGTGTTACATGGATGATAGACGGCCATATTATGCCGTGACACCGCGCGGATCTTAAGCCATGATTTTCATTGATAGCATGGCCACCCACCCGCGCGAGAATATCTCCGATGACACTAACGCCGAAGAATCCCTACTTCGAGAAGTTGAAGCTAGGAACTGGCCCTTTCGATCGTTTCGTGTCCAGGGGCGACGTCCAGGACCAGATCGACGTGCCAACCCCGCGCGGTGACCTCGACAAGAGGGTCATAGAAGCCATCGACCGCATCGCGGGAAATGGCATCTCCCTCAGCATCCCCATTCTCGGCGTCGCTGGCTCGGGCAAGACGCACGCGTACCACGCCCTCAAGGACAAGGAACGATCGCTGGCAAACCCGAACTGGACGATCATCTACATCCCCAGCCCGCCGACAGCCATCCGCATCTTGTTCCACGTGTACACGTGCATCGCGAACGAGTTCCCCGGCTTCATCGACATCGTCTCGAAAAACTTGATCGAGAGGTTCCCGCCGCGCTGGATCGGGGAGGACAATTCTATCGACGGCGTCATCAAGCGCGCCACGGCCTTTTACCCGCCCGTATTCCACGATCCCATCGCGATGCTCGTCGTCTACGGCTTGACCGACAACAAACATAAGAAATTACTTGCCCGCAGGTGGATCTTCGGGGAGGGCATCGACGAGCACGAGTTCGAGGGCCTCGGCATCCATTCCGTTATCGAGGAGGACGAGACGGGGCTCGCGATGATCCGCTTGATCACGGAATACTTGCTGATCGACGGGCCGGAGCCCGGCGCGCCGAAACGGCACAAGATCTTGGTGCTCTTCTTCGACGAGTTCGAGAGCCCGTTCAAGATCCAGGGCGCCGAGGCCGAGGCAAAGTTCATCGACACGCTCAACCGCATCTTTAAAGAGGTCGGGCACTTCTTGCTCATCGCCGCCGTGCTCACGGATGTCTGGGAAAAGATCCTCGGCATGTTCGACGACCCGTTCAAGGCGCGCATGCAATCCTTGCTGGAGCTCAAGCCGTTCACCTTCGAGGACGTGAAAGCCCTCATCGTCGCATCGGAGGAGCAGTTCTGGAAGGCCAACAACATGCCAAACCCGGAGGACATGCTCTTCCCGCTCAACGAGGCCGTCCTCAAGCACATCTTCGAGCGGACGAAGGGAAATCCACGCGAGACCATCAAGCTCGCCAGGATCCTCACGGAAAAGATCATCAACGGCGAGCTCTCGATCGACGACATCACGGGCAACGGCACGCCGAAGGACGCTGCTGCACAAGCGTCCCTGGAGGAGAAAACAACGAAGGAAGTCGACGGCTTGCTCGACCGCGAGGCGCTGGTGTTCGACGTCAACGCGGCGAACGTGATCTATGCCTTCCTCAAGGGGCTGCAAGAGCTCGCGTTCGTGCACCACCCCGAGGATGACCCGCCCCTCTTGCAGCTCGAGTACAAGTTCGTGTCGACCGATGGCAAGGAAAAGACGGTCGGCGCGCTGCTAGAGCTACCAAAAGAAAAGGTGGGATTCGACATCCCGGCAGTAAAAAGTTTCGACCGCAGCGCCGGCGTCGCCGCCTTCTACTGTGCCAGGCGCCTCGACGAGGGCTTGAAAGCCAAGCGGTTTGACCGCGCGGTCATGGTCATCCCCGAGTCGACGGGCGGCGAGAAGCTGCAATACATCCTGGAGAGCAACTCCGGCCTCTTGATTTTCCGGATCAACCATGCACAAGCCGAGATGCTCGTGAAGACCGCCCTCGACCCGGACATGCACCTGTCGCGCATTGTCTACGAGATGACGAACGTGGTCATGAATTGGGATATAAAATTCGAGCAATAGCCTTTTCCTTTATATTTTACTGCCGCAGTTTGTGCAGAACTGCAATTCAGAATCGGACGGAAGCGGTTCGCCACACACGCTGCACGTCATGCCACTCGTTTTTCGTGCCTGGATGTTCGACCGCATGAAATCTTCAAGCGTTCCGAGCGCCTTGATTTCATCATCAAATCGTTTCATCGTGGCGGCGGGGTCGAATCGTTCTAGGATGATGAAATCCCCATCGATCATCAAGCTGAATTTCTTCGCGATAGCCATTATCAGCTTCTCGGGATTAGGTAGTTTTGCCGGCGCGTATCCCATGTGCTCGAGAAACATTTTTGACGTGACGCGGGTGGAGATTTGTGTTAATTCCGACAGTTTTTGCGCCAGTAACCTATCTCTGCGATTGTCAACTATGAAGCTGTAATATTTCCCTTGCTTGAAGGTCTCGTTTGCCTTTACCTCGTCCTTGTAGAATTCCCGTAGGATGACAGCACGCAAGGCATATGGAAAGGGTGCCTGGCTATCGAGACCGTGTAGTTCGTTCGCAATCTGCTCTGCGATCTTGTAATTGCCCGATTTGCAGAGCTTTATCCCCACGTTCGTGACAATGTTGTATGACAAGTCGGGCCTCAACGAAACGACGACCTTGCAGGCATGGGGAAGCTCATCCAGTCTCCCGATTTTATACGCTGAGTCCATATACAATTGCCAGATATCCGCTCGAGGAGGGTTTACCCGAGTCAAGGGCTTGAATTCGTTATAGGCGTTCTTGAAATCTCCTAACTTGTAATAAGAGAGGCCTAAAAAGGTGTGAAAGGGCACGTCATTCCCCGTTTTCCCCAACATTTTCTTTGCAACAGATATAACATCACGGTACCGGCCAGCCTTAAAGAGTGCGTCGATCGATTCGGTGGGCGCCATTTACGCATTCATCTCCGTTGAACAGTCGTTTTTTGATTTTATTCGTTTTATCTTTGTCGTTTTCCATCATTCCTACAACTATAACTTTCTGCCACAATTCGGGCAGAATTGTAACTCGGCATCCGCTGGGAGAAGCTCGCCACAGCTGTCGCATGATTTGCCCACGGGCAGCACCTTTGAAGCCAAGGATGGCGAGTCTGCCGGGAACGTGGCCGCATCAGCAACTGGTGCATCTCCTGGCTCGATAGATGATGCCGAGAAGGGACTCGGCCGGGCCTCCTCTCTTTCAAGCGGTCTCGACCAGCCCGCATCTTTGCTTGCAGCGGGTACCCCCGCCTCCAGACCCCCTCTCGAACCAAGGAGGAAAAAGCACGCGACGCACGCGATGTAGCCGAACACAGAGAATGGGAACATGCTGATTGCGAACGGATTATGTGCCAGCGTGGGCCGAACGTAATTCATGATGGTTTGCAAAGCAAAGGATGAAAAGACGATGATAGACCCGATGATACCGGGAATCACCAGTTTGTTATCCTTGTGCCCGAGGAAGTAGGCGAGCATCATTATCCAGCCGATCAAGCCCAGTACAGGCAGAGAGTTGATCAACACTATCAAGATGAAATTCAACGGGCTTGTTTCGATGGGGGGATAGATCGAGATCAAGAGGATATATTCGATGAACACGATGAACGAGCCCAAATGGTACCAGGCAAAAAGCACGCCGGCGGCCTTCATCCTTCGCTCGTTTAGATCCTTCCCTTGCTTCACGAAAGAACCACCGGCGACCATGCCCATCACGAAAAAACCGAGCCCAAATAAACTCACTGCAAAGGCAAACGGGGTTACTGCGATGTCCTCGATGTCTTCGATCGTAGCATTTACGAAATATAATGCCATGACCAGGATGCTATAGATGAGCAACTTCGTACCGAAGACCGTGAAAACATTCTGCTTTTGTGCGACCATTTTTTTCCACCTCTGCTCCTACTTGAGATCGACGAAGTCTAGCCCATCGTCTTGCTTTTCTTCCACCTTTTCACCTCTCTTCATCATCAAGATGAACGCGCGCTGCCGGTCAGGCGTCTTCAAGGCGAGATATCGCTTGACAACGTAGGCGAGTTGATCTTCGGGGAGATCCGGGATCTCCTTCTTGATATACGCCTTTAACTCGGCCATGCTTCCACCAGCGGGCCTCGCGGGCCCGGCCTCGGGTTCCATCTCTTCGGTCCCTGAGCTGATGATCGTTGGCGTGGCGACCTTGATTTTGACGGGCGTTGCCGCGATTTTCACGGGCGTGACCGGTGCAGCTTCCGGTTCCGCTTCTGGCTCGAGCTCGGTGAACTGCATCCTGGGAGGTGCGACTGGTTCGGGCCCGCTTGGAGCCGGCTCAGCCCCGGTGAACTGCAGCCTGGGAGGAGGGATCGGCTTCGGAAGGCCCGGTTCTGGTCCCGGTTCAGGTTCGGAAATTTGCACCTTGACAGGGGCAACTGGCTCGGGCATGCTTGATGTGACTTCCGGAACCGCCACCTTGATCTTCGTGGGCACGACAGGGCTTGATGCAGGCTCCGTGTACCTGGCCGCGGCCTTGGCCTTCGTGGGGGTTATTGTCGCGGCTTGGCGCGTCACCGGAGTTTTAGTAACCGTGCCGGTCTTAAGAAATTCGTAGATTCTCCTGGCCTCCTCGTGGAGACTGCTATCATACACGTCTGTTCTACAAGACGTGCAATGGTAATGATAAGGGGCGACGAGTGAAGTCGTGCCGGCCGCTCCGCAGTTGGGGCATTCGACCAGCCGGTGTCCATCTATTTTTTTCTTCGATTCCTGGATCGCGGGGAGGCTTTCATATAGCTGCTTCTCCCGTTTTTCTCGCAGCTCGAACGCGGTCTCGTGGATGGGGGTCTTCCCGGTCTCCATGTTTCGGAAATGGTACATGGGGGTCGCGAGGACATTGATCTCGTCGCCATTCCCCCGTTTCATGACGCAAACGGGCTCGGGCGTTGCATCGTTGACGTTCAATCGAAACATGCGAACTTGATCCTTGAGAGGATGCCGGCTGTTCGGATCCTGGAGGAACAAGATCTTGCCTTCATCACTCGAAACGACCTCGTCCTCGACGGCTACCCCGGTACCCATCACGATGTTTCGCCGTGCCATGATGTCGTAAATGACGCAATCGTTGCCTACAGAAACGGAGCCCTCCGGGCAACACACGAGGCCACGGACCACCGATCCGGCGCCTATCTCCACCGATTCCTCGGCGAAGATGCTCCCGAAGACCATCGCCCGTGCACCGATCTTCACCTTTTGTGCCACGAGATCCTGGTTGGATATGAGATCTTCCCCGCATTCGATGCTCAGCCCCGCTATCACGTGGCCGAACAGGTGCGTGCCGCTGTCGATCACGATGTCGGACTTGGAGAATACGATCCCTTGCATCTCGCAATTCTTTCCAACGAGCACCCTGGATCCGTATACCTCGCCGGCCACGCTCGCGTTGTCCTTGATGACCACCTCGCGGTCGAGCTCGAACGAGTCTTTCGGGATGATGGAGAACTCGTGTTCATAGCCCTCTTGGACGACGGCAAATGACTCGTTCGCGACGAATCCCGGCTTCGCGTAGACGAAGTTCCGGGGAACAGAACCGCGTTTGCTTTCCTTTTTTGATTCTTCATTTTCCATCGGCATGACCTCACTTGCATATCCTTACCAGATCCTTCAACACGAGGGGGGAAACCAACTTGTTTGATGTCAGCGCCCGGCCCCTGGACGCCACGATGCTTTCGATGCGCTGCTTGCTCAGGTGAGGGGGTGTGAGTTCTTGTGAATACGCGTTGATGTTGAATGCAAAGAAATTCTCGAGGCTGGCGAGATTATCGGAAAATAGCTGCGCGAAATCAGCAACGGGCAGCATCAATCCCGCCCGGCTGGGAGTGTCTGAAAAACGCTGGACCAGGCAAGTATGCACCCCGTTCTTGTTCTCGTACACCGTGACGGGCAAATATACTATCTTGGGAGTGGTCCCGTCCCCGTTGTTTAGCGTGAACATGCCGATCCGGCGAATAATTTCTCGAAAGTTCAGCTGCGCGCGCTCCAACGACGAGCACAGTGAGTCGTATGCGAGTTCAATGGCATTTCGCCGGGTAAGGAAAGGATCTATATGACGCTCCAGCTCCTTGTCAAGGGCTTTCAGCATATTGTCAACGCGGGTTTTATGCCCGGCGTTCTCCCCGACGACTTCTAACATAAACATGTCGAACTCTTGGAGCTTCATCTTGATAAAATTGTTGTATTCCGCGACACGCCTCTCCAATTCAGTTTTTTGCCTAAGCTCGGTGGAGCTGAGTTCCCGGTGGAGAGAATCCTGCCTTGATTGCATGGCCCGCTGCTGCTGCTCGTGGCTCTGCTGGAGTCGAATCATGCTATCGTCGATAGCCGATATCTCGCGCTCCGCCTTGCTTATTTCCGATTCTAAGCGCTGGATATCTTGTTTGATCGACGATGCCTCGCTAATAAGCGAGTTGATCTCGCTCTGGAGCATTGCCGCCTTTGCCGGGTCCTTCCCTGCAAAACGCAAAGATGCTTTTTTACTATTGATCTTCCGATCCACGTCGGATAGCTTCGATTTTTGGATCCTGAGTTCGTTCTCCGATGATATCTTATGATGGATTTGCGATTCCCGGCTCGACGCGAGGTTACCCGATTCCTGGCTCGCCGACGCAGCCAACCTTTGCCGCTCGGATTCGGACGCAAGCTGCGCAGTGCGGCGTTGAAGGTCGAGGGTCGATATCTTGTCGTTGAATTCATCCCTCTTGAGCAGCTTGTAAAGTTCATTGTTCACGTCGAGTGTAAGCATCGTGGCAGCATTCTCTCGATCAAGCCTGGTAATGATTGGCTCGAAGACATACGTGTGAATCTCCTCGAACGTGTCGGAGATTTGTTTCTTTATCTTGTACACGTCCTCCTTATGGTTCTGGATGTTTGCGTTCAACATCTTCGTGAAAAAGTCTTTCCATTCGGTCGCCTTTTGCTTGAACTTTTCCAAGAAATCGATACAGACGTACGCGTATGCCTCCCAGTCTTGCATGACAGTCGTGATTTTGGAGACCTGATCGAGTGAGAGCTTGTATTGCAGCACCTCGTCTGGTATTTGATTCAAAGCGACTTGAATTAGCGCGACAAGGTCGGGGACGAAGGCCAGATCCGCGGGTACGAGGTTTACATTTATCGGCTCGTGAAACACGCTGTTACTGACCAGGATGCGCGCTGTATCCAGCTGCTCCGTGGTCGCCAGCTCGTTTTCCGGCTTGAATTCCTTGACGGGGAAACTGTTGAAGGCTTGGAGCAAGAGGTTGAAATGGATGGCCATCTGGGTAATTTGCTTGGCACCGAACAGCGTGGACGGGTCGAAGACGAGTGCCCGGCCTTGCGTGAAAGGCGAGAGCACGAGCGGCAAGTGGATCCGCGCGAAGTTGAGCAGCTTCGGCGGAAGCAACGAGAACCGCAGAACGAGCAGCAACACGCCCACGCCCAGTAAACAAATACTTATAAAGTGCAAGGACGTGAAAAAGGGAACCAGTGCTGAAAAAACGACCGTCAACCCGGCTCCGATCGAGAGCAACACTATACCTGTAATGAAGAGCTTGTTCATCGTCTCGTAGTGCTTTTTATTCATCGCATAGTGAGATTTACACAAGCACGCGAGCAGTGCCTCATCGTCGTCGATCGGGCCGAGGTTCCGGTCGTAGGCGAGGCTGATACGGGCGTGATTGACGCCGGTTAGCGCGGACATTTGAATCGCCTTATCCTCCGAGTTCCTTTATCTTCTGCTTGAACTTTGCAACCATTTCGGTGTGTTTCTCTTCGGAAATTTCCCCGAGCGCGAGCCGCTCGTCGAGCTTGTCTATCATGTCCTTGTACTTCTTGATCTCGGGGTTTTCCACCTTCGACGCGGCGGTTGTTCCGGCCACCCCCGGAGTGACGCTAAAGGCGCTGAGGTCGGTGCCGGTTCCGCTCGATTTCGAGAGCATCTCCTTCACGCCCTCCGCCTGCGTTAACGCAGCAATACCACGCAAATCCTTCTCCAACACGCCCGCGTTTCCTAACGTGACCAGCTTTTCGATGCCAAGCCGTTCCCTCTCCATCGTTGCTTGATGTTTCAGCCGCTCCTGTTCCATTGCAGCCTGGATCCGCTGTTGTTCTTGTTGCATCGCGATGCTAGCTTCCGTTTGCTTCCGAATAAGCTCGTCATCTCGCTCGACTGCCAGGCTCGCTCGTTTCGCGTTGATCTCGCCTTGCAGCTGGATACCTTCGATCTCCTGGACGTGCAAGGCCGCTTCTTTCTCTGCCTTACGGATGTTTTCGGCAGCCAACGCGGCTTTCATTTCTGGCGTAAGATTCGCCCTCAGCTGGCCCATGCTCTTGAGCTCGAACCCGGCCTCGTAGAGGTCCCTGTTGATGTCGTTGAAGACCTTTTCCTTGATGGTATTGACGTCGAGATTGTTGATGTCAGCGAGGTTAAGGCTGCTCAAGTAGGGCTTCATGTATTTCCTCACCACGTTCCTGACATATTTATCGATCTCGTCTTTAATTGTCTCATCGATCTTATTATCGCCAAGCCTTGTCTCATCGACCTTATAATCTTTAATCCCTGTTGTAGCAGAAGAGGATAATAACCGATTGACCCCGATCGTTAGAAACGCCTTCTCGGGATCCCGGATGCAATAGCCAATGCCCTCGCCTTCCAGCGTCACGCCGACGAAGAACATATCTTTTGTTTGAATGGAAGCGAAGGAACACGGGCTGAATCGAAGCACCGTCGTGTTGAAAATGTATAGGAACGTGCCGGGTTTCAAGTCCTCCTTTTCGATCTCGTACGTGGCGGGGGGCGCCTTCGCGGTAATCGTGCCGTGGATGATGCACAAGCCGATCTGGCCCGGATTCACGACGAAATAATCGTGGCCGCGGAGCTGATCGTGATCGAATTTTACCAGGGCGGCGTCTCCGGTCGAATACACGAATTTATCATCTATCCTCTTGTTATGCGCGTCTTTTAAGGCTTTTAAAAGGCCCATTTTTCATTTACACCTCTTTTGTTGCATGCTACGATATCAGATAAGCCCCGCAGCTCGTGCAATAATCGCGTTCGCCAGTTGCGATATCGCCACAATAGGGGCACATGACCTTGCCGTGCTCGTCTCTCATCTGCTCGAGCGAATTGCCGACGAGCGCCTTGATGTCTTCCTCTTCCTTTTCTTTTCTCAGCTTGCGAAGAACTGCTAGATCGTTGACCTTATTGATGCTGTTATGACAAGTCTTGCAGAAAAACACCTGGTTCGTTCCCTCTTCGCTCTGGATTTTTTTCCACCAGAGATGCCCCTTCTTCATCGTTTTCTTTTCCAACGTTTTCATGAAGGCATTATTCGTTGCGACCAGGCACTTGGGGCAAACGAACACGTTACACTCGGAACAATAGTAATAAGTAAAGGCGGTCTTGAATACCTGGGAAACCTGGAAAAGTTTGAAGAATTTCCCGCACCAGTCGCATTCCAACACTTCAATTCTCGCTACCATTCATTTCACCTTTTGTTATTAGATCGTGGAACCGCAATTCGTACACCATTCGAGAGTTGATGCGAGCATCGCCCCGCACTTGGGACAAGAAGAGACGCTCTGGCGGGAAGCCGGCCCCGCCGCATACACCGGAAGTGTACGCAGCGCCAGCTCGATGAGATCCGGCCGCAACGTCGCCTTGCAGCGCGCGCAGGTGCTCGCGCCGACCGGGTTTCCCATTTTACATATCGGGCACGTAACCGGACCCAGAGACTGCACCGCCCCGCTGGTGTCGGCGAGTATCGCATCGGTGGCCCTGGCAACGGGACTTGTCTCTTGAGGGAGGTCGATCTTGGCTCCGCATTTCAGGCAAAACTTGGCCTTTGAACCCGCCGGCACCTCCTTCCCGCACTTCGAGCAGAATTTTGCCGTTGCCATCTCAACTCGCACCTTCCATTAGTTTTAGAACGCTACCCAAGTCGTAATTGGTGTCACATCCATTGCAAGAGAATTTCGCCTCTGGTTTCTTCAGCATGCCCTTCCACCAATCCGCCCCGCGGGCGAAGTAGTCTTCCCCGCATATACAGCGAGGAACGTTCCCGGAGAAGGAGCACTTCGACGTCCTGCCAATGGTCTTGTTTGCCTCGGAAACGCTCGTGTTCTTGATCAAATCCTTGATCCTGGAGCTTGTTTTCTCCAGTTGCTCGATCTTCAAGTTTCCTTCCATGATGGCAGAGTATATCATTTTCTTTTCGTCAATTTCCTTCTGGGTTAGCCTTTCGAGCGCGTCGAATTTGTTCTGAAACATTATCGCTAGCTGTTCGAGTTGGTCGGGCGTGTATGTGCTGCTCAGATTCCCGCTTGCCACGATATTCCCGATGTTCCCCTCCTTCAAGATCTTGAGCTCGTAGGCGCCTTTTCCCTGGCACACGGGACAGATTTTTCGGCGAGGGAATCCGATCGACCCTCGCCCTTTGCATCGGGAGCATTCCAACCGTCCCACGCCACTGCAATGCGTGCATTTTACTTTTCCACTGCCCGTGCATTGTGAACATGATGTATACCCTCGTCCGATACATGTCCTGCAAGCAACTTGCCCGGATCCTGAACATGTACTGCAAGGCTGCATGGCGGCTATGATGTACCCCGTGCCCCCGCATATCGGGCAGCTCCTCCGCTTTCCTTGACACGTGGGGCAGACGCTCCGACCTCCGCCCACGCTGCCACGCCCGCCGCATTGGGAACATTTCTGCCTCCCGCTCTTGCCACACGCGGAACAAGGAATGTTTCCAGTCCCGTTACATGGCTCGCATTTGAGTTTTCCGGTTCCCACGCACGAAACACATGCCTTTACCTTCGATCCCTTGCAGACGGGACACCTTGCTGTCGGTAAATCGACCCATTTCTTGCCACTGCACTTGATGCAAACGACACTCCAACTCATTACTTATTCTCCACTTATTCCGGCGGTATTGAAATTGATCAGATCACATGGTCTTCCTTTTTATAAGTTTCTTTGAAGCATAAAATTCATTATCAGAATACCTACCCACAACGATAATGTAATTCATAGGAAACCATATAGAAGTAAGATGAAATATCGGGCATGGCGGGTTTTAGATACTACCGATGAGGACAGAAATCACCGAGCATATCAATGCGGAAGAGATCAATTTTCTTATCATTCGTTGGGATACCGGCCCTTTCATCTTTCTCGCGAAGACGAGCAGCGCCCCGCCAGAGCAGCCGGCACTTGCAAGGGCCGGGTAGATCATGGGCAAAGGTTCCAGCACGACCAGCAACGCGACGAGCATCAATGAAATAGAAGCAGAAATTAACACGAGCCAGGCGATCCCGTGGCCTTGGAACAGCGCATTTTCATGGTGGAGCCGCACGACCATCCCGCGCGCGATAACGAGGCATGCGATGGCGCCGGTGCCAATGACCAACAATGATGGAAATCCAGTCACGCCAACAATTGTACCCGCGATGGTGCCATAGAACAATCCCCCTGTTATCATGATAACGTCGATGGCGATTAAATCCGACGCTATTACCGGGGCCATCGTCGCTCTGCTGGTGAGCTTGATGGAATAAGTGGTCATGAGTATTAACAGTGTCAAGCCGGCGAGATTCACGGGGGAGATGAACAGGCCATGATACACCGCGATTGCGATTCCTGTCCCGGAAAAGATGAAGGGGAATGCTAGAATCGCGTTCCTCCGGGATTTTCCGAGCCGGGAAGATAGAACGGCCAGGTCTGAACCAGAAGCAAGATAGGCTAGTGGGATGGAAACGAGCACCATCACCACGCAACCAGCGACCGCGCTCGAGAGAACCATGTCGATACTGGTGGCGTGCTTGGCGTGTAATAACCCTGGAATAGCAAGCAAGCTGGCAATCAAGCATCGCTTGGCCACGGAATGCGTCAGCACCACCTTTATGGAATGCTGGGTAGTCTCTTGTCGTTCGATTCCCATGCGGCTTAGCCCTCCACGCGTGTGCCTGCCGCGAAATCGAGCGTCAGGTTCTGCGCGCCGAGATGTATGAACGTCGTTGTTGTGCCAAAGGCCTGGGTGCAGTACGGGTTGTCGTACCGTGGATAGTCGCCGAGGTCGACGCCCGTCCCGTTCACGCGCATCTCCCCGTCCCATGCAACGTGCACGGTACCTCGAGAAGGGGATTGATACGTGATGTCGTAACCGAGGCCGAGCGGGACGGCGCTGATGCTCGCGGCGCTCACGATGTCGACGAAGTGCTGGAAGGATCCTTGCTCGTCTACGCTGCCAAGCTCGACAACCCAAGCGTTCTTGCGCCCGAGCGCGGTAAGGTCGTAGTTCGATGCCCAGTATGTCGGCTGTTCCGAGTACAAGGCGACGTAGCTGCCGTTCCTCGCCCCGAACGTCCATTTTCCCGCGGACACGACCGAGTCGAACGCCCAGCGGGGGAAATAGGCGTGGTTGTATGGCCGCTCGCCGAACACCATGTTAATCGCCCCGTCGATGAGCAATGCTGCGATCTCGGCTTCCGGCGGCATCAACGGCCTGTCATACTGGATGACACCGACATTCTTGTAGAACGTGGTGCGTGGCTTCCACCCGCCCGTGAACGGCCTGAACCCGAGTCCACCAGGGGCACACGTGAAGACATACGCGTCGTCGTCGAGGCTTGCTTGCCAGTAGTGTTCCTGGAAGCCGGCATACCCCTTCATGCGATCTTGCACCCCGGATAGCTGGTAGCGGGGGGTACGATAGGTGTACGTGTTTACCTTGCCGAGCACCGTGCCGCGGGTGATAGTGCCAAGCATCTCGCTGTAGTCCCGCAAGGAGAGACCTCGGATTGCCGACCCGCCTTTCAATATCTCGGGGATGCCCGTGCCACAGACGATCGCCGGGTCGATGCCGTATTTTTCCATCGTGGCGAACGTGACGTCGATGGTCGGCGGCGCGACGGGCGCCGCCATCTCCCACCAGAACGGCAATTCCTCCTCCGTGTACCCGATGCCCCAGGCAGCACCATCGTCGACGGTAATGCCATCGCGGCTCCGGTGTTCGATCCCGGCCATCGCATTCTTGGCAATGGCCTCGAGAACGGCCGGTGGATGATAACTATCCGTGGTGCCCATCCCCGCTGCCCCGACATTTTTTGCCATCCCTGGGCGGTGATAACCAAGGCCGAGAAAGACCCAGGCCATCTCGGCCGTGCCCTCCGCCGCCGGCGATGTCGCGCTCGTTCCCCGGACGTTGTCGTCGTACGCGCGGCCGTGCGCGGTTCCATAAATGCCCTTGTAATAGTTGCAAGCCAGGTCGAACCCGATGAGGTCGAGCACCATCGCGGCCTTCGTCTGGATGCTCGAGTTTGCCGCGAAGTCCACCAGGTTCAAGAGGGCACCGACGTCGAGGTTCAGGTACACGTTAGAATGCCATTCCGTGAAGCCGAACTTGCCTTTCCAGCCGATCCAGCGGTCGATCAGCGGGATCGCGTGGTCGACGTGATCCTGGCCGGTCATCCCCGATCTCGGGAACACGTCGGCCGGGTACAGCTGGCCGGCGAGCAACTCGGCCGTGTGGTAGAGGATCTGGTGGTTTTCTGTCCAGTAAATGGCCGAATCGTCCCCCGGCTCGGTGTACCAGTACTTGCACCCGACGATCGCATCCTTCAGTGTCTGCTTGATCCCGGCGGAGAGCACCTGCGATGCCTGGTCGAGGTACAAGATCCGCAATATGTAATTCAAGTCAAAGTCCATCGTGTCCTTGAGCGCGTTGATGTCGCCGAGAGCATCGACGATCGCGCTTTCATCGACGGTCAAGTTGAGATATGTCCGGACTATCTGCACGCCCATAGAACGTCCAACAAGGGTGTCATTCCGGTAAATCTCTTGTCGCTGGACGAACGTTGCCGACGGGTAACTCTCCTTCACGCACCACCGGCAAGGCTCCTCGGGTATCGAACCGAACTGCACGTTGATGGCAAGCAAGACCGGCACGATTATGATAGCCACGAGTACCGTGTTGGCAAGGACTTTCTTGCGGGGAGGGGGTATCCTTTCCAAGAAGGGGATCCGCACCTTGCCGGGCTTTCCCTTGCGTGGCGGGCCAACTATTACGGCCATGACAACGAAGGGTACAATGATAACGAGAAGGCTTGCATGGATGAACAAGCTGGAGAGCACGACGCCCGATGCCCCGCCGATGACGAGTAACGCCCGCCAGGAACGCCAGTTCCAGAGCCCAATAGCCATTACCATGGTACAAACGATGGGCAGCATAGAATAAAACGCCCCGGTAAATTCCACTTGCGGGCCCGACAGGTTCCGCGGTGAATAGTCGAATAATACAGGAGATGCATAGATGAACGACAGCCGAACGAACGCGAGGGTCATGGCGGTGATCGAGAGCCCCTTGTTTCCATCCGTCATTGTATAAACCACGCTGATCTGAAAGAATAAGTGATATTTGGTATTAGAACGACCAGGGGATCCATTTGCTTATTCGATCTTTCCCTCTTTTTCTTGCTCCTTCTTGTCCCACGCGGAAAACTGCTGGTCCAGCCAAGCGCTCGTGTCCACGTCCTCGCCGACGACCAAGAAGTCACCATCGACCTTGACCCCAAGCTTGTCCGATTCGTCAATGATCCAGCCGATCAGCTCGGTACGATCGATGCCGAGCACCGCGCACGCATCGTCGATCTTGATCCGACGCGATGCCTTGAACATCTTCTCCATTTTCGCGAGGATCCCGGGAGATTTCGCGACGAACTTCGTCGTGGTATCCAGGCCCGCCGCTGGAGTTTGGGTTGCGATGGACTGCACTTGTGCAGTGAACGCGAAGATGAATCCCTCGGTGTTCTCTTGCACGGCATATAAGCTCGGCTTCAGGAATTGCCCCTTGAACGAGGGGTCGCCTCGCAGCGCCGCGAACGCTTTCCGAAATGTCGGCTCGGGAAGGCGCGTGATGCTGCACGCGCGGCCGATGTCGACCGTGTTCGTTAGCCGGATGATGCCGGCCAATTGCTGGAGGCGCACGGGCAAGTCGCTTGTCATGGTTGTTCACTTTGTCATCTAAATGCCAATGAAAGGAAAAGGAGGACGAACGCGATCATCCCGCCGCAGATGATAGGCATGATGATGGCCATCATCTTCACGACCCACTTTTGGTTCGCGACATTCACGCCTTCCTTGGCTTCGGGATTCCCGGGTTGGATGGCAAGCGCTTGGCTATAAGCGTCCTTCGCGAGCGTCCATTTTCCAGCCCTACGATAACCACGCGCTTCGTTCAACAACTGGTCAATCCGGCTCGCGGAAGCGGGCGCTGAATACGGGTAGACGGGGGCTCGAAGTTGCTGGGCTGGAGGAACAGGCTGCTGGTAGACGGCCGTCGTACCAAGGGTCACGCTTTCAGCTTGCCGCGCGCCACCCATTGCCAAGACACGGGTTTTTTCCGCGGCCAGGGCCAGGATGACGTGGTTCCTGAACGATAACTGCTCATTCGCGGCGAGTGCCGGGTCCTGGATGTAACGCTGCCACCTACCACCCGGCAAGTTTGCATCGAGGGTCGTGAGGTGGCCGGTCCACGTTTGTGGCTGCTCCGGATTGATACTTTCGTTGGACGTTGCACCGCCCCACTCGGCGATGCCGTCGAGAAGGGCCTTGTAGGCTTTCCAGCTATCCGCGATGGTCATGGGCACGATCACGGAAAACATACACGGAGACCTTAATAATGTATCACACCTAGTTCAGCAGCATGCTCTCCATAAAGTCCAGACGAACGCTGAATGGCGGTGGAGAGATCCCCGTCCTAGGTTTCGGCACGTACAGCCAGCCCCCGCGAGACCGGGTCGTCCAAGCGCTCAAGATCGCCATCAGCACGGGCTACCGGTTGGTCGACACGGCGGTCGTCTACCAGAACGAGCGTTTCATCGGAAAATCGCTGGCCGAACTCGCCGTTCCCCGGGAGGAGTTATTTATCACGACGAAGGTCTGGAAGGATGCCATGCGCGTGGGAGCCGTGCGCGAGTCGCTCGAGGAGAGCCTCGAGAACCTCGGCTTGAAATACGTGGACTTGCTGCTCATCCACCGCCCGCTCAGCGTCTTCAACGCGGACACGTGGCACGCGATGGAGGACCTGCGCAAGGAGGGGCTCGCGAGGGCCATCGGCGTGAGTAATTTCCTCATCAAGCACCTAGAGGCACTGCAAGAATGCAGCACCATCGTGCCCGCCGTGAACCAGATCGAACTCCACCCGTTCTTCTATCGCAAGGAACTGGTCGATTATTGCCAGGCACGCGGCATCATCGTAGAGTCTTACTCGCCGATCGCGCTCGGAAAGCGGCTCGGAGACCCGCTGTTGAGACAGATTTCGAATAACCATGGCAAAAGCCCGTCACAAGTCCTCATCCGGTGGAACATGCAACATGGCTGCGTGCCCATTCCCCGGTCGTTTTCGGAGGCTCACATCAAGGAGAACGCGGCCGTCTTCGATTTCACGCTCACGAAGGATGAGATGGGCGACATAGATGGCTGGAACGAGGATTTTAACGTCATCGGCGCGGATCCAGACGAGCCAGACCTTCGCTGAAAAAGGAATGGAAAAAAAACGGTTTTAACCAAGCTAGCCGGATCCCGTGATCTTGGCAATTTCATCTTCCTCAAGTTTCTTCCAATGCACCTTGCCGACAAGGGTTTTTGGCAAATCGTCGCGGAACTCGATCTCCCGGGGGGATTCCCACTTGAGCAAGTGCTCGAGGCCGAATGCCATAATCGATTCCTTCATCTGCTCCGACGCCTTCGACGGGTCCTTGAGGATCACGAACGCCTTCACCTTGGTGATCTGCTTCTTGTCAGGCAAGCCAATGACGCATGCATCCTTGACATCCGGGTGCTTGCGCAATGCTTCTTCGACGATGTTAGGATACACGTTGATGCCGCTCACCTTCAGCATGCGCTTCTCCCGGAGCTTGAAGAAGAACCAGCCCTCTGCATCCATGGTGCCGATGTCGCCGGTGTGCAGCCAGGTTCGCCCGTCGGCGTGTCTCTTCAGCACCTTCGCGGTCTCGTCCGGCCGGTCGAGGTACCCGAGCATGACCGCGGGGCCGCTCACGCAGATCTCGCCCTCCTCGCCGACCGGTGCTTCTTCCGTCGTGCCCTTCTTGCAGATCTTGGCGAGCATGTCGGGAAACGGCACGCCGATGCTGCCCTCCTTGTAATATCCAGGCGGGATAGCCATGATGGCCGTGACTGCCTCGGTGAGCCCATACCCCTCGAGTAATTGGACGTTACCCCCGTTCTTTTTCACGACTTCTTCGAACTTCTCTTTTACCTTGCGCGGGAGCGTGTCCGCACCGGAGTAAGCGGCTTGCAAGCAGCTGAGGTCGGTCTCGTTGAACCCGGGATTGTTCGCGAGTGCCTCGAACAGCGTGGGAACCCCGATGATGAAGTTCGGCTTCTTTTTCTTGATGAGCTTGGCGACGTCCTCCGGCGTGAAGATAGGGACGAGGATGGTCTTCCCGCCGACCATGAACGCCGCGTTCACGCACACGCCAAGGCCGAAGCCGTGGAAGATGGGGAGGATGGCGAGGACGCTCTGCGTGTGGTTCAAGTTGCCCATGGCCGTGACCATCATGCCCTCCGAGATCATGTTGTAGTTGGATAACATGATGCCTTTCGGCGTGCCCGTCGTCCCGCCCGAGTACAGGATGATCGCGAGGTCGTCTGGCTTGACGTCGGCCGCCGGGACGGGCGGGTAGTTGCCGTTAAGCAGCGACAAGTACCACGATGCCCGCGGGTCGTTGATCTTCGGGATCGTCCGCCCCTTCTTGAGCCAGTAGCCGAACCGGAGGAGCGGGCTGGACAGGTAGTCTGTGGCCCTCGCGATGATGATCTTCTCCACTTGTGTATCGTTCAGGATCTTCTTGAACTCGCCATAAAACAAATCAAGGGTGAGGGCATACTTGCTCTTGGAGATGTTGAGGTATTCCTTGATCTGGGGAGCGGGGCTGAGCGGGTGTATCATGGACGCCACCGCGCCGAGCTTGTTCAAGGCGTAGATCGGGATGATGCCGTTCGGGGCGGTGGGCATCGAGATGGTCATCACGTCGCCCTTTCTCACGCCCCATGCTGCGAGGGCCGCGGCGAACCGATCGATCTCGTCACCGAGCTGGCGATATGTCCGCGTCGTGCCCATGAAATCGAAGGCAACGCTGTCCGGGTATTGCTTCACGGTCTGCATCACGCGCTCGTACAAGCTCACGCGGGGATAGGCGACCGAATGGGGAATCTTGTCTCCATAGAACTTCAACCATGGCTTCGTCTCGCTCATGTTGTTTCACGGATGATGGTATTTGCCAAGCAAGCATCGTTTCAAGAGGGACCCGTTTTCGTCGACTCTCTGGTAATAAATCCATTCTCGGCCTTTTTATACGATGCCGCGATTTGCAAGCGAGCAACATGGAAGATGCCTACAAGATATCCGCCGACATCGTGAACCAAGACCTGGCGGCAAAGGAGGGGAACGGGCTGAAAGCGTGGCAAAAGGTCAACCGCATCGGCATCATCGTCGTGCCCGGGGAATATGACACGGCAGAGGAGGTACTCGACTCGCTGGATCTGCAATATGAATCGAGAGATCCAGAGGACTTCGACGATATCCAGCTCGACACGCGTGACGTCGTCATCGTGAACTGCCCAGGAGAAGGGTTCTCCGCAAAGGGTCTTGATATCTTGAAGGACCACGTCTTTCACGGCGGCTTGCTCGTCACCACCGACTGGGCTTTGAAGCACGTCGTCGAGCAAGCATTCCCCGGTTTCATCGAGCACAACGGCGCGGAGTCGGCGGAAGAATTCGTCGACGTGCACGTCACGGACAAGATCGTGGATTACTTGAACGACTTGATCGCGCCTGGATTGAGCCCGTCGTGGTGGCTCGAAGGAGGATCCTACCCGATCCGGGTCCTCAACACGAACGTGCGCAAGCTGCTGATCTCGCGCGCCATGAAGCAGCGATACGAGGATCCGACCGTTGCATGCATCATACACTTCGGCAAGGGCCAGGTCCTGCACATGACGTCGCATCTCTTTCTAAAAAACGCCGCGCCGCTCGATTCGGGAGATAAATCGGCCTTGCCAAGACTGCTAGAAACCTTGCACGTCAACCAGCGCACGAAAGATGGCGTGATGAGGGCATGCGAGAACGACACGAGCTACAAGGCCATCGAAGCGGCGTATATCCTTGAATGCTTGTTGGTTCGCATCCTCAAGAACCACTCGAGACCCCGTTGACGGCCCTTTCGTCAACCGGAAGCAGAAAGCCAGGGAGATTGCTTCTCTAGCCGCTTCCGTATCAGCGGCGCGAACAACCGGATGAAAGGACGCAGGTGCCTCAATTGTTCCATGTACATCGCGATCGCCTCTTCGTACGAGTGATTCTGGAAGGAGAGCAAGGCCTGGCTCTCGGCCGTGTCCATCCAGTCGATGAAATACTCTTTCTTCGTGAAGCATCGCTCGTCCAGCGCGCCGATGCCCATCTTCTCGAACAAGCCATTGGTCAAGTCGCGACCGTGCCGTTGGAATCCTTTTTCCTTTCCCCCGCCGATGTTGAGTATCTTGCCGAGCACCGCGTCGCCCTCGACCATCAGCTCCGCCGCTCGGCGAAGTGCAGTGGCCACGTCGAGATCGAGCACGATTTCCACGCGTCCCGTGAGGTTGATGTTGAAGGCTTCCTTGATCAAAGAGGGATGCAACGATGCTTGCAACGAGAGCACGGCGCCGAGCCGGCAGATGCAATAACGCACGCCGGATGCCGCGATGGCGCGTTCCGCATCGACCTTTGACCGCGTGTAGTTCGAGGTCGGGTTTGGCGGATCGTACGGGCTGATCGGTGGGATCCGGGATTGCGTTGGTCCCATCACGCTGACGGATGACGTGAACACCAAGGCGGGTTTCTTCGAGAGGGCGTTGATGCGGGAGAGCAAGGTCTCCGTCCCACGAACGTTGACCTTGAAACACAACGCTTCATTTTCTTCGCTCAGCGGGGGGATGATGGCGGCGAGGTGAATAACGACATCGACGTTCACGAGAGCCTGATCGATGGATTCACCATCCAAGAGATTTCCCCAGACTACCGTTATCTTGTCCTTGAAAGTACGGCGGATCTTTCTATTCCTCTTGGTTTCTAGCTCGAAGACGATGATCTCGTGACCGTGATCCAGTGACTCGCGGATCACGCTCATTCCGACGTTTCCGAATCCACCTGTGATGAGAATTCGCATCTTGAATGAATTCGACTATCGAGATTCAATAAGTTTTGGCTTTTAGGAACCGAAATAGCATTCGCTCGGTTTTTTGCGAGAACCTTGAGGGAAACTAGATTGAAGAGAACTTGTGGAATGGATGCCGGCTTGATATTATGAATGTATATGCGGCGCTGCGCATCCAAGACGATGGTAATCATCGATGATAGTTTTAAATTTGGAACCGTAGAAGCAAGCAACTGGCGTTTCGGTATTTGGTGAGGAATAAAACTCGATGTATCAAGACATCTAATTGGAGACGAATTAGACATGGGAAAGCTAGACCTGGATAAACTAAAGGCTGAAGTCGATCAAGAGATGAGCAAGGGGAAAGGTCCCAACGCCGCGAACAAGCTTCAAGGCGCGTTCAACAACAAGGATCTTACCCCCAACGAGTACCAGAAATTTGGCGAAATTCTCCGTGATTGCATCGTAAAAGATCCCGAAAGCTTCATGGAGAAGGGGTATGTCTTGTTTGACAAGATGGTCAGGCCGCGAAACGGCGCGAAGCTTGCGGAATTCGAGAAATTTTTCGTCCAGAACTTTTGCAAGTTACCCGGCGAGGAATTCGAGGTTATATTCGATGGTGTTGTCGAATCAGGAAAGTCAATAAACACGGGTCAAGTCTTCGTGTCGAACATGCGCATCATCGCGACCGGGGTGCAAGAAGCGAAGCAAGCGAACGTGAGCGGCGGCTTCTTGAGCTTCATCGCCATGGGCAGCTATCTCTACAACAAGTCGATCATGGAGCAAGTGATGAAATCCGTGAACGCTGCTGCTGGGCAGTTCATTCCCTTTGGCGTGATATACCCGATCAAGAATTGCTTCGGGGTGGAGCAGGCCTCCAAGGGATTCGGCGTGAAGGCACCGAATCGGGTCAAATACAACGTCGACGTGACCTACGTCAACAAGAAAGGCAAGGAAGAGACATCCACGCTTGAGATGGTGGTCTATCCACTCCTTGCCAATGACTGGAAGAATCCCCAGATGGCCGAGATCCTCGGCAAGGTCGAGGCGGCGCTCAAGAAGGTCGCCAAGGCATAAGCGTTTCCAAAGTCTTTTACCTTCTATTTTTGGTTCATGAACAACGCCACCCACTTGATTGATTGAAGTGGTGGCACGAGCGCTTTTTTATGTGACAGCCGATATTGACATGCATGAAAGATGCACTCGCTCTATTCTTCCTCACCGTGCTCGCCACTAGTGTGGTATTCGAAAATACCGTTTTTTCCACACGAAAAACAGCTCGGTGAGGCGCTCGATCACCTCATCCTGGGTAAAATCGATGACCTTGGACCGGCCGAAGTATTGACAGGGGCGGGCGTCAATATCCCCGCGGTTATTGAAGGCAAATGACCATACAAGTCAGTATGATGGCGGAATCAACACGCAGTTCGTTTTTTTCATGCCATGTTTGATGAATTCAGCATACTGCCGCATGAACGGCGCTAAAAATTCCTCGCCAAGCAGCACGACACCCTCACCAATCGCATCGATCGCAGTCAACCGATATTCGTAGAACATGCGCTCGAATTCCGCGGGTGTATAGCAGAACAAGTCGATCGAGACGAGCGGTGCAAGTGCCCTAACCCATTCCCGCCGGTCGACGTAATCATCCTTGAAATCGCCGATGATGACCAGGTCATAATCGCTGTACATGTTGAACGTCCCGCGAGCGCGAGAACCAAACATGATCACGGCTTTCAAGTCGATCCGCTGCTTGATCGCGTCGATCATATTCCGAAACAGGTCTAGCGCAGACGCCTTGACGCTCATGGCTTTACCCTCGCTTTTTTCTCTTGTTTCACGAAATCGATGATGGTTTTTGCTTGATCGTGAATCTCGGTGGCTTTCCGTTTGTCGAATGATAGTCTCGGCGGTTTGGACGGCGATGCATCTGGATATCGCGAATCGATGTAATGGTGCTCGAACGCAATTGCGCTCGTCTTGAATTCAGGTTTCACGGCGATGCCGTTTTTCTCGCACTCGTTGAGCAAATTTAATAACGAGTGGCCCCATGGTTGTAAACTCAAGAGATATAACAAGCCTTTTACCGCTTTTTCAGCGGCTTGGACGTAATAGAATACAGCTCCGTTATATTTCTTTTTCTTGCGGAGGACATCAGCCATCTCAAGATCGTTGTCGGATTCCGCGATCCAGATGTCGTAGGTTTTTACATCCATCGGTGGGATACTATACTCTTAATCCTTTTTTTGTTTATCCAATCTCGACGATAGCCTCCCTTGGCCATACGACAGACAACTCAGATTTCCTTGGCCCTCTGCCAACGATAAACTTCCATTGTCAGCAGCCACTAGCGGTCTATTCCAATGCCATGCCATCGGCATAAATAGTTATTTCGCGTGGTCGATGGAAATGTAGAGATACTCCCGGCACCATGAAAGCGGTAGCTAGAATTGGTTTATGAGCAAGAACCACATGTCTGGAACAAAAGCACGTGCTGCGTGGAATATCCGTGGAAAAGGATTCCTGCTGCTATCGGTGGTTTTCCTTGCCAGCGTGGCATGCTTGAACACCGCATGGCTCATCGATCACGAAGAAAAACGAGCATCGGCACGAAAGTATCCGATCATCCCCCGTCCCAGCATGATGGAACCCAAACAAGGATACTTCATGGCCAACGAGAACACGCGCGTGCTCGTCGATGCTGCCGGGGGTAACGAAACGGCCTTGCTGGACATTGGCAATTACATTGCAGGAAAGCTCGGGGTATCCTTGAATTGCACGATCACGGTTGCCGCGCTAACAGTGCCAGGTTCCCTGGAGAACGTTATCTTGCTCGAGCTCTCGCCGGCCGACACGCGCCTCGGGCTCGAGGGATACACCATGGATGTTACCCAGAGCGGCATCGTCATTGCAGGGTTCCAGCCCGCCGGCGTTTTCTACGGGATCCAGACCTTGTTGCAGATCTTCCCCCCGGAAGTCGCGGCGGGGCTGTCGCTCGGGCATTCGAGCACGGGTTGCACCGTCCCTTGTGTTACCATTCGCGATGTTCCTCGATTTTCATACCGCGGCATGCACCTCGACGTGAGCCGGCATTTCTTTCCCGTGGCCTTCATCAAGCGATACATCGACTTGCTTGCTATGTACAAGTTGAACACGTTCCACTGGCACTTGACCGATGACCAGGGGTGGCGGATCGAGATCGACGCCTACCCGCTGCTCACGCAAGTCGGCGCCTATCGCCCGGGGGAGGACGGCGGGTTCTACTCGAAGGAAGAGGTGCAAGAGATCCTGGAGCATGCCCGGCAGCGGCACGTCACCATCATCCCCGAAATCGAGATGCCGGGGCATTCCTCGGCCGCCCGTGCCTCGTATCCCGCTCTCGGATGCACGGGCGGCCCGTCAGACCAGGCATTCTGCGCGGGCAAGGAAGCGACGTTCACGTTCCTGGATGCCGTGCTCGCGGAGGTCATCGACATGTTCCCGGGCAGGCTCATCCACGTCGGCGGGGACGAGTGCTCGAAGGACAGCTGGCACGGCTGCCCGGATTGCCAGGCAAGGATGGTCGCGGAGGGGCTCGCGAACGAGGAGGAACTCCAGGGCTATTTCATCCGGCGCATCGCGGGATTCATTGCATCCCAAGGCCGCGAGATGGTCGGCTGGAACGAGATCATGCAAGGTGGCCTCGCGGAAAACGCCACGGTCATGGCATGGAACAGCTGGGGCGCGGCCATCGATGCCGCCAGGGCCGGGCATCCCGTGGTCATGACCCCGACCGGGTACTGTTACTTCGACTATTACCAAGCAGACCCGGAAACCGAGCCCTTGGCCATCGGGGGATACACGCCACTCGTCAAGGTGTATCATTACGAGCCCGTGCCGGTCGAGCTTGACGACGAGGAGGCGAGATTGATCATCGGCACGCAAGCAAACGTCTGGGCCGAGTACATCTCGACGCCCGAGCATGCCGAGTACATGTGCCTCCCCCGGATGTGCGCGCTGGCCGAGGTCGCGTGGTCGCCCAGGGATGGAAAGGATTGGGAAACGTTCAAGGAAAGGGTCGTGACGCAATTCGGGATGCTGGATCTGCTCGGCGTCAACTATTGCACGACAACACTGAATGCAGATCCCGCGTTCTGAACCGTTCACCAGCCTTGTTGACTAACAAGGTCGGAAAAGTAATGGAGCCGATTTTGGCACTTGATATCAAGTATCCTCTTCGTCATCCCACGGGAGTTTGATGCCAGGCTTGATGCCGTCGATGTTCTGGTGGAACAAGACTTGGGCGTTGGGATCTTGCCACAAGTGCGGGAACATCCACGCGTTGTTGACGCTGCCCATCGGCGGCAGCGGATAGGGGCCCAAGCGGATCGGGTCCAGGGTTCTTTCGAGGTGGTCATCCAAGACCTTGCGCAACTCGATCAGCACGGGATGTCTGGGGTTTTCGAGTGCCAGGTTGTGTCGACAGTCCGGGTCATCTGCGATCTGGTACAGCTCCTCTTTCGGGCGAGGTGCATCCGCCCAGCCGATACCGCGAACGTGCTCCACCCAAGGGCGATAATTGGCGAGCGCTTGCACGTCTTGCGGGGGGCCGTCCGTGAC
>JAUQYZ010000364.1 GCA_030587475.1 Candidatus Sigynarchaeum calidifontis
CCACCACGTCCTCCCCCGCCGCCTAATATGGTGGCCAAGGTTTCTGAATGATCTCTTTCTCCCAGTCACGTTCCCCGGACGTGTAGGAACGTGCTTTGAATCGATAGCAAATGGCATCTCGTATTCGCCATCATGCCAGCATTCCATCTGGCTTCACATGCTCTCATCCTGCCATCGAACGAAAAAATCAAGAGCAAGTTTATAAAGAAGGTGAATGTAGTTAATTTATTGGATCTTAGGACTTAATCAGTACAAAATATTTTAGGTACATTCAGCTCCGTTCAAAAACAAGGCAAGCTAGGGAATCAAGGGATCCACGCGCCTTCGCGGGCGCGCTAGAAGGGAAGGTGACTCATTTCTTCTGGGAAAAAACGGGCACGTAGACGCGTATCTTGGGCGACTTCAAGTTCTCGTAGCGCTTGATCACGTGTTTTTTCTCGAGGTTCTTGAGGAAATCGTTGGCTGCCGACACGCGGATGCCGTATTTCTGGGAGAGCTCCGAGGGCGTGATGTATCTCATCCGCGGGATTTCTTTTTCGAGCTTGTCTTGTATTTCCTTGGGGATGAAGAGGTCACGCTTGATGATATTTATGGACCGTGATTTCCCGTACATTATCTTGAGCTTTACTTGCTTCGTTTCTGGCATGTGTCTTACCGAATCGGGTTGCGCTGGATAATGCTACCCAATTTTAATTTGTTTCTAACAGAAATGATTCTCTATTTGCGGCCCGACAACCGGGCGCAATCCAAGAAACGTTTATAAGGGGGATGTGAACATCTCAGAAGCAAGATGGCTAAAACAAAGAATAGCAAGGGAGAAGGATGGCCGCGCAAGAAAAGGACGATTACGTGGTCGAGCGGTTCACGCTCGACGATGAAAATTACAAACGAGCGGTTCAAGTTGTCAAGGCAGCGTATTTAGAGAATAGCCCCGAGGAAGGCGGCACGATATCGTTCACCGAGGAGACGTTCAACATTTTTTTCGGTTCGCCAACCATCCCGCGAAACTACTTCGTCAGGGTCGTGCACAAGCCGACGGGCGAGATGGTCGGGTTCGAGGGCGCTACCCCCCGTTTGCTACACGTCAACGGCAAGAATTACAGGACCGGGGTTCCCGGCATGCTAGCGGTACATCCGCAGCACCAGCGTAAGAATCTCGCGCTACGGATCGGTGCAATGATGCTGAAAATGGGAAAAGAGCTGGGGTACGAGGGGGGTTTCGGCTTTTTCGAACCCGAGGCACACGGCATCGATACCGCGGCCGCGCTCGTTCGTGAAACGGGATTAAAAGGACGTGAGATCATCACCATCAAGAAATTCATCATTCGCGTCTTCGATGTCAAAAAAATGTCTCAGGTGGTCAAGATAAAGTGGTACGAGAAGCTCGGCCTTGCACTCTTGCAAAGCGTGCCCCGCAACAAGAATCCCCGCGTGCGGAAGTACAAGCCCGGGGATGCCGAGCGAGTGTTCGAGCTGCTGGAGGATCACAAGACGCGCAATCAAGCGTCGTTTATCAGGGAACGGGATGACTTTATCTGGTTTTTGGGTCAGCCGGGCGTGAACTGCGTGGTCCACGAGGGTGCAGATGGAAAGGTCGATGGTTTCATGATCGCGTGGCGATTCAACATAGCGGGCTTTGGAAAGTCACATCCCTTCGGCTGGCTGGACATGGTTCACACGTATCGCTTGTCCACGAAAGAAGCGACCGACCTCTGCAATTACTTTGCCCAGACATCGAGAGAACTTGGGTGGGTTGGCTTGCAGACCCCGTTCATACCATATTTTGACCCGGCGCCGCTGAAAAAGGCAAGGTTCGTCTTCTATCCCAAGAAATTGATCGTCAACTTTTACCCGCTCGTGGACGTGCAACTGCCGGACAGGATAGAGTCATTCTACTTCGACTGGCGGTGAGGATGTCCCGCCACGAGTCTGTTAATCTGGCGAGCCGGATCTCGTGGATACGATCTTGCACATGCGGAATGTTGAAGTATTCCTGGGATGAATGAAAGTCATTCCCCGTTAACGTATGGTGAAACGGTGATACACTTGCGCATCGGTGCACACATGTCCGCCGCGGGCGGGTTTGAAAACGCGATTAAGGGCGGCTCCGAGATAAATTGCGAGGCCGTCCAGATGTTCGTCAAGAGCAACAGGTCATGGGGCGCGCGTGCCGTGAAGGACGAGGAATTTGGCACGTTCAAGAGCGTGCGCTCGGCACAATCTAACATCTCCTCGATATTTTGCCACGGAACGTATCTCGTGAACCTGGCAGCAGAAGACAAGGAAATCCTCGCGAAATCGATCACGTGCTTCGAGCTGGAGTACGACATCTCCACGAAGCTGGGACTGGATTTCCTGGTATTCCATCCAGGCGCTCCGAAGGCCATGGGCCTGGATCGCGGCATCGCGCAAGTCGCGCGGTCGCTGAATGCCATCGCCAAGAAATTTCCGGGGAGCCCGGTCAAGATTTTGCTCGAGAACACGGCTGGCCAGGGCTCCACGATCGGCCGCACCTGGTCGGAGCTGCGCCAGATCCTCGACAAGCTGGAAGAACCGAAGCGGTTCGGCCTATGTTTCGACACGTGCCACGCGTTCGCGGCGGGCTATGACATTCGCACGGAAAAGATCTATGAAAAGACGATGAAGGAAGTGAACGACGAGATAGGCCTCGACCGCATCTACGCGTTTCATCTCAACGATTCAGAGCACGAGCTTGGCACCAACCACGACCGCCACGCGCACATCGGCGAGGGCCAGATCGGGACCGAGGGCTTTCGCTGGCTGGTCAACGACCCGCGCTTCAAGGATCATCCGGGCACAGTCGAGACTCCCGACGAGGAAAAATTCCCCCAGGATCTGAAACGATTGAAGGGCCTGCGCAAATGAGCCGCAAGCGCTCCCCTAAGGTTCCCACCAGGGACTCTTTCGTCTCGGACCAGGCAAGGGCATACCAGGGCGCGAGGTGGATGGCGCGGCTGCAGCACGCGACCACCCGGCGGGCACTCGAGCTGCTCGGGGACGAGAAAATCGGCGGCGGGATCTCGCCCGATGCCAAGCGCGAGGGTGCCGTGCTCGACGCGGGCTGCGGGAACGGGTTCTCGACCGAGATCGCCATGCAAGCCGGCTTCCCGATCGTAGTAGGCGTAGAGATATCCCTGGACATGCTCGAGCTCCGGCATCTTCCCAATCCCGTCGTCCAGGCAGACATGGCGCGTATGCCGTTCCGCGACGGCGCTTTTTCATTCGTGATCTCGATTTCTGCCATGAACTTCCTGTCCCAGGACATCGAAGATGCCACGCTCGCCCGGCAAGTCTACGATGCATTCGCGCGGCAGGTGCACGCCTTGCTTATGCCTGGCGGCCGGGGTGTCGTGGAATTTTACCCGAAGTCGCGAGCCGAGCTGGACGTGATCACCCGTGCCTTTGGTACCCTATCCGGCTTTCAAGGGTTCCTCGTGATCGACAAGCCCGGTACCCGTAAGGAGCAGAAATTCTTGATCTTTCGAAAGTGACAGCTTCCCACAATGTTTTTCTACCATGGGAAAGGATATTCAACATCACTCTTGCACGACAGAAGGAATGGCCATGACCGGCAAGCTCGTGTATACGTTAATCTCGTCTGCCTATTTCGTTGACGAGAAATGGGGATACGGGAGCCCACATCAAGGCATCATCAAGATTGGTGACATCGCGCACAAGCCACGCAAATCTGGCGGGAAAGACAAATTTTCCATCCCGGTCACGTGGCTCGTCACGCCCAAATCCGCGTTGATCGAGCAAGAGTTGCTCACGGGCTTCAACAAGAAGTACAAGGATCAAGTCGGCTATATGCTGAACGTGGACAACCACTCGATGGACCGCCACGCCGACCTCTTGAAACCGGAGCGCAAGAAAGATCTCGAATCGCACGTCGCCCGCGAGATCGCCGAGATCAAGGAGATCCTGCCGTGGGCCGACGTGCAAGTGGTTGGAACCGGCTATCGTAGCAATAGCCTCGTGCAGGTGCTCAATGACCTCAACATCCTCGGGATGTGGGGATCGTGCCCCTTCCAGATCGGGACAGACCGCATAACCGATTTCGGGGCGCCGTGGGGACAATGGTACGTGAACCCGCAGAATTACAAGCGCCCGAAAAAGTTCCTCGGCAAGGTCATCAACCTGGAATGGACATGTCGGGATTTGAACAAGTCATTGCATTACGTCCAACCGGAGGCATATTCAACCGATCCGAACGACGCGGAATCCGAATTCAAGTGCACGGACACGAACGTGGAATATTGGAAGGCTTTGCTCGCGCAATACATGCGGAACCTCGATTTGAACGAATATATATTCTTCCACCAGCACCAGGAGGCTCACGAGATGGAGGCGACCCCGACTTGCGTGCCGTTCATGAAGTCGGCATCCGGTCGCATCGATTTCACCGCGAAGATGCTCGACCTGTTCCTCGACCACGTGGTCACCCAGAAGGATCTGCTGATAATGGACGCCAACGAGGCCATCCGGCTCTACCATAAAACTTACAAGGGTAACCAGCCCGAGTGTTACATGTATTTCGAGGACATTCCCATCCACGAGATCAACCCGGTTTACAAGAAACACGTGGAAGGAAGGGTTTTCAAGCCTAAGCACATTTACTTGTCTTTCAACGAAAATTTCTACAATTACGTGGACAAGTTCGTTTCGCAAGAAAATTGGTGGCTCAAGGTGCCGCCGTGGAAGGATTCCTTCTTCTATTACGACAGCGAGTGCATGCTCGTGTTCGACAAGCCCGGACAAGCCCCCGTGTGGATATGCAATTACATGGATGAGGAA
Source organism: Candidatus Sigynarchaeum calidifontis (assembly GCA_030587475.1). Lineage (GTDB taxonomy): Archaea > Asgardarchaeota > Lokiarchaeia > Sigyniarchaeales > Sigyniarchaeaceae > Sigyniarchaeum > Sigyniarchaeum tengchongense. Next base: position 4,816 of record JAUQYZ010000364.1, read on the forward strand.
GGCCGGCGATTCGACGACGAGCTCATGCTCTCCGAGGAAAAGATCCCGCCGCACGTGGTCGAAACCCAGAACGCCGGTGAAAAGGGCGAGATCATGGACGTGGCCATCGCGGTCAAGAGCGAGAAGCTCATGCCGTACGGCATAGCGTTATGGGGGAATGATTTCGACTTGGCCTCTGTCGAGGTCGTGCACAGCGCCACTGCCGTGCATACAAGGGTCATCAACGACAACTTGCTCTTCATACGGTTCAACGTCAACAAGGGACAGAACGAGATCGAGCTCAAGGTTTCGCGCGTGCTCAAGGCGGGCACGAGCAAATAAATGGATAAGGCCTTGTGTTTAGCCGAAACCGTCGCAAAACGCCTTGATATTCGCCCCGAGCTCGGGGAAATTGTACCCGCCCTCGAGCACGGCGAACCGGCGCCCCTTGCATTTCGCGTCGGAAAACCCCTTGCACAACTTGCCGATGGTCGTGTAATCAGACCGCTTGAGGAGCCTTCCCCAGTCATCGATGAACCGATCGAACCCCGCGCTAACGGCGAGGATATCGTATTCTTTCACCTCTGCAAACCGCTCCTCGATGTCCGAGATGAACGTCTCGCTCACCATGGAATCCGGGTGGAAATACTCCACGCTTTTCGTGGTGCTGAAAATGTTGGCTGTCCCATCGCCGAAATGCAAGTCGAAGTCTAGGATGAAGGCGCTGCCGATCTTCCCGTCGGAGATGAGCTTGCGGAGGGCCACGGCGATGTTGTTGAAGAAGCAAAAACCCCAGGCGCTGCCCGGGCTCGCGTGGTGTCCCGGTGGTCGTATCGCCGCGAAGGCCGGAGTCCCGTTCCAGCCCAGCTCCGCGGCGTCGATGGCCCCGCCCGCGGCGAGCAAGGCCATCTCGAGCAAGTACTTGTCCTCTTCTATCTCCTCGTAGTGGCTCGCGGTGTGTACTTGTAATATGTCCGCTTTTTTCGCGGGCTTGGGCTCGATGAATCCGCCGCGACCTCGAGCCTCGACCATGGACCTGATGGAATCGAAGCGGCCCTGTTCCGCAGCCGGATCGCCCGAATACTCTCCTCTATCGAACGCGTGCGAGTAGATGATTTGCATGAAGGATCTCCAATCCTTTTGTGATTCTTTACGAACGTACTAGACACGTGATTACCGGAGGCCACATGCACTAATTAAATCTTTGAATTGCATATACCTCAATATCGATAGGTAAGAGCACTTTGGCAAGAAGCACATGTCTATACTCGATAAAATACTTGGCAAGTTCGGTGGGGAGAAAGCCCGCGCCAAGAAACGGGCGGCCTCCGTCATAGCACCCCGCGAGCACGCGACGTACTACGCGAAGGACGCCGAGGCTGTCCTGGCCGAGTTCAAGACGGACGATATGACCGGCCTTTCCTCCGAGGAGGCTCAACGGCGGCAAGTCGAATTGGGCTTGAACGAGCTGCCGAAGGTCAAGCGCTCGATCTACAAGCTCTACTTTGCGCCCGTCCTGGAGAACACGATCATAGTCATATTTCTCTTGGCAGCCACGCTGATGCTTGTCATTAGTGTATTCATCAACAAATCACTCGTTTCACCGCTTATCAACTTTTTCGTGATCCTCTTGAACGCGGGCATTGCTGTTATTCAGCAAATCAGGGCCCAGAAATCACTGGAATCGTTAAAGCGTCTATCCAAGAACGTGTGTACAGTCATCCGTGGTGGCATCAAGATTTCGGTTGACTCGGTTAATGTTGTTCCAGGGGACATTCTCGACCTGCAAGAGGGTGACCGTATCGTAGCTGACGCGCGCGTCGTCTCCGATGCAAGTTTCTTCGTCAACGAGTCGGCTATCACAGGGGAGAGCCAGCCCGTACAGAAAACCTCCGCACCCCTCCCGGATAAAATATCCATTTCAAGAATTCATGGTATCAAGAATTGTGTCTTTTCAGGCACGTTTGTGACAAAAGGAAACGCTCGTGCGGTTGTTTTTGCGACAGGAATCAACACTGAGATCGGCTATATCTCAAAAAATCTAAATCAAGTTACCGCCGAACAAGAGATCCCCCTAAAGGCGAAAATAAACAAGTTTGCGAACTGGCTTGCCATTTTTGTTGGCATAATGTTTGTAGCGATCTGGATCTACGTACTCGTTATTATGGGCATGAATGGGACGATAACGAATTCAACAAGTTTCTGGTGGCGTCTCGTGAATTCCATCGAGCTTGCGCTAAAATTCGTGCCTATCAACATCGTACTGCTATCAACGATTATCCTTATAACGGGTGTCGTGGCAATCGCTGCTAAGGGGGTCATTACACGGAAGCTCACGGCGATCGAGGCACTCGGCAGGGCATCCGTTGTGTGTACTGACAAGACGGGGACGCTCACGAAGAATGCAATGACCGTCCAGAAGGTCTGGGCGACCGACCGGCTTTTCGACGTAACGGGCCTCGGGTACTCGAAGGAAGGAGCCGTCCTGCTCGGCGACCACGTGGTGAACAAGGACGACTATAAGAGCTTGAAGAAGCTCGTCGTTGCCGGCTTGCTCGACAACAACGCAGAGGTCGTGGAGGAGGATTTCAAGGTGGCCCGGAAGGGCGAGCACGTGCAGCTCGTCCGGAAGGTCATCGGCGACCCCATGGAAGGCGCGCTCGACGTGCTCGGCGAGAAACTCAAGATCTACGAATCTGAAATGCTCAAGCACTTGAAATTCATCAAGGAATTCCCCTTCGATTCGGACCTCAAGCGTATGACAAAGATCTGGTCATCGACGAGCTCGAAGATCAAGCACGAGTGGATGGCATTCATCAAGGGTGCTACCGAGTTAATTCTCGACCGTTCCACGTCGATCATGGAGGACGAGGAGGAGCACGCGCCCCTGGATGGCAGGCGCAAGAAACGTATAAAGGACGAGGTGGAGAAGTGGGCGTCTAAGGGATTCCGCACGCTCGGCATCGCGTGGAAGGATCTCAAGGCGCTGCCGGAAGGGAGAGAGTACACGCGGGACGAGGTCGAAACGGATATCACGTTCCTTGGTTTCGTGGTCATCCAGGATCCACCTCGCGAAGGCGTGCGGGACGCGGTACTTGCCTGCGAGCGCGCTGGAGTGACCGTGGTCATGATCACCGGTGATTCAAGGGAAACTGGCGCGGCAATAGGCCGGGAACTCGGTATATATGATCCTGGCGAGGTTATCATAGAAGGAAAGGACATCCATGACCTCGATGACGAGACATTTATGAAAACCGCGGTGTTCGCCCGCGTTTCCCCCAACGACAAGCAAGTCATCGTCAAGCGGTACCAGGACAAGGGAAAGACAGTCGCGATGACGGGCGACGGAGTGAACGACGCCCTCGCTCTCGGCTTGGCGGACGTGGGGCTGGCGATGGGCCTCACGGGAACGGACGTGGCCAAGGAAGCAGCGGACATGATCATATCGGACGATTCCTTCAACACGATCGAACTTGGTATCAAGGAAGGCCGCGGTCTTTTCGCAAAGATCCGCACGATGATCTTCTTCTACATCTTCGTGAACGTTGCAGAGGCGATCGTGCTCATTTCCACAGCATTCGTGAACATCGATTTCCGATTGTTCGACACGGGCCTGCAAATCAACCTTATCTACGTGTTACCCCACACCTTCCCACCCCTCGGCCTCACCTTCGACCGGACGTCCTTAGATGTAATGCAAGAAAAGCCCCGAAACACCGAGGAGATCTTCAGCAAGAACGTGCTCTACATGCTTATAATCCTCATCGCTTATATGGTGTTTGTATTGACGATTGTTTCATTACCAATCATCAATGCATTCAACGGGCAGAGTACGCTAGTGGAAACACTTAATCTGTCTACGGATCCAAGTACAAGGAATATATTGACAAGGGATCTCAACATAGCACTTGAGAAGCCGAGAACAATCGCGTTCTGCGTGATCTTTATCTCTGAAACGGTTGTTGCGTACTCTATTCGGCGACCTAACATTCCCGTCTGGAAGAGTTTCCGTAAAGATATGAGCCCGACGTTGATATTTTTCACGATTCTCATATTCCTCGGGATGTTAGGTGTCGTATATGCAATTCCATTACTCCCTGGTTGGAATGAAGGTACCATCACGTACGATGAGCATGGAATTGCCAAGGTTTCACTTGGATTCTACGTTCAAATGTTGAATGGCGAGGATTGGGTCCTCGTTCTCGCCTTAAGCTTGCCAATCATCCCCTTGATTGAGGTATACAAGTGTTACGTCCGTTCAGTGAAGAAACAATACATCTAATCCGAACCGTTGTTTTTTTCCCTTATCTTTTTTCATGATCCTTGCGCTTCTCTTGTGAGGTCAATTTTTTTTACCCCGGGATGCGACCGTGATACAACTGATCGCTGCACACAAGGTGACACCACGGGTATGGTCGAGAAACGTGATAAGGTCGAGCTCAGCTGGCCGGCGAAAAATAGGGCAGCGACAAGCCTGGCCGAGCCCCCCTCTTGTTTCATCGAGACAGCCGAGCGGTATTTCGGCGAGCCTGGTGTCGCGAAATTGCAACTTAACGCGTTGTTCTGGGGCGACAATCTCGAGGTACTACGCTATCTAGTCGACCAACACGCCGATCCGGTGGACATGATCTACATCGACCCCCCGTTTTTTTCCGGTGGCAATTTTTCCGTGCGCGCGCCGGGCCGGAACTTCCCGCGCGCCTACAAGGACTCGTGGCAGGATGGATTGGCTCAATACCTCGATTACATGTATGAACGGCTTGTCCTCATGCACGCGCTACTGCGCGACGGGGGCTCAATGTACGTCCACCTCGACTGGCACGTGTTCCACTACATCAAGATTTTACTCGACGAGATATTCGGGTACGAGAACTTCCGGAACCAGATCATCTGGAAGCGGCTCACCTACAAGCAGACACAAGTGAAAGCCTACGGGGTCCTGCACGACGTGATCCTCTACTACACGAAGGGGAAGGACTACACCTGGAACGACGTGCGTGCCGGTTACGACGAGGAAAGGCTCAAGAAATACTTCTGCTGGCTGGAAACTCCAGACGGGCGGAATGTCAAGCTCACACGCGACCAGCTAGAGGGCAAATCACCAGTCCCCGAGGGCCGCCGGTTCGCGCTGAACCCGGTCATCAATCCCAATCCCAATCGCCCGAACCTGACCTACGAGTTCCTCGGGTTCACGAAGGTCTGGAAGTACACGGAGCAAAAGATGCGCGATTACCACGACCGGGGGCAGGTGTTCCAGCCATCGCCCGGCGCGCTGCCGCAAAAGAAGCAATACCTCGACGAGAGCAGCGGCATGAAACTGAACGACTTGTTTCTCGACATCGGTGGGGTCATGGGCAGTAGCGTCGAGCGGCTCGATTTCGACACGCAAAAGCCTCTCAAGCTGCTGGAGCGGCTGATCCAGGTCTCGACCAACCCGGGCGACACGGTCGCGGACTTCTTCAGCGGGTCGGGAACCACCCTCGATGCGGCGGAGGGCCTCGGGCGCAAGTGGATCGGGTGCGAGCTGGCGCGGGCGGGCATCGATGCGACGAGGCGGCGGCTGGTCGGGCATCGGTCGGGTACTGGACCGCATCGAAACAAGAAAAACGACCGGGGTAACACGGCGTTCGAGATTCGCAAGGTGAAAAGCGCTGCGGAGCTAGCCTGGCTCAGCAATGCCCGGGATCACGCCCGCGCAGTACTGGCATTGTATGGCGCGGAGGCTGCCGAACCAGCTGAATACAATCGCGGGAAAAAAGAAGGCAGGGTGGTCGTTGTCATGCCCCCCACGGCGCCCGTTAACGCGGGGCTGGTCAAGAACCTGATAGATAACTTTCAAGGAAAGACAGGGCAAGTCGTGGGGATAGACGTCCTCGCGAATGATTGGGCACTGGGGCTCGATGAGAATCCTTCTTCCTTCTGCCGACCAGGGACCGACGTTCGACTGGTGCAGATCCCGTCGACCAGCGAGATCGCGGCTTTGCTGGTGGGAACGGGACTGAACATCAATGATCTACTGCAGCACGAGATGCCCGCGACGATCCGAGCAGCGGCCCCTTTTTACCTGTTGCCGGACATTTCTTTCTCCAGAAAATTGAAGAAAGGGCAATTTGAATTGATCCTGGAAGGATATCGAATCAAAAAAGGGATTAACAACGATGCACTGGCGAAGCCAAGTGATGATGGCGTTGCCGTCGTGGACTTCGTCGGGATCGATTGGGATCATGACGGGCACGTGTTTTCTTGCAAGGATTCCTTCATCCAATCACGAAAAAATCCCGCTCTCACGTGTGAATTCTCCCACCAGTACGATATGCCAGGCCCGCATCGTGTCATGGTTCGCATTATCGACGCGTTCGGCCATGATTCGTCTCGATTTGGCCAAATTGACGTGATTATCTAGTATAGCCGAGGATACAAGATCATCTTCTTTTGGATGATCGAAAAGTGATCGCCCTTCTCGTCGAGGAATTTATACAAGGAATGTGGACGCTCGACCGTCCGGCCAGTATGCAGCGTCGAACTTCATATCCCCTTCGATATATCCCAAAAAAGAAGCTTTTTTTTTACCAGCAACAAAGCTAGAATATCAAAGGATTTTGATAGAAACACTACCGGATTGGTTGATATCATCATCGAAATGTCGCCCCGTTCCTGTCGTGAGGTCAAGGTGATCGATGATGGAAACTCGATCCAAAAAAAACATGTGAATGAGCCGTGTCGCAAAACTTCACCCCGCTTTCGAGCCAGCTCGGCATCACGGGTAGCTCCTACCGGCTTCAACTCGGGAAGGTTGGCAGCTCGTGGGCTGCCCGCATATTAAAGGGCAATGAAGTAGTCGTTAGTACTACATTTAACGAGCTTAATGGCAACTTAATTGTAGGCTTCGTCATGCAAGAAACCGCAATTCCAAACCTTAACCCGTACCAGATCATGAAAACCGTGCAGTTCCTCACCAAGGAGGCACAAGGAAACGAACTACGCGCGAAGTCTGCGGGCATCCCCGCGCCGGGCCCAGAGGTACAGGAACGAACCCAAGCGGCCGCGGCTGCCATCGCTCAAAAAACCGCCGCGCCACCGCCCGCGAGGGCCCCTGCCGACGCGGCCGTCGCATCCGATGAAGACACGCGCGCCTCCTATCGCGTCGTGCCAGGAGCAAGGAAAGAGGTCGTGGTTGAACAACCCGTCGCGGCTGCCACGAGCGTGAATTGGGGGGACACGGTGACGATTGCCAAGAACCGGAAGCTGAACCCCATACCTTCAGCGGAAGCCGGCCCCGGCGCTGCACCCGCCCCGGCAGTTGCGAAGGCTGCGGCGCCGGTAGCTGCACCCGCCCCCGCGATCGCCAAGGCAAGCGCGCCAGCACCGGCCCCGGCCGCGGCGGGGTCTTCCCAGAAGTCGGTGCTAGAGGAACGGGTCGCCAAGATCGAGGCATCGATTTCCCGCATCGAGGAGCGGCTCGCCAGGATCGAAGAAAAACTCGGTTGATTCGCACAACTTTTTTTCCCCTTCTAGTCAATGCTCTAGTAATATGCTTGAAGCGCTCTTTGCTCATGATTCTGCCTCCTTAGGCGCGTTTCTTGACGAGATCCAGGCGGCACAAGCAAAAGATCGTGGATTCGGGAGACTTTTCGAAGAGGGCATATCGCGCTGGACAACATTGCTTAACGGCATGTACGACTCGTCACACCTGACCGGAGCATTCTATACCCGTCACGCTTTCCTCGTTCTCGTTGCCAGCGCGGTGCTCTCCCGTGCAGGCATGTCTATGGCATCGGTCGCGATCGAACCCGTCCAGCACTTTGCAGCATGCTTCCCGTGGCTCGATGTTCTTTCAGAATCACGCAAGATCATCGACGAGGCCGTGAAAAAAATCGAACTGCCCCTTCATGACATTTTCAACAAGGTCTATCCTCTTGTCGTTTCGTACACGACCCAACACGGCTCGGGGGAATATTACACCCCCGTCTCGCTCGCCCGGCTCATGGTTTCGGAGCGGTTCGTCCCGGGCATGCGTGCCATCGACCCATCATGTGGATCGGGGACGTTTCTCATCGAGATGGTCAACGCCATCATCGAAAGCGCGCTGCCCTTGACCGATAAGACCAAATCGATCGCAGCCATCGCGGGCGCGGATAAGAACCCGCTCGCAGTCTTCATGGCCGCCATCAATTTGCTCGTCACGTTGCGCCGTGCTGGCATCGACGGAGCGTTTCCATCTTTATACCTTGGCGATGCTCTCTTCCCGAGCGAGCCGTATGCCCAATCTGACCTCGACCTCGTCATCGGGAACCCGCCGTGGATCGTACTCGGGGGCATAGAGAACGCGGCATACAAGGAGCGGTTGAAGCGGCTCGCAATTGATCTCGACATCTATGTCGGCGGAAAAAACGCTTCCAACCTGGAAATCGCCGCCCTCTTTTTTTACAAGTTCCTCGATCGATTGAAGCCCGGTCACTGGGTTTTCTTCTTGCTCCCGAACAGCATCATCACCGGCTCGCAGCACGACAAGGCTCGCGTGTTTGCCGGCTTCGATGCCATCCACGCGTGGCGGTTCTCCCGCCAGCCGTTCAAGATCCATAGCATCTGCCTGGCCGGGCGGAAAGCGACGGGTGGCCAGCACTTCAACTACAAGTTCCCGTTCACGCTGGTCACCGTGCACGACGTCGACGGCGGCGAGCCGTCCTTCACCAAGGGCGGCTGCGACATTTACGAGCCGGGAACCATAAATTCAGGCAGTGGGAACAAGCCGGTGGGCGCGATCGGTCGCTTGATCCCCGCCGACCAGAAAAAGCGCATCTTGCCCAGAGGCAAATCGCCCTACGCAGCGCTTTTCTACAAAGGCGCGCAGATTTTTCCCCGGACGATGTTCTTTGTCGATATCACCAGTCGTTTCAATGGCAATGCCGATGAATGCGCGGTCATAAAACCCTCCAAGTTGGTGCAGCCGAAGAAACTAGGCAGGTGGAATTTCTTGCCGTACGAGGAAGGCAAGGTCGAGATGAAGTACATACACAAGATCGCCAAGAGCACGTTCCTCGTCCCTTTCCAGCTGGTGCAATGCCTAGACGCGTTCTTGCCCTGCACGTTCGACGCGAATGCGAGAAGGCTCGATCTGGTCCCTGATTCGCTCCTCCTTCCCGCCGGTGCAGCGCACATGGGCCTGCTGCAATCCGCCTTTTCTCGCAACTTGAAACCTGGTGCGGCGCACACGAGCTTACGCGAGATCATCAACTACCAGAACTGCCTCGTCAATCCACGGCAGATGGCACCCTTGAAGGTCGCGTATAACGGGGGCGGGAGCATCGTCAAGGGCGCCTTGATCGAGGGGAACGTGATCGTCGACTACTCGATGTTCTATTGCCCCGTTTCCAGCTTGGAAGAGGGCCATTACCTCGTCGCGTACTTGAACGCCCCTATCTTGACCGAGAGCGTGAAGCTCGTGGGGAGCACCGGGTTCCACGGGAGCTTGCGCAACATCGTGAAGCACCCGCTCGATTTCCCCTGGCCGATCTACGATCCTGACGATCCGGTTCACGTCGAAGTCGCAAGGCTTGGCCACAAGCTCGATGCGGCGACGCGATCGATCACGGTCGAGAACCATTCGACGCGGATTGGCGGCGATGATGACGAGAAAACGCGCATGAAGCTACAGCACTCGATACTCGGCGACGCACGCGTGAAAACCACCCTTGATGACATCGATATGCTCGTTCGGCAGGTTATCGAGGCCAGCCAGAAAGAAAAGCGATGATCCTCACGGTGGTTTCTATTCCACGAGCTTGATGTCGGACGGCGAGCCCTTGATCTCCGTGTTGTCCTCCACGTTTGCCCCGCTTGCGATGACGGCGTGGTCGACGCGGCAGTTTTTTCCAACCTTGCACCCGGGCTGGAGGATAGCATTGGAGATTTCTGAGAGGCCACCGACGGCGACCCCGTCCCCAACAATCGCACCCGGACCGAGGAGCGCGTTGTCGGCCACGTGGCAACCTGCACCGATGCGGACCGGCTCGATCAAGGTACATAGGATCTCCTGGGGAACCTGAACCCCGGTCTCGGCGACGGCCGACATGCAAGCGTTGAAATAATCCTTAATGTCCGTTATGTTCAAGCTCGCGATCTCGCGCCGGAACTCGACCTCGTCCTTCGAGAACTCGCGCTTGATCTGGACGCCCATCATCACCTTGCCGTCGTTGATCGCGATCTGGATGGCATCCTGGAGTTCCCGTTCCCCCCGGCTGGACAAGGGGCATTTATCAAGGTATTTGAATACCTCGTCGTTGAACACGTAAAACGGGAGACTGTATACGTTGCTCAACAGCATCTCTTTCGGCGGTTTCTCGATGATCTTGGTGATCCGTCCTGATGTGTCGAGCTTGACGTTCCCGAGGCCCTTCACGTATTCGATCCCTGCCTTGAATAGACTCAAGGTCGCGAACGGCTTCGAGCTGTCGTGGACATTCACGACGTCCACGACGTGGTTCTCGGGGACGATCATGTCACCCGCGCACACCACGAAGTCCCCGTGCACGTATTGGCGTGCTGCGAGGATCGCGTCGGTCATTCCCGTTGCTTTCACCTGGTACACGAATCGCACCTTGTACCCACCAGGGATGGACCTTTTGAAGACAGATTCGAAATCAGGCTTGATGACGATGATAAAGTTTGTAATGCCTGCAACCTTCATGTGTCCAAGGATCCGGACGATTATCGGGATGCCCGCAACGTCCAACAATGGTTTAGGCATGGTCCTCGTGAGGGGCATGAGCCGTGTGCCGAGTCCCGCGGCAAGGATGACGGCTGTATCTATCATATACACGGAACTAGCTTTGGATCAAGAAAAGGATTCGAGTGGCGGTTTTTTACACGAATCGCACGGTATTCTGTCCGTTTTTAACAAGGTATGTGATGTTAGGATCAAATCTGAACATGCAAGGTGGATTTATTGATCGACGAAGGGCTGCTTATCTTGATACGCGGAATGAACGGCGCGTGAAAATTGGAAAGGGTTCTGTCGCGTGTTCCCGGCGCAATCGTGCAATGCACGAGGGGAGAATCGTGGCGTATGGCTTTATATTAAACTTCTTTTCGGCAGCGCGTGCATGCCCATCGGGCTTTTGAAAAAAAAACTTTTATAGCCGATTTTAGTAGGTATTGACGCGAGGTGCGAGTTGTCTCGTTCGGGCACCTTTTGCCTTCTATCCCCTGTTGTGGTGTAATACCATGAAGAACGACAAGAAAAACGAAGACCGGGTGATCCCCATCGCCCCGCTGGATCGGCTCATCCGAAAAGCTAACGCGGAGCGCGTTTCCGAATCCGCGGCAAAGGAATTGGGGATCATTCTCGAGGAACTCGGGAAGGAAATTGCCAACCGTGCGAACGACCTCGCGAAGCACGCGAACCGGACGACGGTGAAAGATACCGATATCAAGCTTGCCTACAAGCAGTGGTCTGAACGCTGAACGGCATGTAGGGATACATGTATTCCACGGGCATGCAAAGGTGCGGTATACGGTTACACGACTATTCACGCGAATGCGCGAGGAAAAGGCGCGGCAAGGAGCGTTTTCCTTCCCTTTTTTTCATCCATCTTGCCCTGTTAGCGATTACCTAATATGTCGCATTTTTCGACCATCTAAAATGTCGCCTTTTGTCGCCGGTTTCCCTTCCAAGTGGGATGATGCCGGTGACATGAAATGAAAAAAATGAAGATGCGTGATTATTTCACGCGTTTCTCATCGATCAGTACGGTTTACCTTCATCAACAGCAAATTGAACGAGTATGCGGTCTCCTTCGAAGACTTGCATCTCTTTATCGTCCTTGGTGACAAGCACGTGCACGATCTTGTGCGCGTGTTTCGTCCCTATTTTATATGCTCGCTTGTGGAACTTGAGATACCCGTCCTTGTTGATCTGTCTCGATATTGCTTCGTTACCAGGTCCTTCGGAAGGAATGGCGAACTTGGAAACGACATCGTGATCGTGGATCACCTGGATCTCTCCAGGCCGGTGCTGGATCTCGACGAGCCTTCCTGCGAAGCCGTCTGGCAATGCAA
>JAUQYZ010000366.1 GCA_030587475.1 Candidatus Sigynarchaeum calidifontis
TTAAATGCTTCATGAATCGACTGAATCTCATAGGTTCACCTTCAGGAAAACATTGGAGAATGCTTTCATCGGTAATTTCAACGGATGGCTTCACTCCAACTTGTAAATCACGCTTCTCGATAGCGGAGCCTTCGGATCTTTTTCGCAACTCTTCGAATTCCCTCGCAGTAGCCTCAAGCATCCGCTGTTGATGTGAACCGAAGTCAGTACGCCTCCGAAAATAATCCCGCACGAATTTACGGTCTTCTTGACCGAAAAACACCATCCACTTTATGAAAAAATCCTGTTTCACGACTTCCCACGCCCAATGTTTCTCATGTTCTCCTTCATGCAAGATCATCTGAATAACGTCAATCATATCCCATCTATCAAGATCAGCCTCGCACAAGTCCGCCCAGTCCTTTTCTATCTCGTAGTGATGCTCCCGTGTTTTATCATAATCAAGAAGGAACGTTTCGAATGGGTAACGCATCCGAGACAAATATTCCTCAGACAAGGAAAGGCGCCTTTTTTTCCAGGGTCAAGGCCACGTACGATTGAAACGAGACCATCGCCGCGATCCACAACCATTTCGAGAAACTCAAGGAAACCAACGGCTTGAACAACCCGAACGTGCTGCGGCTCATTAAAAACTATTTCTTCGAGCACGCGTTCGTCATTTTCGATATGGCCCGCATCCTCAAGGCCGGTGGGAGGGTTTACTATGTCAACGACAACGTGCATTTCGCGGGAATCGTCATCCATGTCGACATCATCTTGTCAGACATCGCCCGCGTGGCCGGCCTCGAAACGAAGGCGATCTACACGCTTCCCGTCGGTAAAGGAAACAGCAGCCAGCAGATGGGGGTGTATGGCAAGACCGGGGTTGGAAAGTGTATCTACGCCTGGGAAAAATGACCCGTTCAAGCCACGTTCCCGCACGGCGGCCTTATCTCCCTCCTATTCCTTTGTCACGTGATCGCCCCGCCGGAGTGATGACCCGCCCGATGCCAGCAAGTCCAGCCGAACGAGTGTCGTGGAAGGAGACGGTCGGGTACGGGCTCGCGGGCTTGCCGGGTGGAATATTTGGCTCTGTAATGGGGTTTCTTCAAGCTTTTTGGTATGGCTGGATTGGCCTTGACCCGCGTTGGATAGCCCTGGCGCAAATAATCTATGCAGTATGGAATGTCCTTAATGATCCATTGTTCGGGATGCTCATGGACCGCACGCGCACGCGGCATGGGCGGTACCTCCCGTGGATCAAGGCGTGGGCGCCCTTATTTTCGATATCGTTCGTCCTCGTCTTTTTCCCGCCGGCGAGCTGGAGCGGCTCGACCGGGGGGGCGGAATTCCAGCTTCCCTTGTTTTTCTGGTACCTGGGTTCGCAGCTCTTTTACGACACGTGCTTCACGATCTGTTATCTCGCCTGCTCCGCCTTGTTCCCGCAAATCACGATCGACGGGCGCGAGCGGACGAAGATCGCGCTCGTATCGGCAGGTTTCTCGATCCTGGGCGCCGCTGCGGGCCTCGTGCCCATGGCCCTCCTTTCGAACCCGTCCCCCGGATCAGTGGCGGCATTCCAGGCTTGCGCGGTCGTGCTCGGTGCCGTTTCCGTCATCCCGTGGGCATTCCTCACGAGATGGGTCAAGGAACGACAAGAATACATCCCGCCGGCGCAAGTTACCTTCAAGCAATCCGCAAAGGCCGTGCTTGCCAGCCGGGCGGGGCAAGTCTTCATCGCCTACGAGGGCCTCGCCACTGGAACCATGTACTTCGTCCAGACGGGCTTCGCGTTCGTCATCGCGTGGATATTCGGCTTCAACAATTCCAACCCGGGCGCGACGTTCTGGGACGCCGTGCCGTACCTCCTCGGCCCCGCTGCGGGGATCGTGGCCGGCACGATCATCATGCTTTATATCCCCCGGTACCGCGATCTCAAAGCGGCCATCACGTTTTCGCTCGCCATCCAGTGCATTGGATACACCCTGGCCTTCCTCGCCGCGTACATGCCGCCGGGCGAGATGGTTGGCATTTACTCGCTGCCCCCGGGGGCGTGGCTCGTGTCGGCCGGGTTCAGCATCGGGGCAATGGGGATGCCCGCGTTCTTGATCTACCTCGCTCCTGCGCGTGCAATCGTGGTCGACTATGACGAATCGATCACCGGCGAGCGCCGGGAAGCCGTGTACGCGGGGCTGGGTTGCATCGCTTCGAAGCCGATGACGAGCGTTGCACTGGCAGTGGTACCACTCGTGCTTGCTGCTTTTTCACTCGTTCCAGCGAATGCTGTTGACTTCACCAACGGCCTCATCGTTAAAGGGGACGATTTCGGGATTGCCATCACCGGCGTCGCCGTCGCCTCGTTTCTCATCCCGGCATTACTCTCGGCGATCGGGCTCCTCGCTTGGCATTTTTTCCCAATTGACAGGAAAAACTATCCTTCCGTGAAGGCAAAGCTGGACCAGCTCCACGACAGCAAGCGTGCCGAGCGGCTCGACGGGGACGGCCGATCGAGGTTCGTCGCGCGAGTTTAAGGAAGTCCTTTGATGATACGGGATCTGTGAAAGCCGGCCGATGGCTGGCCAGCACGGGAGAAAAACGGGATTTCAGGAGATGAAACTTTGAAGCCGCTTACACTTGCCTCATGACCCGGTAGGTGAAGTCGACGCCGAGCATGAGGTTCGTGACCGACAAGCGCTCGTTGGCGTTGTGTGCAAGGGACATCAGCTCGTCGTAGGAAAGATCTTCGTCCTTGATGCACGGGCAAAAACCATACGCCTGGATGCCACGCTCGCGAAAAAACTTGGAGTCGGTGGATCCTTGGCTGAGTAGAGGAACGAGATGCGCGCCAGGGTAAATCTCGTTGGTGACACGCGCGATTGCCCGGTAATATTCGTTGTCAATGGTCGTGGTCGTGCACATCTGGTTGTCGATGGGCTCGATCTCGATTTCGTCGTAGAGCCTGGCACCGACTGCCTCCTTGATCATGGCGTTCACTTGCTCGCGGCCGACGCCGGGTAGCGTTCGGATGTCGAGCACGATATCGGCATCCGGGCTTATCGAGTTTTCCTTGATACCCGAGTGGAAGTTGGTAACCGCGATGGTGTTCGAGACGAGCGGGAGGACGAGCTGGCGCAGCTTGAGCCCGGTAACCTTTTCAGCGAGGGCGAGGAGGCCACGCAAGATTCCTTTCACCTTCACGAGGCCCTTGAGTGCACCGGGGATGGATATTCCATCGATCGTGGCCAGGTACTCGGGGCCGATGACGAGCCGCGGCTTGTACTTCTTGAGCCGGGCCAGGACCCTTACCATCTTGTAGATGGCCGTCGTGTCGAAATCGGGTGGCATGCTGCCGTGCCCCCCTTTCCCGTGGATCCTCAACCGCGTCCAGAACACCCCCTTCTCGCCGACTTGGATGACGAAATCGTCCTTCGTTGGAAGCTTGAAGCCACCACCCTCGTTGATGCAGCAATCGACCTTGATGGCATCGAAGTGGTTCTTGGCGAGCCATTCGAGCCCCTTGTGCCCGCCTTGCTCCTCGTCCGCGCAGAGCAATATCTTGATGTTCCCCTTCGGCTTGAATCCCTCCCCGAGCAGCGTGAATGCCGCCGTGAGGTACACCGCCCCGAGGTACTTGATATCCATCGCGCCGCGTCCCCAGATGAAGGTGTCGTGCCCGGCGTCCACCAGGTCGCCCGAGAAGGGCGGGTGTTCCCACTTGCCCTCGGCGGGCACGACGTCCAGGTGCCCCATGAAACCCCAAGAAGGGTTGTTCGAGGGGCCGGTGCCCGGGATGTCGACGATCAAGCTCGCCCGGCCCGGCTCGCTCTCGAGGATGCGCGTCTTGACGAAATCGTACCCGCGTGATTTCACCCATGCCTCGAGATCCCGTGCCAGGGCGATCTCGTTGCCCGGCGGGTTCGTGGTGTCTACGCGGATCATCTTTTGAAGAAGCTCGATGGCCGTGGCAGCCGCGGGGGTCCCGGGCTTGAATCGATCCAGTAGCCGTAGCCGCTCCCGTTGCGATTTTGCCTCCTTTGTACCCATGCTCCATCAACTCTCGTCCATGAGTTCCATGAGCCGTTGCCTCTTTGCATCGACCGCGGCCCGAGGCAGCCGCCCCTCGATCACCTCGTACTCCAGCTCCACGACGATCTTGCGAAGCCTCTCGTAGTGGATCAAGTGCATGTTGGCGTATTCGGTCTCGCTCTTCGCTTCTTTATCCTTGAGCACGAGAGAATCCCAATCGAGATTCGGCTTGTCGATGATGAGCTTGTTGATGCTCTCTATTTTCTTGAGCAGCCGGTTCGCGAACTCTTTCTCGTCGATCTCGTGTGCAAATTTCCTCAAGCCGTCGATGATCGACCCGGCCTTCTTGATGTCCCCGTGGATCAAGGCGTTCTCCATCGCGTCTATCTTTTTCTGCGCGCCGATGGCATTGATGAACGCCTCGTCTTGCACGTCTTGCTTGATGATCTCGGCAGCGTATTTCAGCAAGAGTTCCGATGCCTGGTAATGGTTATTTTGCACGGCCACCCCACTCGTGCCCTCCGGGTTCAGCTCGTAATCCGCGCAATGGCCACCCCGCATCTTGAAATCCTTGTCGATGAACACGAAGCACTTGTGGCCACATTCGCTTTTCAAAAGAACGGTGACGAGCCCCTTCTCCAGTTGCGAGTCGCTAAAGCGTGAGAACGGCACCTCGACATCGGACGTCCGGTTGCATGATGGGCAAGTGATCCGTACCTTGCGGGTTTCGCTCATGGAAAAAAACACCAATGTCGCTGTTGGATCCATCCTTGCGGGTTTTAACGCTTGCGTGATTAGGAAAAAGGGATGCAAGTACGAATGCTGCGTTCCATGCTGCCACTGCCACGTCATCTTTATTTGAGATCGGGGGCTAGATAGAGCGTGGTCATCAACTTCGCGCACAGGGGTGCTTCGGGATACGCTCCCGAAAACACGATCGAGAGCTTCGACCGCGCCATCGAGATGGGAACCAAGGCCATCGAGACTGACGTCAAGGTAACGCGGGACGGGCAGCTCGTGTTCTTCCACGATCACGGGGTCGGCAAGTTCCCCCGGTACCGGCCGCTGCTCACGTTGACAGCGAGCCAGCTCCAGCGGCGGGTCACGAGCGCCGCCGTGCCCTTGGTCGTCGACGTGTTCCAGCACTACCAGCACCGAAAGATGTTGGACGAGATCACGTGGAGCATCGACGTTCCGTCGCGGCTCGTCATCGGTCGCTTGATCGAGGTCGCGAAGGCCTTCCATAACCTGGAGAAAATTTACTTCTGCGCCGAGCGCGCCGGCACCCTGGCCCGGTGGGCGCGGCACGGGGTGCCGCGTGACCGGCTCGTGTGGTCGATCCGCAAGCAGGAGATCGACAAGCTCGGGCCGGGCCGCGTGGTCGCCGCGTGCAATCGCCACGGCATCCGTGCCGTCAACGTGAAGGAGGGCTGGCTCTCCCAGCCCCTGGCCTCCGCGATCCGCGAGGCTGGACTGCGGCTCTTCATCTGGGACTGCCACGACGAGCGGCGCATCAAGAGAGCGCTTTCTTTTCACCCCGATGCCATCTATTCCAACTATCCGGACGTCTCGGCGCGGTTGCTCTCCGAAGCCAAGGATGACTGAAAGCAAGGAAAAAAAGGAGAACGCGAGAGCCGCTAGATCTTGAGCACTTTCTTCTCGATCTCGAGCTCGTGAGCCTCTCGCATCGCGTCCGTGAACACGTCGACGGGATGCTTGTCCTTGAAGGGGCATAGCTTGTACCCGGCACGCGACGCGTGGTAGAGCGTGCGCGCGAGGATGCCGACGACCTTGACCATGCGCGTTGCCTTGTCCAGCTCGGCGATCGTGTTCTTGTCCCAATGTCCAAGGATGCCCGCGATGAACGCGTAGAGGTACAAGCCGCCGAAGAGCGCGATCAAGAACAGCAAGGCCGTCGTGATCAAGTCGCCTTGCCACACGGCAGGCGCGATGCCATATTCGAAGAGGAGGTACACGAGGATCGAGCTCACGGCGGGGGAGATCCACACGACGACCCAATAGGCCTTCGGCTTCGTGACATGGCGATAGATGAATATCCAGAGGGAGATGTTCTTGGCAACGAGGGCGGGGATGTACGCGTAGAGTACGCCGAGCATCTGGAAGCCCGGTATGAATGCAAGCAAGAGCAATGCCCGGGAGACTTGCTCGATGACCCAGCATATCGCGAGCTTGCCCGTCAGCCCAGCGCCGGTGAGCATCTTGTCCCCGCTCCACGAGTACGGGCCGAGCAATTGGAAGATGAGCACCCACGGCACGAACTTGATGGCGGGTAGCCATTCCGAGCCCGAGAACCCGATGATGAAGCGCGGCGCGAGCATGAAGAGCAACATCACGATGAAAAACGCGATATAATTCGCCCATTTCAACGACTGGACGGTATGCAATTCGAGCAGCTTCTTCTTGCCGTGCGAGTGAGCTTCGGACACGCCGGACAAGAGACCTTCCATGAACAGGCCGACCACCGCGACCATGCCACCGACCGTGTAAATCAGGTTGAAGTATCCGTTTTCCGTCGCGTAACCCTTGATATAAATGGACTGCAAGAACATCTGCCAGAGCCAGACGCCGGGCACCCAGACGGAACCCATCATGAACTTGAGGCCGAACCGCATCGTTTCCTTGAACTCTGCCCGCGTGAAGTCTACGCGGAAGATGGTCGACAAGGAGAACTTCAGCTTCTTGAACAAGCCGACCGTGAAAAAGAACGTGCCCCATTCTGCGAAATACTGCCCTATAGTGAATCCAATGCCTGCCCCGAACGCCTCCCCATACATCGGCATCGGCGCGAAGATCCAGCGGAAGAGCAAAATGCAGGCGATCTGGCAAAGCACGTTGAAGATGATCGTGTAGAGCAACTGGCTGACGAGCTGGTAATCGGTTCTTTGCATGCCTTGGAAGACATATTGCAAGACGAGGAAGAAGCCCGGGTACTGGATGATCGAGTGGAGCACGAACATCCACGACATGTGCGCGAGGTAGGTCTGTGGGAAGATGAACGAGCCGATCATCGCGACGATACCTATCTGGACGACGCCGGACAGCATTTGCCACCACACGAATATCTGGACATAGTGAACGGCCTTGTCGGGCTGCTTGACGCGGTATTGCGCGAAATATTTTGCCAGGGCCACGCTCGTGCCCACGTCGAAGGCAACCCAGATGGCACCGAAGAAGTTCTTGGTCATGTCCATCCAGCCGTTGACTTGCGGGAAAGGTAGCACGATCTGGGGGAATAAATAACCGAAGATCAAGAGCTGGGGAATGATGATGATGATCCCCGTGAACAGGCCAAACAAGAACCCGCCGATCTGCCGGTGGCTGCCGACTTGTTCCCATCGATCCTTCAGGTCAACCTCGGCCATCTTTGCAAGCTCCGCGTAGACGGCTTCCGGGTCCATTCCCGAATCCATGAGCTCCTTCACCCGCCGCTTTTTCTCCTCGTCGAGATCAATGGCCATCTCCTCTTTCTTCACCTCCACCCGCGCGGCGGCGAGTGTTTTATCATCCAGTTTGCTACGCTTCGACCTCTGGCGAACGAAGAAAAAAAGTGCAAATGCAAACACCGCCATGATGGTCACGTAGATGGTGATCGTCGTTTGCTCGGAAGCATGCGGCACGGGACTGTATGCCCAGCTCCCGAACGAGGGAATGCTGCCCTCCTTTCCCGACACGTACAAGACCGACCCGTAGATGACGTAGTTGAAGTAAGGCCAGAGCCGCACTTGCTTGTTGAGGTCCCGGTTACCGGATCCGAAATAACCGGAGAGGAATAGTGCCCGCCCGGCGCCGAGATGCTTCTCGACGAGCAACGGGTCGCGGTTCTGCCCCACCTCATCTACCTGCAAGAAGCGATCGAGCAGCACGTTCGTGCTTGTCAGGTTCAAGTTGCTGGTCTGGATGACCGTGTAATTCACGATCTCGGGGATCGAGTTCCATTCGACCTTTCCCGCGAATGGATGGGTGAGGGTGGCCGGGGGAATGTCGACATTGCTCTGTTTCAAGCTCTCCGTGGTAGTTGCATTGAAGATGATGCCCAGGCTAACCAGGAAACTAGAATTCGTGGCCAACGACGAGCTCCCGATGACGAGCAAACCGCGCCCGCCCTGGACGAATGTTATGAGACTTGATGCTTCGGTCGTGTTCAACAACCGGCTAGAGTCCCAGACGACGCAGTCGTAGCCGGCGAAGCTGCCGTTGAAGCTCGTGCTCACGGAGATCGACGGGTCGAGCAGCAAGGCGTCCAGCACGTCCGACGCGCCGAGTTCTTGGGGAGTGGCGAGATACAAGGCTCTAGCAACCGGAAAGGACGGGCCCTGCCCACGAGTACGAGTCATGAGCGAAGGAAACAACACCGCTGCTCCGAGCACGATGACCATGCACGCGATGAATCCCGCGGCGAAGAATTGCTTGTTATTCGCTGCGATGAGACTTTTTTTCAATTTTTCGGGGTTCATTTCAAGATCGCTCCGGGTAAACCAGCTAGAAGAGAGATGGATCAGTTGTATTTCTCTTCCCCCCAGGCTTAGAATAGCTTCCTAGCACGAGAGAGGTAACCTTCCAACCGAGCCAGTTTTCAAATCGGCGGATCTGCCCCAGATATATATTATATTGTGTACATATCGTCAATGTTTATTAGATCCAAAAAGAATCAATCCTCAATTATGGAGCTGCCGAACCGCCAGCAACAAGCCAAGGATTTTACACTAAAAATCCTCGCCTTCATCAAGCGATGGTGGCTGTACATCGTGGTGGGGCTGGTGCTCGGTATCGTGCTCGGTTACGTCAACGGGCTCATAACCGCGCTCGTGATTTGAATCCAATGTGCAGATCGGGGGTCGTGTAGTGGAACCGAGAAGCGTCATGGCGGGCATCCGGGCCAGGAAGCAGAAGCAAGCCGGTGCCCTCCTCTTGGCCGTGTCGTTCCTCGTGGGGTTCGGCATCGGGACCATCGCGAGCAATGCTACCGTCCAAGGCGAGACCTTGTTTACCATCGCGTACTCGTCCGAGAAAGAAGGTTGGATGGAAGAAATCAAGCCACTCTTCGAGCAATGGCTTTCAACACGTTACCCGAACCAGCATGTCAAGCTCAATTTTTTCCCCGTCGGCTCAAGAGAATCCATCATCGCCATCATCAACGGGCAGTACAAGCCGGCGATCTGGAGCCCCGCTGCATCGACCTGGATCCCCATGCTCAACTACTACTGGCGCCAACAAGCGGGCATCGGCCACCCGATCACGACCTATAATGCCACCGCCGTGTACACCCCGATCGTGATAGCCATGTGGAACTCCATCGCATCAGGTTACAGCATCACGAGCATGCAAGACGTGTACGTGCTCACTACCATGACCCCTTCGCCAATCAAACTGGCACACACCGATCCACGGCTCTCGAACTCGGGTTTCTGCACGATCATCATGGAGGTTGCCGCCGCGGCGGGGAAAAACTCCTCGGATCTCACCTTGTCCGACCTCACGCTTGAACCGGTCAAGGCATGGGTCAAGCAGTTCGAGTCCGTGGCGGTGCAATACGGAAAGAGCACGGGATACTTGATCCAGTCCATGCTCCAGGCAGGACCAGCAGGCATCACGACATCGTTTCTCTACGAGAACCTGGTCATCGAGAGCGCAGCCGAGGCCAAGGCACAGTGGGGTGACAGCATCGTCGCCATTTACCCTGACGAGGGCTGCATACATAGCGACCACCCGTTCTGCGTGCTCGATAATGCACCCTGGATGACGTCGGTATTGAATAACCTATCCAGGGCTTTCACGGACGAGTTTCTAAAGCTCCCTGCCGTGCTCGAGCGGGCCACGCATCACGGTTTCAGGGTGTACGATGAGGCCATCACGCTCCCCGCGGACACGTTCAGATCTGAAAACGGGGTGCGATACAACATCACGGACATCCCCCAGATGAATGTACCCGCCGATCCAGATTTCATCGCCCGGGTCGCGGATTTTTGGCTCATGAACCGACCAGTATTTTGAGGAATGCAACATGTCCACGCAACCGTCAGAAAAGAGCACCATGGCCGAACTCTCGAGGCAAGACACCGATGCTCCACGCCCGGGGCTCCTGCTCAGGCTGGAGAAACACTTCTCCAAGGACAAGTTCAGGATCGCCCTCGACACGAGCACCATCGGGTTCTTCTTGTTCCTCATCATCGGCCCGCTCATCTCGCTCGTGGGTAGCGTGGTGTTGAATTGGGCGAGCATATACACGACTGTTTTCGATGACCCAATAACGGGTAGTATTCAATGGCAGATCATGGGAACCGTTCTCGGCCGCAGCTTCGAGATCGCTGCCATCGCAACAGGCATCGACCTCATGATCGGCCTTCCCATGGCCTTCATCCTCACGAGATACCAGTTTCCCGGCAAGAATGTACTAGATACCCTCGTCGACTTGCCCATGGCCGTGCCGACATCCGCGCTCGGTTTTAGTCTATATCTTTTCTGGGGATCGAGCATGGGGATCTCGGGGCTTCTTGGGCTGGATCAAGGCTTGTTCTCTCCTGGACCGATGCTCATAACCCTTACCCATGTCGCGTTCACGTATCCCTTCATCGTGCGAAATTTAAAGGTCATCTTCCAAGAACAGAGCAAGTTATACGAGGACGCCGCGAAGACGCTCGGTGCCCCAGGGTTCACGGTCTTCAGGACGATCACGGCCCCCCTCGCGAAGGAAGGCATCATCGCCGGTACGATCCTCGCGTTCACCCGGTCGCTCGGCGAGACAGGTGCCACGATCATCGTCGCCGGCGTGTTCGAGACGGCTCCCATGTACGTGGTCGCGCTGAAGGAATCACTGAACTTCCCATCGGCGGCTTTTTTATCGATGATCCTCATCTTGATATCGCTCCTGGCTTTGATGTTCCTCCGGGTGTTCTCCCGGCGCGTCGGATTCCCCGTGTCAAAGGTTGTACCGAGATTGGAGAAGGCACTGAGCACCAGACCCGTGCGGGCTGCCCGGAACACCATAGGTATCTTGCTCTTTCTCGTCATCGTCCTTATCCCTGCCATGTACACGATACCCTACGTCATCGTCTGGTTCGCCGAGAATCCATACACGCACACGACCAATAACACGGTCCTTGCATCGCTCTTTGCCCCGGATAACAAATGGGCGTGGCTGTGGGTTTCAGCAGGAAATTCCATCGCGATAGCCGCGATCTCGACCATTATTTGCGTGTTATTTGGTTTGCCAATGGCCATGATTCTCGTGAAGCGAAAGTGGGGGAAAATGAAAGGATTACTCGATGCGCTCATCGACGTGCCACTCATCGCACCGACCGCGGCACTTGGATTCGCCATGTACTTGTTCTGGGGGCCGTTCGGCTTGAACGTGTTCCAGCCGGGATTCTGGCTCATCATCATGGTACACGTGGCCATGTGCTTCCCGTACATCGTCCGCCCCATCATCGCCATCATCGAAAAAACCGATCCCGAGCTTGAAAGCGCGGCGCGAACCCTAGGCGCCAGCTCGCTCACGACGTTCAGGACCATAACCCTGCCGAAGATGAAACCCGGCATCATCGCGGGCATGATCATGAGCTTCACGCGCTCGATGGGGGAAACAGGCGCCACGATCGTCGTTTCTGGCCTGATCCGGACCGTCCCGGTCTTGATCGTGGACTGGGTCGAAACCAGAGATCTCGCGGCCGCTGGATTCGCGAGCTTGCTCCTCATCATCTTCTCATTTGTCGTGCTGCTGTTACTCCGTAAGACCATGGAGCAATCGTATGGTGGAAGATGACATGCCGAAGATCGAGCTCCTGCACGTCTCGAAGACATTCGATGACGGGAGGATCGTTGCTGCGGACGACATCACTTTATCCATCGATGACGGCAGCTTCGTGTTTCTACTCGGCCCGAGCGGTTGCGGCAAGACCACGCTGCTCAAGCTCATCTCCGGCCTCGAAACCCCGACCAGTGGCTCCATCTTGGTCGGGGGGGTTAACCTCGCCCAGAGGAATCCGGAAGATCGCAGCATCGGTTTTGTTTTCCAGCATTTCGAGATCTTCCCCGCGATGACTGTTTTCGAGAACGTCGCATATGGCATGACCGTCCGCGGCTACGATGAAGAATCCGTGGAGAAGATGGCTCGAGAGGCCTTGCATCTCGTGGGGTTAGACAATCGCGTGCTTGCGTATCCGAGGGAATTGAACACGCCCGAGCTGCAAAAAGTGGGGCTCGCTCGTGCCATAGCCACGCGCAGCAAGATTCTGTTTCTCGACGAGCCTCTCGGGAAGCTCGACCCGAAGATCCGAAAGAGCTTTCGTTACGAGCTGAGACGCCTCATCAAATCGCTCGGCCTCACTGCCATCCAAGTCACGCACGACCAGGAGGAGGCCATGGCTATCGGGGACCAGATAATCGTCATGCGGCAAGGGAAGATCCTCCAGTATGGGAGTCCCGAGGACCTTTACTATCACCCAGACTCGATCTTCGTCGCTAACTTCTTCGGTGAAACGAATTTCCTGGAAGGTTTCGTCAGCGAGGTCAAGCCCGAATCGTGTATCTTCCATCTACACCTCGGCGGGCCGAAGTTCCAGGTCAACCTGAAACACGGCCACCGGCTGCAGAATCACGTCCAAGCCATCATCGGGTACCGCGTCGAGGACGTGGAACTCATAAAGATCACGCGCGATGATCACGTTTCCAGCGAGGAACTCGACTTGGAAGATAAACCAACGCTCAACACGGTAAAGGGACGCGTGAAGGAAGCGATTTTTATCGGTCCCATAAAACGGTTCATTATCGATCTAGAAAACGGCGACCGTATCCAGGCAAAACATTCGAGCAAGTTCCTGGTCGATATTTACGAGGGCGATGACATCCTCGTCGGATTCCACGAGAATCCGATGGTGTTCGAGTACCCAAAGGACATACGCGCCGAGCTCTCCAAAGCGTGATTGCCATGCCAGCTATCAGACTCGAAAACATCACGGTCTCCCGTGGTGGCAAGCAGATCTTGCACGGCTTCGACCTGGAGATCCGTGACGGCGAGTATTTTGCATTGGTCGGTGAAACGGGAGCCGGTAAAACGACGATCCTTAACCTCATAAATGGGTTGATCGTGCCAGATGAAGGTCGCGTGTTATTTGATGATAAGGATATCACGAAATCACCCGTGGAGACGCGCGACGTGGGCATGGTGTTCGAGAACTACGCGCTATTCCCACATTATACCGTATACAAGAACGTGGCATACAGCCGTCGCGTCAAGGATCGCGATGTCAACGAGACAAGAAAGGCCGCAAAAGAAATCTTGAGCCTGGTCCTCATCCCGAACCGGGATGATGCCCTTCCAAAAGAACTCTCGGGAGGCATGCAACAGCGGGTCGCTCTTGCCAGGGCACTCATGTGCGAGTCGGGCATATTGCTCTTCGATGACCCGTTTTCTGCCCTGGATGCGGGCCTCCGCATGAGCTTGCGCATCGAACTCAAGAACCTTGCCCGCGAGCTGGGCACGACGGTCGTGCACTGCACCAATGACGTGGAAGAGGCCATGATGGTTTGCGACCGCCTGGCGATAATGCGGGACGGCCGGATCGTGCAACTAGGAACACCAGACGAGATTTATTACAGGCCTAGCGACTTGTACGTTGCATCATTCATCAGCGACGTGAACTTGTTCAAGTGTGACGTTCTGAAGTTGGAAAAAGAACAAGGCTTGTACGTCCTCGCGCACAAGCGCGGCAATGAAGAGGAGGCCCGGGAGTTTCGCGTCATTGCACCAGAAAGAGCAGCCACGTTCAAGGAGGGGGAGCAAGTACTCTTGTGCGTCCGTGCGGAACACTTCTACATAAACCATGGATTTCGCAAGAAGCCCAACCGGGTGCACGGGGTCATCGATGATATCAGATTCCTTGGACACGTGATCCGCTACGAGGTGAAAGACGATTTCGGGAGACGTTACAAGATCCAGCGGTTTGTGAACGCAAAGACGAAATACATGAAATTCTACAAGGGCGAAACGGTCACGCTGGGCTTCCATTACAAGCTCGGCTTGCTGTTCGAGTGCCCGGCCGAGATGGAATTGAAGCAGTGCGATAATTTATAAAAACGCATAGCATCCGTAATAGAACAACGAAGAGGTAGAGCCACAAGCATGTCAAAAATTTTAAGCGGATTGAGGAAAAACACGACCAGCAAGACGATCAAGGCGGCGAAAGACCACATGAGCAAGGCGAGCGAGGTTGTAAGTACGTTGCGTTCGGCTTTCGAAAAAATCAACTTGAGGGCCTACGATGAGGGCCTCGAGAAATTCAACATAGTGAGCGAGCTCGAGCATCAAGCAGACCAGATACGCCGGTCGATCATCTTGGAGATCGCGAGCAGCGAGATCGAAGAGAACGTCAAGGAAGCACTCATGCACTTGATCAAGAACGTCGACAAGATCGCTAACACGGCGAATGCTTCGGCCCGGATATTCGCTCAGGTACCGACCAAGTACTTCGAGATGCTCGTGAAGGACGACGCCTCGATCTTGAAGATGCTCGAGAAATCGGTGGAGGTGACGAAGCTGCTCATGAGGATGGTCGACGAGCTGCTTGCCTCCGGCAAGGACATCGACAAGTTTAACCAGTCGATCCAGTCGATAGAACACGAGTGCGACGTGTACTTGTCCAACATCTACCGCCGATTGCTCAACATGGATAACCCGAACGTGCCGGCCTTCATAGCAATCCAGATCTCCGCGGGCTTGAACTACATGGAGGCCATCTCCGACTCGGTGGAAGATACCGCGGACTACATCAAGGAGATAGCGACGATCCGGAAGACGTGAGCGTGATACCAACTTCATCTCGCTTCTATATTCTTCTTCCATGAGGGAGGATAGCTATGCCCACCCGCGAGCTAGACGTGCTGCTCCTCAATCCCGCCACCGAGCTCGCTAACCGGGGGGCATGGAACAGGGAACCACCGATTGGCTTGCTCTACATCGCGGCAGTGCTCGATCGGGACGGTTTTTCTTGCCAGTTCATCGAGCTGCCGGTCGACGACCGCCCCATCGAGGAGATTCTTGCAAACTTGCCCGTTCCGCGTGTCATCGGCGTCACATGCTTGACCAACACGTCGAAGGCCGCGCTGCGGCTCGCCAGCAAGGCCCGGACATGGTACAAGACGGGGGATCCTCCTGTTCCCGTCGTGGTCATGGGCGGCCCGCATGCCACGTTCGCGTACCGCGACATCCTCGCCACGGGGATCGTCGATTTCTGCTTCACGGGGGAGGTCGAAGGGTTCATCTCCCAGTTCGTCCACATCGCCACGGAGGAGCAAGACCTCGCTGCAATAAAGGATCGAGTTGTCGCCGAAGGGAAAAACACGTTTAACATCGCCTTCCTGGACAAGCTGGGCGAGGTTTCATGTTCCACGGGGAACATTTCCTTCCCGAAAGAACTCGATGCCTTGCCCTTCCCCGCGAGGCACTTGCGCCCGATCAACGCCATCGAGGGGGCATACAAGACCGCGACCGTCATCGTGAACCGGGGCTGCCCCAACCAGTGCATCTTCTGCAGCCGCCAGGCCTTGTTTCGAAAGTGTCGATGGCGATCCCCGGGGAACGTGCTCGCGGAGATCCGGGCCATCCACGACGCCGGGCATTACGAATATTATAACTTCTACGATAACGTGACGGTCTCCCGCGAGTTCATGAAGGATCTGCTCCGGCTGATCATCGACGACCGGGATTTGCGGCTACCGTGGGGTGCGGAGCTCCGGGCGGACATGGTCGACGAGGAGGCGGCGCTGCTCCTCCAGCAAGCGAATTGCAGGTGCATCGCCACGGGGATCGAGTCGGCCGATGAGAACATCTTGAGGATCGCGGGTAAATTCCAATCCGTCGACAAGGTAAAGCAGGGCCTCGCGTTCTTGAAGGCCAGGGGGATCCTTGTCCAGGCCTACTTCGTCGTCGGCTTGCCATGCGAGACCCGTGCCACGTTCGAGAAGACGGTGGCCTTCCTCAAGGCAAGCCCGCTCGAGCCCGGCGTCGACAAGGTCGACTTCTTCGCGGCGACGCCATACCCGGGCTCGGCGCTCCACGATCGCCGGGAAGAGCTTGGCGTCGAGATCCTCGATCACGACTTCGACCATTACGACTGCCAGCACCTCGTCTGCAGGCCCTCGTCCATCACAATGCCCGAGCTCGAGGCCATCTGGCAAGAGGCCAAAACGCTCGAGCAGGCCTTCAACAGCGGTTCATTGAAGAAATCGACGCTGCCAGGTTCAAAAGATACAAGACATTCCTCGACTTGAATTTCCATGGTCTCGCTCACCACGTCTCTCCGCAGGGGCATTCGATATGCATGCCTGGCCCCGGACGGGTGTGACGGCCATTGCTGCTGGGGGGCCGGTTCTGTTTACGTGTTCGCCGATGACATCGTGCGTGCGGCCGAGTTCTTGAATATGGGTCTCGACGAGTTCCTGGACAAGCACGTGGATCTCGTGGAATCGCCTCCCGTCCACGTCAAGTACGACGGCAAGATCCCCCAGCTCATGCTCAAGGAGACCGGGGACAAGGCGGCTTGCCATTTCCAAAACGGGAAGGGCCTGTGTACTATTCACCCGGCGCGGCCGTTCCAGTGCAGCGGGTACCCGTTCTGGAAGATGAACGTGAAAAACAAGGAGTCCTGGGCGAAACTCGCTTCAAATTGCCCGGCCGTGAAGGCATCGCGCAGGAAGAAAGGGGCTAGATGGTACAAGGCCGCAGAGATCAAGCGCCTCGTCCAGGACGAGATCGACCTGGACGCCGGGTGGGAGAAAGCGATGGCCGAGTGGAAGGGCGATTACAGAGGTTTCTTGCACCGGTTCATTGCGGAACGGAAAGAAAGAAAAATAAAACAAGTATAGGGGAAGGAAACAAGCTTGCCCGGGACATGACGGGCAATCAGCGCGCGGCGCTTCTCGCAAGACCATCTATTATGGCAATGCCAGCCAGTGCACTTCCACCAATCACCAGCCCGACGACATACGTCCCCGCGACGAATACCACGCTCTCCGGGAGTGGCACGTCCGGTACCAGCGTGGTCATGAAGCCGATGGCCACGAGGATCCCCTGGATCACGATCGCTTGCACGAGTGGCCGCCCGAACCAGCGCTTGCCCTGGTAATCGACCTTGCACGTGAAAATGATGGATAATACAAAGAACGCCCACATGACCGCCATCACGGCGCACGTGGTTCCCATCACTATCGAGATGGAAGCCGCGTCATCGGCAAAGAAATTCTTCGCGAATCCGTCTTCCGGCTTCATGCCATTGAAGAGGGCGAGGGACATGCCAAGCACGAGCGGGAGGTTGTGGCCGAACACGATCGATGGCTTGGTGGCTTGCTGGAACATGCGGTCGGTCACCGCGAACACGCCGCCACCTTGCTCCGACACGGGCCGGTTGGTGACGAAGTGCGCGATGCCGATCGATGCCCCGCCTATGGCGCCTATGCTCATTTCCCAGGCCTTCCACGAGCTCGGTAATGTGGTAAAGAACCAGCCAGAAGCGATGACGAAACCCGTGCCAAAACCCGCTGCCATGATCAGCGATAGTGCAACCCCCCGCCAGTTCTTGTTCACGATCTCCGCGACGAGAAACCCGGCGAACATGCCGAACTGGGCCGATGACGAGATAGCCGTCTCGATAGCACGTGTGCACTGGGGACAAGTGGCCAGATCCGAGTAATAGCTCGACCCGTACAACGGGACGAGCAGGCCGGGAAACGCCATCGCGATCACCAGCCCCACGAGCGCGCCCGTTGATCCAAACGCCGTCCGCAGGATCCAGGCGAGCCGCGCCCGCCGCCAGTCCCCGCTGCCGGGAACCGCCCAGCCGAGCATCGCTCCCGCCGTGCCGCCCCAGGAGAGACCGCATTGTAGCAAACCGAGAAAGCCCCATGCAGGATCCACGTCCACGGGCGTGCCGGATTGGATCATCCAGCTTCCCTTGATCCACGAGATGAATTGCCCGTAACCGTGAAACCCGCCGACCATGATGCCCGCGGTGAGGGCTAAAAACGCCCACCGGGATGCTAACGGCCGCGTGCCCGTGGTCGCTCCCGCCTTCTTGTCATTGTTGGAGAGGAAATACCAGAGCACCGCCCAGCCCGTGCCCGCGAATAACGCGCCCATCGAACCGCCGTATCCACCTGTCCCCCTGATGCCCCAGAAGAAAGCGCCGAAACCGGCCATCATGGCAACTGGAAAGACCATGTCCCGGAAGACCATCTTGATGTCCATGCGAGCGGGAGATATGGGGGTTGCTAAACAGTCCAGTTTTTGCTAGACAAAGTTGGACACGGTGTGGATGATATCCCGGTTTATGGGCCATGATTGGATGATGCATGGCATCATGACATCATGCGTGAGGATCGGCATCGCCGCGTCGATGATAGGAGTGTGCACCCGGACGATACGGCGATGGGATGCAGCGGGGAAGATCACGTGCATCAGGACGCCGGGAGGGCACCGGCGGATATCGTTGATCGTCATCGAAGGCCAGCAAGC
>JAUQYZ010000029.1 GCA_030587475.1 Candidatus Sigynarchaeum calidifontis
ACGAGTAGCAGAGGAACGTCAAGACAATAAAGCAGTACTGTCCATTTAGCTCTCGCCACTTGCATCCGTGTAGATCGAGATCCTGGTTTATGTCCTTGTATGACGTTTCGATCGTCCATCTAACTGCATAAATCGCCAAGATTGTTGCCGCATCCCATGCCAAATTGCTCGCGATGAATACCCGGAACTTCCTTTCTCCCAAGGTCACGACCGTCTCGGAATCTTCTGGCTCCTTGTTCTCGGGCCTGGGCTTGATACAATCGATGAACACGGCCGTGTGCATCCCGACCTTCGGGATGAACACCTTCCTGGTCGCGGTCAAGTATTTTCGCATGGCCTTCGTTTTTGGATTGACAAGGGTTGTTTCTTTAAACTCGGCGGAGGGGATCGTGTTAAATAGTGCTTCCAGGGAACATGTCATATGCTCGTAGCTAACGTCCCAATTGCGCTTTGGACGGAAAACGTATTCCCGACCGAGCTTCTTGAGCAAGGTAACGTTTTCCTTTGTCATGAAGAATGAGTCCATAACAACAATGCGTGGTGCACCGGGCATGTTGCAAACCATCGTGAACAATGTCCGGGCAATTTCATTCTTCTCCTTGAAGACAGATTCGGCACCACGGCGTTGTAGCTCTTCGAGGCGGCGGTAAAAAGCGAAATTAACGGGCTCTTCAACATCCTTTCTATAATAATGGACCGATATCATTGAATGACCTAGAATGCGTTTTCCTTCAGCGGTCGAATGGAATCAATCCACGCCTTCCATGTCCTTGCTCGAGTGGGGGATAACGTGCTCGTCCAGGATGAAGATCCCGTCTTCCCGCATCTTCATCGGGGCGTCGCCTTGAATCCGCGCGATCACGTCTTGATACGTCGCCGGCATGCCTGAAGCCATCGCGTGGATGCCGCGGTAAAAGCGCGCCTTGCTCTCGCCTGCCACGACCTCGGTTTGCACCTGATTTACGGACGTGCGTGAACTGGTGATCTTGCCCAAAATCAACGCCGTTACCAATCGTGATGGAACCTCATCTGGATCCGCTGTTCGATTGGCGAATTTACGCCAGAAATCGTTTACCAGCTCGTGGAATTCGAGGTATTTCATAATCCGTGTTGACATGCATCGATCGAGCTTATATCCGTTCACATGAGTTTCTCCGCCGTCGTAAAGCGTTTGTCTGCTGCGAGATGCGGTTTTTGTCGGGAAAATGAGATAAGGTTGAAAAACTCAAGCAAGGTTCTTCTTTTATAAGGAGATATCAAAAACGATAAGCCCTAACGGGCTTATTTCAAAAGCGAGTGGTCCGAGAGAGAAAAAGGAGAAAAGGCCTCTAACGAGCTACGATATCCTTGACTTGCTGATGTTTTTGAAGAAATGCTCGATGTATTGCCGTGCATTTCGACGGAATTTCTCGAGATTGAATTCCTGGGCCCTCTGAATCAGATCTGCCTGGGGCAGCGGGGACAGGTAGTCACGAAAATGGGTCACCAAATGGTTAAAATCTTGATAACCGTGTCCGTATTTGCCATGGCCAATGATTTCATCTGGGCCACTATTTTTTGCAACAATTGGCGTCATCCCACACCTTAAAGCTTCCACGATGGCGATCCCGAAATGCTCATTCTTCATCACGTGCAAAAAGAATCGATTCTTGGCCATCACTTCGACAATACGAGCACGGGGCACGTTGATCTCGATCTTCAAGTTGCCGAGCTTTCGAGACGATTCCATCAAGAACCGGAGTAATCGTTGGTTCGCGTGGCTGGGGCTATATCCCCCGATCACATGAAAGCAAAGATCTGGATATCGCTCGGCAAGTTTTACAACAAGTGGATAATTTTTTTGCTCATCTATCCTGCCTAGACAAACGATCGTCCGATCATCCTTGGTATCCAGGGAATACAAGTCGTCTTGATACACGGGCGGGTAAACGACGGTGTATTCGACATTGTAGGCCCTCTGATACAGTGATTTGATGTAGCTTGAAAGCACGAGTCGAGTTTTTGCGTATTTGCCCGCGGTGTCAAGAATCAAGTTCAAAAACAGTTCGGCAAACCGGAAAAAAAAATAGACAAATGTTCCGTATTTCAGCAAGTTTCGATATTTCTTGAACAAGAAAGGCGTGTGCGGTGCAAGCGCATATCGAAATGTCGGGATATGTCGTGAAAAAAGTCTTGTAAGGATGAGGAGACCAACGCTGAAATAACAATCGAGATGGTAATTGATTTGAATAAAGGAAAATAGAACAGAATTCAAGGACACATTTTTAATGTCTGGGACATAAACGTTATCGAATGGATCCAATCTCCATTTTTTCCGGATGGCACGTATTTCTTCCCGCGTGAAGCGTTTGTTGCAGAAAACAATCACGTGATGTCCCATTTCTTGCAAGAGTCGTATGAACTCGACGGATACGATCTGGCCGCCGCCAAATTGATCAAATTCGAGTGCCTCTATGCCAACTCGCAATAGACATCACGTGCAATCTCATTGATACGTCTATGTTTAGAGATGCAGCGATAAAAAAACCTCGCTCGGATAAGAACGAACTTGTTTTTCACCGAATCGCATTTTCAAGCGAGCACTCTTTTTTTAATGACCGAGATATATTCATCAGCGAGTTCCGGCCAGTTGAACTTATGTTCTACTAATGCACGCCCAGCCAAAGCAATATCCCTCGTTTTTTCTTTATTTTTAATTATCTTGCATAAAGTCTCGTACATTGCATCGCCGGAATGGCGTGGCAACAAAAAGGCATTTTTTCCATCAGTAACTATCTCCTTGATGCCTTTCAAGTTCGATGCGATAACGGGTAAACCCATTGAAAGATATTCAAAGAGTTTTACGGGCATTGCGGCATGTGTCAGTAAACTTGCACGAAATAGACACATTGCAATATCGGTTTCAGTGTAACGTTGCAGTATACGATCGTGAGGGAGATAGCCGTGGAAGAGACAGTATTCTTGAAGGCCTCTCGCCGCTACATCCTTTTCGAGCCGATCCTTTGCATTCCCGTGGCCAAACAAGTTGAAGCAAGCATTGATTCCGTTCTCCTTTAGTTTCTCGGCTGCATCGAGCAAGATATCAAGACCTGTCCAGTCATCAATTCGGCCGGCATAATCAACCTCGAAGACCTTGCCGTTTTTTGGAAACTGGTTCTCCTCTTGTACTTTGAACAGGTCCTGGTGTATCCCCGTATAAACCACCGAAAATCGATTCGGGTCGATACCTTTGCGGATAAAATAATCCGCTATGAACCTCGTGCACGCGATGTTGTGATTCGTGTGTTTTAGCACGAAGATCTCTATGATGCTGAGAGCGTGGATGACGACTCTTTTAAACGGCAGCTTGAACGTTTCCGCGACATATTCCGTTATCAAGTCAGGTACATCGCAGATGACTTGCTTTCGAAACATTTTTCCAACAATCAAGCCGAGCAAGGCGGGGAAATGAGAAGATAGATTGAGAATCACGAGATCCGGTTTGATCTTTTTCATTTTACGAATCGAAAAAAAGAGAAACTTCACTATCAAGAGGGGCAACGAGAAAAGGGGATTCTTTCTTCCCAATTTTAGAGCAAGCGAAGGCATCTTGACGTGAAAACCGAGCATTCCACCGATATTTGTTCTTTTCTCTATATTTCTCTTTCTGAGATCTTCCTCGAGCAATTCCCGCATCGGCGGGGGCAGTATGAAGATAATTTCTATCCCTTGGCTGTGAAACTCGTTATTGAAATCGAAAATCCTCTTATCCGAGCCCATATGCGGGGGAAAATACTCAGAGAAGTTGAGGAATCTCATTCGTGCTTCACTAACTAATTCTTTGACAAGTTGTCTAATTAATTTGAACTATGGCAAAATTTGTTAATAAAATCGAATGAGCACGGCTTTCGACTGTTTCGAGAGGTTCTTCTTTAGATGTGATTGCTTGATTAGAAGCATTTGCATCTATCGGATCGCGGCAGATTTTTTTGTCCTCTAACTGTTAATGGCATGATGCTTGCACCGATTACCGTTCATGTGGAAAGAAGTATGAATCCGCTAGTTCATAGATGCAAATTCACATCACGGGATTTTACAAACTTTAAGAGATAAGAGGACAACATGAAAATTCTTTTAACGTCGGATTTCTTTTTCCCAGACATGCGGGGCGGGGCAGAAAGGAGTATTCTCGAGATAACGATCGGACTCGTCAAACAACGTCATGATGTCGTCGTTTACTCCAAGTCCACGACCAGCCATAAAAGAGGCAAGAACATGCACGTTAATGCCATCACGCCTCCCCTTATCGACGGCATAGGCAAGTATCTATGGCCTGTAAACGACATGATCCATTTTTTCCTCCTTTTCAAGATGATACAGAAAGAGAGACCAGACGTCATTCTAACACAACAATCGATTTCCTTCATATCCGTGCTGATCGCAACTCTGTTGCGGATCCCGTGCTTTCAAATGATCCGTGACGTCTCTTATTTTTGTCCCACGTTTTATGGCTTGATCCCGAAGGGTGTTGGGCTCGTTCCGTGTGACATTTCCAAGCGGTCGTTTCATCATTGTTTTTATTGCGTCATGCGTCGTGATCTTATTCAATACAGGATCGGCATAGCCTCGCATCATTCTCTGTTCAACAAGGTTGTTAACCTTGGATTTTGCGTGAATATCATTAGAACGCGGCTTTACGATGCATTGCTGAAATACACGACGAAGGTATTTGTTTCTTCCAAGATGCTCCTGGATTTCACTAGAGCGCATGCCTCCAAGTCAATAATCGTTCCCATGACGCCGATCTCTTTTGATAAAAGAATGAATCCCGAGAATATCAAGGGTCCGGATTTCATGAATAAAAAATACAACATGTCAAGTGATACGCTGAAATTGTTGATCATATCCAGCATAAATGGCAATTATACGAAAGGCGTGGATTTCATAATAGAAAATGTTCTTCCGAGACTGAAAAGAAGCGTTGTGTTATTCATTGCTGGATCAAAAGAACTACAAGGAACTTCAAGCCCTCGCGTCATCGATCTGGGCCGCCTGGACACGACGGCGATTTCGGAAATGCTATCCTACGTCGATTTGCTATTGGTGCCATCGGTGTGGATCGAATCCTTTGGCCGCGTTGTAATAGAGGGGATTTTCCATAATAAACCCGTTTTCGCGTCGAATCGGGTCGGCGCGTTAGATGACGAATCCTATCCCTTCATAAAGCGCTTGAAATTATCCGCAACAACCTGGATCAATGAAATCGAACAATTTCAGCCAGCACACTTGATTATAAATGACAAGGAACGAGAACATATTCTTCAAAAATATTCTACTCAAAACTGTGTCAACATCATAGAGAAAAAAATAAAACGGTGATAAGAGAAGGGTGGATAGCCCCTTTTTCAACGTCTTCAGACCTGCCATGTGCCACGGAAGTGATTTTAAATGACAGATGCAATAATAATCGGGACGCGCCCCGAGATCATCAAGTGCGCTCCCCTCATCAAGCTATACGAGCGCCGAAGAACCGACCTCGTGCTCATTCACACGAACCAGCATTATAGTTTCAATATGGATAAACTTTTTTTCGAGGAAATGCAATTGCGTGAGCCGGATCACAACTTGAACGTCGGATCGGGCACACACGCCGAACAAACAGGGAAAATAATGGTCGGGGTCGAAAAGTTCTTGGAAAAGAGCAAGATCGACACGATTCTCGTCCAAGGCGACACGAACACGGTGCTTGGCTCGTCACTTGCGGCATCCAAACTCCGAGTCAAGATTGGTCACGTGGAGGCCGGGCTCCGCAGCTTCGACAAGTCGATGCCGGAGGAAGTGAACCGCGTTCTTACGGATCACATTTCCGATTTTTTATTCTGCCCAACAGAGCGTTCCCGCCAGAACGCGCTTGCCGAGGGGATTCCGGACCAAAAGATCCATGTCGTTGGCAATACCATTGTAGAGGCGACGCTGCAGCATTACGATATCGCGCGAAAGCAAACGGCAAGGATAATGCAAAAGATAGGTGTTGTTGCGAATAAATTCAACTTGCTCACGGCCCATCGACCTGCGAATGTCGACGATCCAGCGAGGCTGAAGCAACTCGTAGGGATAATGCATGCCATCGTTTCACAGACCGGCTTTCCAATCGTGTTCCCGATTCACCCGCGCACGAGATCCAAGCTCGATGCATATGGTTTGCTAGAAAAATTACCAAGGGAAGTGCAGCTCATTGATCCGGTTGGGTACTTGGATTTCCTCGTCTTTGAAAAAAATGCCAAGCTGATCTTCACGGATTCCGGTGGTGTGCAAGAAGAGGCTTGCATCCTCCGCAAACCTTGCATCACCCTCCGTGAAAACACAGAGCGTCCTGAAACCGTGGATGTGGGGGCCAACATCATCACCAATTTCGACATTCAAAAGATCAAAGCTGCAATTAGCGAGTTTTCAACCAGGAAACTTGATTATCAAATACCTCTCGGCGATGGCACCACGAGCGAGAAGATATTTGAAATCTTGATGCGCGAAAAAAAACGATAGGGCAGAAAGAAGAGCAAGTTTGAGAAATTGATCCCGGAAGCAGGCAACTTCTTTGGCTCGCATTTGCTGGCTTTTGCTTGTTGAAACGCCATTAAATACTCGCGATCATCAAGGACGTCGTGGACCTCGCCCCACTGTTGACGTGAACGGCACCGAGAATCGAAGCTATTTATCCCTGACTCTTATCTCCTATTTTTCCCGCCAATACGAGAGGAGATTCTCCAGTGTTTTTTCAATTGGTATCATGGGCATCCAGCCAGTTCGCGAAATGCATGCATGGTTGTCCCCGACGAGAATAGGGATGTCAGAGGGACGAAGCCTGGCCGGGTCCGTTTCTGTAACGATGTCTTGTTTTGACATCTTCAGAAGTATTCCCAAAAGCATCTTTATCGCGTAGCCTTTTCCGGAGCACACATTGAGCGTTTCGCCCCTCTTTCCCTTCTTGAGCAGCAAGTAATAGGCCTTAACGACATCCTGGACGTCGCTGAAGTCCCGTATGGCGTCGAGATTACCGACTTTCAAGCTCGATTGCACGCCTTTCTCGATCAAGGCGATTTGCTTGCTAAAATTGGAAAGCACGAATGCATCTGACTGTCCGGGGCCAGAATGATTGAAGCTGCGAGAAATGACGATATGCAACTTGTATTCCCTCACGTAGGCGGCACATAGCCGCTCTTGTTCTATGCGGGATTCGGCATATGGCGAAAGGGGACTTAGGGGATGGTGCTCGTTGATCGGGATCGAGACCGGCTTCCCGTACACCTCTGCCGAGCTCACGACGAGCACGCGTGGTTTGATTCCGGCGTCGACAACCGCTTGTAAGATGTTCTTGGTTCCGGCAACGTTGATTTTCTTGCACTTGTCTGGGTCGGAGAAACTCGCTGCGACGGAGCTAAAGCCAGCGAGATGGAAGATGTAATCAGGACGCACCTTCTTGATTATATCAGATACCTCGGCTTCGTCCGTCACGTCCATGTGAAAGCGGTTATCGCCCGTGATATTGCCCGTGAGGTACGTGCCAATTATCTCTATGCCTTGGCTTTCCAACAAATCTGCAAGGTATGGCCCGACGAAGCCCTCGATGCCGGTCACCAATGCCTTCATGCGCGTCCACTTTTGAGGCGATTGATGTCCGCATCGACCATGAGCTTGACAAGGTCTTCGAACTTCATCTTAGGTTTCCAGTTGAGCAGATTGTATGCTTTCGTGCTGTTTCCCTGCAGCGTGTATAATTCAGCGGGGCGCATGTATTTCTCGTCTTGTTTCACGTGCTTTTCCCAATCCGTGATGCCGACGGCCTTGAAAGCCTCCCTCACGAAATCACGAACCGAATGCGTCACGCCCGTCGAGATCACGTAATCATCGGGCTTTTCTTGCTGCAGCATGAGCCACATCGCTTCCACGTAATCCCCAGCAAAGCCCCAATCCCGCTTTGCATCGAGGTTTCCGAGCACGAGCTCATTGGCGAGGCCAAGCTTGATGCGCGCGACGCCATCCGTTATTTTTCGAGACACGAACTCGATGCCCCTGCGCGGCGACTCGTGGTTGAACAGGATGCCGCAACAAATGTACATGCCATAGCTCTCGCGGTAGTTGACCGCGATCCAGTGCGCGAAGAGCTTTGAAATCGCATAGGGGCTGCGCGGGGAAAACTTCGATTGCTCATCTTGCACGGTGTCCGTCGCGTTCCCGTACATCTCGCTTGTCGAGGCTTGATAGATCCGGGTGTTTGGCTTGAGGTGATGTACCGCGTCCATGAGCTTCAACGTTCCGATGGCCGTGACCTCGGCCGTGGCAACTGGCTGTTTCCAACTGGTCGCGACGAACGATTGAGCTGCGAGGTTGTAGAGTTCATCGGGCCTTGACTCGCTGATAGCCCTTGCTAGGGAAGCCTCGTCTGTTAAGTCGCCTTCGAGAATAATAATCTTGTCCAACACGTGCTCGATACGGCTGAAATTTGGCGTGCTCAGCCGTCGTACGAGCCCGTACACTTTATAGCCCTTTTGGAGCAAGAATTCGGCGAGATAAGAACCATCTTGTCCTGTAATTCCGGTGATGAGAGCAGACCGCATCAGCGTCACTGGTAGCGTTGATAATTACATGTTAAAAAGGTTGGATTTCAAAAGGGAATTCTGTTCCACTCGTTAAGAATAGTGGTTTGCTTTCTCTTTCATGATGCAGAGCAAGCTGGCACATTTAACTACCCCTTTTTGAATCTTCAATCACAATAGATGAAGAGCCTTCGCAATCCGTATGAAAATGGCCTTGGTGGCATACAAGATAAAGCCCTTTATTTCATTCTTCCCGAGCTTTGACTTGCCATATCTACGTTCGTAGAAGGTAAAAGGGATTTCCTTGATTTTCATGTGGTTTTGATAAACTCTGAACAGCATTTCTCCCAGAAAAGAATACCCGTCGGAATAAATCGTATCATAATTGATCGCTAGCAATGCACTAGCCTTAAACGCACGGAACCCAGATGTCGTATCATGAACGTGGGTAATCCCCAGGATGATCCGGGCGATGAAGTTGGCACCAAAGCTGATCATCTTCCTGGTCGTGGGCCACCCGTCCGTCCCGCCGCCCTTGCAGTACCTGGAACCAATCACCACGACCGCGCCGGTCTTTTTCATGCACGAGAGGAATTTCGGGATGTATGACGGCTTGTGGCTCAGGTCCGAATCCATCATGAACACAATGTCCATCCCCATATCTATGGCGCACTTGAATCCGGCACGGTACGCGCTGCCGAGGCCCATCTTTCCCGGGCGTTGGATGACCGTTATATTTCTATAGAAACGGGCGAGGCGAATTGCCTCGGCACCCGTCCCGTCAGACGAGTTATCATCGACCACGATGATGTGCCCGTCGACGCCTTGCTGTTCCAGGACGTCCTCCAACTGCGGGATCAAGTAAACGAGGTTTTTCCTTTCATTGTATGTTGGAAGCACGGCAACAACCTTGTCCCGAACGGGCCCCGCTTTTTTCTTGTTTTCCACGCGTTTTTTCGCTGGCGCGAGGATCTTGATGTATTGCTTGGCGACTGGCAACGAATAGACTGATTTTGAGGTGATCGTCATGCGCGGGGCAACTTTCTCGGTTGTTGGATAGGTTTACCCAAATAGATTTTTATTCAAATACATTTCTATGTTATTAAAATTGATGATTCTTATTATTAACGCCCGGTATTTAAGCATTCATCGCGAATGAATTCCCATGTTTTTCAATTGCCGGTTTTCCTTTAACGAGTCGGGATTTCACGATTTAGAACCGTCATGCTCATCTTGCACGAGATCACCAAGCTCGGCTATTCGAATGTCGGGATGTCAACGATCTTTCGATTCCTGGCGGATTCCGATGCGGCGATGCCCGCCATGCACATGTTCGCGCCGACGCGTGCGTGCAAGTGCGGCACAGTGTCTTTCTCGATGGCCGTGAACCAGTCGTCGACGACGCGCGCGGCCGCGGACACGTCCTTCTGGATGCCTGGCGACTTGACCTTTTGCAGTTGCCAGCGCCCGACAGGTCTCGCCTTTCCCGCGCGGTGATGGCGAGGGGTGATCACGTGATCGTCGGCTAAAAACAATCGCCCCTTCTTGCCGTAGGCCGGGGCCTCGTACGTGCCAAGCTCGCCGACGACCTGGATTCCCATGCGGGTCGGCTCGCGGGCGATCACGTAAGCACCCGCGCACTTCGCGATGGCGCCGGACGCCGTCTTGAACAGCCCGACGTGGAACGAGTGCGACGGCTTGCAAATGGGTTCTCCGTCCTTCCCGCCGAGGTCGTTGGCATAGCTCGATACATCGATGAAAGGGGCCGGGTGATCCAGCCCGCCGAGCGCGACTTGGGCAGGCCCGATGGAGTGGGCGTACGCGAGGGGGTCGAAGAGCGAGTACCAGGATTCCTTGCGTGGTGCATCGATGCCGCCGTGGCCGTCCTTGAGCCACCTGTACGACACGTCATGGAGGTACTCTGCCTCGGCGTATACCGGCGTCCCGATGATCCCGGACTGCACGAGATGGCTCGCGTAGAGGACCTCCGCGTAGAAGATGTAGTTCTCGCCGTACTGGTATTTCTTGCCAGACTTGCCCTCCGCGGCGATGATGCGCTCGATGTCCTCGCGCTTGAGCGCCATGGGCACCTCGGAGAACACGTGCTTCCCCGACTCGAGGGCTTGCACGGCCTGGGCCGCGTGGAACTGCGGCGGGGAGCTGATCATGACGGCGTGCAGGCCCTCGGTGCCGATGGCTTCGTCGACGGTCGAAAATGTCTTGATGCCCTTCGCGCATAGTTTCTCCTGCACCTCCTGGCTCGGGTCGAAGATGCCCACGATCCGGGCGCGGCCGCGCAGCAAGGGATGGAGCTGGAGCAGTTTCAAGTGCCCCCAGCCGTTCATCCCGAACCCCAGCAGTGCGATGTCGATCATCGTGGTTCGCTACTGGTTTTGGATACGTGCGTAAAAAATCAATCGGCGAGGGCCTTCGACGCCGGATGTCCCGTCACGTGTCGCCATCGTCGTCTTCGACGCCTCCTTGTCCCCCCATGAACTCGGGCAAGTAGAAGTCGGCGATCATCTGGCCGAGGAAAATCGTTAACACGTAGAGTCCCTTGTGGTCGAGCTCCTTGTACATGCGGGCGACGTACTCCGGGGTAACATCCATAGCCACGATGTTCTTGCCCGCGGCCTGGATCTTCTTGAACACGGACATCCACTCGTCCGAGCCCAGCACCGGCTTGCCCGCGCCCGGCACCCACTGGATGCCCGTGAGCTCGGGAATCGACAGCAAGTCGTCGAGGTATGGCAGCTGGTTCACGCCGTCGAGGTGATAGATGGCACGTTCCATGTGCCGCGCCTGGGCCGTGATGTCGGGGAGCACGAACCGCTTGAAGTAAGCGGGCGAGAGCATGTACGCGAAATCGCACTGGATGGGGTACCAGGTCTTCCGCCCCCAGACCTGCAGCCACGCGCCGCAGCCGTGGCAGCGGGCACCGATCTTGGCCTGGAGGGTGTCGTACACCTTGAGCATCTTCTCGAGCACGATGGCGCGGCACGCGTCGATGACGCCTGGCTTGTTGCGCATCGCGTAGAAGATGTCCCTTGGCTTGAGAAACGACGCGATCACGTCCATCACCCCGCCGAGATCCGTGATGTCGACCTGGTAGCGCGTGCCCGCGCGCTCGACTGCCCGCTCCGTGATCCGCAGCAGTCGTGCATACCACGGATTGTCGAAATCGAGCTTGGCACTCTCGAGGACTTCCACGACATTGTCAAGCGTGGCTGGGTAGGAGAACCAGACCGTGTCGGTCTGGAAATGGGCCTCCGCGCCGAGCACCGAAGCCATTACGCCGGGGCCGTAGTTCGGGAAGAAGTTCGGGA
The DNA here is from genome assembly GCA_030587475.1 of Candidatus Sigynarchaeum calidifontis. Taxonomy (GTDB): domain Archaea; phylum Asgardarchaeota; class Lokiarchaeia; order Sigyniarchaeales; family Sigyniarchaeaceae; genus Sigyniarchaeum; species Sigyniarchaeum tengchongense. The sequence goes on from JAUQYZ010000029.1 coordinate 11,900, forward strand.
TCAGCTCGCCGCCGAACACGAGCGCCCCGGCCTTGTCCTCGAAGTTGGCCAGCGCCCCGTCGATGTTGTCCGGATCCTTGGCCAGGTACCACAGATCCCAGATGCCTCGCAAGGGCACGTCGCTGCGGGGGCAATAGTACCCGATGGCGGGGCGGTCGATGATCTCGTGATCCCACCACGCGTCCATGCGCTGCTTGGCCGCGTCGAGGTCTTCCTTGTATGCCATGGGTAAGTATTGTTTCTGGAGGCTTTATAAACGTCATGCCATGGCGCGTGATGGGGGCATCCCCGGAGGGAAGGTCGAGGTGCCGATGGCTTTAAAGCCCCGTGCTATCCACCAGTATAACGAGAGATTGATTACGAGGCGAGACCAGTCATGAGCGAGACGAAGGTCATCGGCATCACGGCGGTCGTGAGCGCGGGCCTGGCAACGCTGTTGCTCGCCGGGATGCTCGGTTTCCTACTTTCATATCATCTAATCCCGTATCATCACAATTATTCCTTCACTGTCTATTCGGACGATTACCATTCCATCGACGCGACCTTTCAAACGGGCGAGCAATGGGTTGTCTCGTATTCGAGCTCGTATAGCATTGCTGCGTACTTGCTTGACGAGTACTGTTATCAAGATTACCTGTACTATGGTCATGTCAGCAATTACATCGCTTCACGCAGCGGCTCGTCCGGTTCATTCGAGTACACGGTATCGAGTGGCGGGCAGTATCACGTCGTGTTTTACTCGTCGTATTACGCTGCTTCCGTATCGGTGACGACGACGGAATATCATTTCTCGTGAACACATGTTGATACCTTGCCTTTTTTTTTCAAATCTCAGCAGAGTAATCCTTGCTCTATCCACATCGTACATCTCGTGCACCACCATAATTCGGGAAAACTTTTGGAACCGGCTCGCCACTAGACACGAG
>JAUQYZ010000043.1 GCA_030587475.1 Candidatus Sigynarchaeum calidifontis
GGTGGATTCGATGAATACCAGCTATTCACGCTGAAGAAAGCCATCGATCTGAGCGGACCGTCCAAGCCGATCTTCAAGATCGTCGAGAAACTGGTGATCAAGAGCGCCAAAATCTCGAGAAAGGTGGGCGTGTTCGGACGATACCCGATACCACACGAGGAAGCTCACAAGGAAATCCGGGAATTGATGGAAATCAAGCGTTTCGAGCTGAACAAAAACAAGAGAAAATGACCGCGGGCACCACGAAGATCCCCACGACATGCCACGTGCTGCATTGATGATCCACGATGCCCGACATGAACTCGTAATCTGGTAAGAAGCACGTCACGACAAAGAGCACCACGCACGCGATCGCGCTCACGAGCACCGACAAGCGGCGCTTGTACCTCGCCGCGATGATGCCGGCCACCGCGGCCGCGAGGAATGATATCGGGTAGAGCAGGAAATACCGCATCTCGGCGAGCTGGAGGTTATCCTTGAAATACAACGACATCTGGTACCAGGTGAACCCGATGGCCGCGGTCATGGTAAATATGGCGAGGTGGCCGGTTACTTGTGGCGACCGAATCATCCCGGTCGATCGTGGCCCGACCCCTCCCGTGCCGCTCACGTCGATGGCGAGCGTGCCGAGGATCCCCAGCACGATGATGGCCATCGTCACGGATGTGAGGATATATTCACCTGTTCCCTTGTACGAGTATGCAACACCCGTGCAACCGATGAACACTCCTGCTACCACACACGACGCGATTGTGGCAAGCAATTTTGGCGTGAAAGGCACGTTGACGATGACCTTGAACATCCATGCTGCTACGGGGGGTAACATGTACAACATGGCAACGTGGATGGTCGCGATCATCGTGAGCGGCGTATCTCGGCCGTTGAAATCGATTTCATCGAAAAAGAATGGCGCGAACCATAGCGCGCCGATGGCGATGATTGCCCAGAACGCGAGCGACCGCTTCCGGTTGATAACCACGCTGCGCGGCTGCATCTCTGGTGCCTTAAAGAAGAGGGCACCGATCACGATGAAAGTTGCTATCACGCCGTTCATTGCCAGCAAACCCCCGGGAACGGTATCCCCCTTGAAGTTGTGCATCACCTCGTCGAGCACGGCGAGGTAGATGCACGCGATCACGGGCAAAGCGAGGGCGGCAAGGCACGCGGCGACTGCAATTCCCGCTACCGCCATCTTGATCGCCGCGTGCGGCATTGGATCAGCACCGCTAACATGCAACGTGGCCGTCCCGGGTGCAGCCGTTGCGATTTCTGGAGGGGACCCACGGCGGGTGGCCGCCATCGCTGCGTTGGCCGCGAGCAATCCAAGCACCATGAGCTGGAACCAGATTCTCGTGTATAAATGCTCGCCTGTGTACAAGCCTGGCAGTATCCAGAAGGCTGAAGCGCCGATGAACGTCGCAACGACCATGGCAGAGAAGGCCGTAGCGTCATACTGGTGCATCGTGCGGGATCTCGTGATCGCGGCCTCGGAAGTCAAGGCGCCACACGCCAAGGCAACGGCGATCCGCGCCGCGTCGAACCATCCCGTCCACGGCAGCAGTAGCAAGCCGCCGGCAACGCACGCCATGGTATTACGAAGTAAAACACCGTGTTTTTTCAGCCGGTCATGATTCAAGCCATACACGACCCACCATGCAACGCCGAAGCAGATGGCAACTATCAGCACGACAAATCCTTGGCCGCCAGGACCTATAACGTAGATCGACATGTCCCGGATTGACGTGATGAAAGAAAGCGCTGTAAGGAAACACGATAGCAAGATATCGGATACATCCAACCATGCGGATTCTTTTTTCATGGTACACTCTACCCGCGTGCAATTGCCATTTCATTCTGCCTCGAGGAATTTAAGGGCATAACACGAGTATAATCGTCTATAATGCCACATCGAGTCTCGTGCGAAAGGACCGGAACGTTGGTAACGCCAAAACAGGGTGATCGGTCGCATGGTCAAGGATGACATCAAGAAAATCGAATTATCCTGGCCTGGAAAGCATGACGATGAATACAAGCAGATCAACGATCGACAGTTGGACATTCGTCTCCAGGTCATTGAGCGGGTGCAAGAAACCCAGGCGACACGAGAAGCCAAGCGATTTCCCAAGCAAAGAACGCTTCACGATTACGGGGACGCCAAGGAAATCGTGCCGGCATCCAATTGGGTGAACCAGCTCGTCCGGGGGGAAAACAAGGCCGTGATGGAATCGCTTCTTGTTAAATTCGAAGGGAAGGTCGACCTCGTTTATATCGACCCGCCTTTTGCCACGGGCACCGACTTCTCGTTCACCACGGCCATCGGAGACGACGACGATTCCATAGAGGCCTCGAAGAGGAACGCGCCAATTGAAGAGAGGGCATACGTGGACTCGTGGGGGAAGAGCCTGGACTCGTACCTGCAGATGATGCACGAGCGGCTCGCCTTGATCCACCGGTTGCTCTCGGAAAAGGGAATGCTCTACGTCCATTGCGACTGGCGTGTCGTCCACTACTTGAAGGTCATGCTAGACTCGATCTTCGGCCACAGCGGCGACGAGCGGGAGGAGGCCGGGTTCAAGTCGGAGATCATCTGGTTCCACCAGGTCATCGGCATGCCCCGCACGAACGCCTTCTATTTCCCGAAGCAGCACGAGACGATCCTCGCCTACTCCAAGTCGAGGAAGGACAAGATCGTCTTCAACGCGGGGGACAAGCGCTTGCGGAAGGAGTTCTCCGAGAGCATCAAGAAAGCCATCAAGACAGACGATCAAGGTAATGCATACTACAAGCGCGGCCGGACGGGAACCAAAAACGAGTGGGCATACGACCCGAAGTATTTACAGACCAAGGTGAACCTGGAGAACGGGGTGCTCGTCGCGGATGTGTGGGACGAGTGGAAATCGTACCAGCCACGCAAGGGCGAGAAGACAGGCTACCCGACCCAGAAGCCGGAGCAGATCCTTGAACGGATCATCGCCGCGTCTACGAATCCCGGCGACCTGGTCGCTGACTTTTTCTGTGGCTCCGGGACGACGCTGGCCGTCGCCGAGAGGCTTGGCAGGAGGTGGATCGGCTGCGACATCGGCCGGCTCGCCGTGCACACTGCTTTCAAGCGCTTGATGGGGATCGAGGGTTGCAGGCCATTCGAGCTGCTGGGGCTCGGTGGCGAGCCGGTGGCAACCCCCCATGCACGCGTCGAGGCCCGGGCAAGGGTCGACGGCAGAAAAGCCATGGTCGAGCTGACTGGCTTCACGATCATCGATCCCGCTCGCGTCCCGCCGGAAGTGAAAGGCGCTGTCGCCAGGTGGCAGGATTACGTCGATTACTGGGCAGTCGATCTCGATTTCCGTGGCGACGTGTTCGTGAACAGGTGGTGCTCGTATCGCACGAGGCAAGACAGGAAGTTGGATTTGATTTCCGAGCAATTCGAATATCCTTCAAACGGAAAATACAAGATCATGATTAAGGTAGTAGACGTGTTTGGAATGGATACCTCTAACGAAATAATTGCCGATATCGGGGCAAGCGGGTAGTCCAGGCGAGAGGCTATTTGGTACCGGAAAGGAGAAACGATCTATATATATCCCTCTCTGAATGCTGATCGATCATGCTAGACCTCAACGCCATCATCGGCGAGATTCCAGACGATGTCGGGGCTGTGCTCAGCCCCATCATCAAGCTCCTGGTCGTATTTTTCGGAAGCGCGATGACGGCTGCCATGGCCTCGAAATACCGGAGAAAACGGCGCGAGAATCCTGACGATCCTTCGATCGTCCGCCGGAATATGAGCATAATGCTCGCGCTCTACACGGGGTCGGCCTTGCTCGCATGTTTCGACAACTTGCTCGGATCGAAGGATATTCCGTACGATAACGTGTACCTGGGCACCACGATCTCTCTCGTTCTCACGTCATTTGCGAACGTGTTCTATTTCTGGTTCGTGCTGGAGGTGTTGTATATCTCGAAAGAGATCGCTTCTAAGAAAAGGGTTTTCTTGGCGATCTTCATGCTCATCGACGTGGTTTCCACGGTATCGAGCTTGATGTTAAAAATAGGCACGAATCCCTTTTATGCAGTGCCCTTGATCGTGCACGCCGCTGCAAGCGGCTTCATCTTCGTGCTGGTCCTCGTGAAATCGTTTATGCTGACCAAGAACTCAGATGACGTGGAGTACCGGAGAAAGTTCGCGTCGATCTGCATTGGAACATGTTTCGGCTTGGCGACGCTCATCTTGTTCAACATCGACGTGCTGTCAGAACACGTCACGGTCTATGCCGTCGCCGGCTGGCTTTCTCTCTTGGCATTGGGCTATTTCCTTTCAAGAGGATACTACTGACCTTCTTGATGGACAGCCATCATCAAACGAAATCGAACAGGCTCGTGGTTCCTTGGCTCCTCATCTTCATGTGAAAGATGATCTCCGCGTAGGGCTGGCGGTCGCGCTCTGCCCGGTTCAGCACGGGGCGCTTGAACTGTTCCACGATATCGAGCCTGGCTTTTTTCGCGATCACGGGGTACACGTGGAACTTGTCATTTGCCACGACGAAGATGTCCCCGTCAGGCTTCACGTACTTGCAAATATGACCGAACGACGCGGCCATCTCGTCCACGTAGTCATCCTTCGCCTTCACGGTCGTGCCCTTCGAGAACGCACCAATCTCATCCTCATCCCGCCGGGGGATCCCGAACAGCTCGTATGCGTACGCGTGCTGCTCGTGATAGTCGATGGTACCGACATATGGCGGGGAGCAGAAGATCCCGTCAACCTTGCGTTTCGCAACGATGCCATGCAAGCGGGGGTTTTGCGCAGCGAGGGCCGCGGGCAAGTCGACATTCCTCGAGTCGCCGTGGATCACCTCGAGCTCGACCGCCTTTCGTAACGCGTCGTATGCCTTGATACGCGAGACCGCGTCGACCAGGTACCGCTTGAACCGGCCGGCAGACGACTCGACTGGAAGGCAGATCTTCTTGTGCTTGTAACAGTAGTACGGGAGCAGTTGTGGTTCCTTGAGCGTGCCCAGGTCGAAGTGCTTGGTCGAACGGCAGGCCCGCGCCGCGCGGGTCAAGGTGATGGCGAGCAGGTTGCGGACGATGGGGTCACTCTCGCGGTCGATGACGGCGGCAAACCCGCGCAGCTCCGCGAGGATGGCCGGGTTGAACCATGTATCGAGAAATGATTGCTTGCCACCGCTGGGATTCGCCACGGATCCGCCGCTGGTCGTGCCGCGGGATGGCAGCTGCTGGATGACGCTGGCGTTTTCCCGGAGAAAAGTAGCTATCATCTCGGCACCGTAAGCATCCTCGTCGATTTCCTTCGACGCGATCTTGCGCCGGATGGCCAGGTCGCTGAAGTGCACCTTGTTGAACTCGTGGACACGGTCTCGCAGCCGGGCGAGGGTCGATTGGGCAGCGTCGTCGCGAAACAGCGCGTTCACTTGTTTCACCACCGCTGACACGCGGGCTTCGAGTAAGGGGAGATCATAGCGGGCTATCTTTGCCCGCACGATCATGCAGTTGAAGGCAGATATATCGATGCCAATAGCATGGATGCCGAGCTCGCCGCCCTGGACGAGCGTCGTCCCGCTGCCACAGAACGGGTCGATGACCACGTCGCCCGGCTTGAAAAAGGAACGCTTCTTGAACTCGTCGACGTGGCCATCGAGGAAGTACTCCACGAGCTGGGGAATGTACTTGCCCTTGTAAGGATGGAGACGGTGGACGTGTTTCGTTGATTCCTTCTCTTTCACGTCGTCGAAGGAGAGGAAC
>JAUQYZ010000193.1 GCA_030587475.1 Candidatus Sigynarchaeum calidifontis
GAAATTCGCGATCTCGCAACAGGTTCCGTGGCGCTCGTAGTCCACCTTGCCCATGAAGCCAGGCCTGGTCGAGCGGCGCGAGGCGGACTACGAGCGCCACGGAACCTGTTGCGTGATCGCGAATTTCGACATCATTGCCGGCAAGGTTGTCTCGCCGACCATCGGCCCGACGCGAACCGAGGTGGATTTCGCGGCGCACGTCGCTGCCACCATTGCCACGGACCCGGCAGCCACGTGGATCTTCGTCGTAGACAATTTGAACATCCACGTTTCGGAACTGTTGGTGCGCTTCATCGCTAACGCGTGCGGCGTGACGGATGATCTCGGGGTAAAGGGGAAGAAGGGTGTTCTGAAGGACATGAAAACGCGACGTGCGTTCCTCGAGGACGCGTCCCACCGCATTCGGTTCGTGTACACGCCGAAACATTGCTCGTGGCTAAACCAGGTGGAATGCTGGTTCAGCATCCTCGCCCGCAAACTATTGAAGCGCGAGACCTTCACGTCAGTTGAGGACTTGAGGCAGAAGATCCTCGCTTTCATTGCCTATTACAACGAGACCATGGCGGAGCCGTTCAAATGGACGTACAGCGGCCGGCCGCTCGCCACGGCGTGAGATCACGGGATCTCGTCAACAACGGGTGAACAAGACGATCTATAGACAAAAAACACGACTGTGGGATGATGGGCCAACGTTAACTAGGTAGGGACTTAAGGATTAGTGCACTAGGTACCATCGGAGATATAAGCGTCGCGCCTCGCCATCCACCACAAGCACGCGAGGGCCAGCGCCGGGAATATTATACCGACGATGATCCCCATGCGAAGCCCGAATTGCTCGGAAATGGAGCCCGCGGAGTCCACGATGATGCTCACGATCCACGGGCCGACAGAAGCTCCGATGTCTCCACCTGCAGCCAAGATGGCAAACATGGATGCACCGGCTTGTGGAAACCTCTTCGCTGCAAGTACCAACGTGCCGGGCCAGAGCAAACTCACCCCAAAGCCACACGCCATGCACGCTACGAGGGAGATCGCGTCGATCATAGAGAACGCGACGACGAGATAACACACGGCCGCGATCATCGCCCCAGCCATCATGGCCCTCGGCAGGTGGATACGGGTGCCGTGTTTCCCGTAAAGCAACCGCCCGATGCCAAGCATGAATGCGAAGGCCGCCACACCCGTCGTGTCACCTATGACCTTCGGGATGTCGAGTGCCTTCTCGAAGAACGCCGATGTCCAGCCGGCCATGGTGATCTCGGCTGCCGCGCCAGCAGCGATTGCCACGATTGCGACGATGAAGAATTTCTCCCTTGCGAGCTGGGTCAATCCCATGTGCGGGCCGGTTTCAGGCACGGGGGAACCCAGCGGAACGCGCATGAAGTTGACGAAGTTCACAGCAGGGATGATGGTCCAGCCCACCATGATGCACTGCCACGACGCTCGCCCGAGCAAAAAAACCAGGAACGTGGTGGCAACGACAACCACGACTTGGCCCCACGCGTAGAAAGAGTGCAGCACGCTCATCGCCTTCTCTTTCTCGTCGGTAGGAATGGAGTTCACGATCGGACTCAGCAGCAGCTCTTGCAAACCGCCACCTGCGGAAAATACGACTGTCGCGAAGGCGAAGCCAGGGTACGGCCTGGCCAACAGCAACGGGGCTGAGGCGAAGAGCAAGAAGCCGGCAACCGTGAAGCCGTGAGAGGCAACCACGAACGGACGGTACCCTCGCTTCTCCACGACCTTGCTGAAAGCGATGTCGACGACCACTTGCGTCGTGAAATTGACGAGGATGAGGAGTCCGAGCTCGGAATAAGACAAGCCAAATTGTTCCCTAAGCGGGATGAACAAGATGGGCGTGAGGTTGATGACGATGGCTTGGCAAAAAATGCCAATATAGCACGCAATAGCGGTGGACTTGTAGGACACGGTTACACGCGTGCTCATTCGCAGATTAATGACGCGCTTGATAAATGCTTTGTAAAACAGCGCTATGCTCGTGCCAGCGTTCAATACCGGCCGGATTCGAAGGCAGCATCGAACATCGCCACGATGTTAGCGGCTGGCACCTCGGCCGTGATGTTGTGCACGTTCGCCGCGATGAAGCCGCCGCCGGCTTTGAACGCATGGACGTTGCGCTTGACCTCGGCCCGGACTTGCTCGGGTGTCCCGAACGGCAGCGTCGCCTGCGGGTTGCAGAGTCCCCCCCAGAACGCGATGCGACCGCCGAACCGCCGCTTGAGGCTTCCCGGTTCCATGTCGCGCGCCGATACCTGGACGGGATTGATGGAGTCGAAGCCAACGTCGGCTAGGTGGGGTATGAACGCCGGCACCGAGCCGCAAGTGTGGTAGTTGAGCTTGATCCGGGGCGCGATTGATTTGATGTGCTTGACGAGCAGCGCGTCGACCGGTTTGACGTGCTTCTCGTAGAACGCGGGGTTGACGAGCGGGCCGTCCTGGCCGGCGAGATCCCCGTTGATGCATGCCACGTCGATGAACGCGCCGACCTCGCCGAGATAGGTGGTATTGTAGTCTTGCCAATATTCGAGCAACTTGGTCATCGCCGCGTCGAGCAGCGCAGGGTTCGTCCGGACGAGCCTCATTGCCTTGACCAGGCCGAAGAGGAACGTGCATGTCTCGAACGTGTTCCCGATCGCCGTCGAGCAGACCGCATAGGGGGTCTCCTCGTGGAACCGGCGGGCGACCTCCTTCAGTCCCTTGAAAACGGACTTGTCCTTGCCATCCGGCCAGTCGTGGCGCTCGATATCTTGCACGGTCTTCGCGTCGGCTAGCGGGTGGATCACGGGATCGTAATAGAGGATCTCATCGGCCGGTTTTATCTCGTCCTGGCCCCAGAAGACGTGGAACTGGTCGAAGCGTCCCACGAAACCGCGCTCGTGCTGCGGTTCCTGTCGATCGTAGTCAATGTAACTCGAGAGCGGCCGGATCCACCGCGTGTCGACGTGGAACCGCTCGAGCAGCGCGTCACAAGGACGTGCGAGCTGCTGGGTGAAATGGCTGAGGACCGTCTTTTCCTCGTGAATGCCTAGCTGCGCCATGACTCGCTGGTAGGCCAGCACGTGGATGCCGGACTGGTTGCCGCCGAGATCGATGGGCACGCGGTCAGGCTGCCGGTGTTCCAGGGCAGCGATGACGCACTGGCGCGGGGTCATGCTCGCCGTGCGCGATCACCATCAATATTTTCCAAATTCATAGGCCGCATCGAACATCGCGACGATGTTCTGCGGCGGCACCTCGGCCGTGATGTTGTGGATGTTCGCAGCGATGTAACCCCCTCCAGGCTTCAAGCACGTTACGTTGCGCTGGACGTCGGCGCGGACTTGCTCGGGGGAACCAAACGGCAATGTCTCCTGGGTGTTACACAAGCCGCCCCAGAAGCTGATCGTGTTCCCGAAGCGCTTCTTGAGGGAGCACGGTTCCATGTCGTATGCCGAAACCTGGACGGGATTGATGGCGTCGAACCCGGCGCTGACGAAGTGGGGGATAAAGAGCGGCACCGATCCGCAGCAGTGATAGTTGATCTTCACCGGCACGATGCTTTTAACGTGATCCACGAGTTCCTTGTCCAGCGGCAGCACGTGCTTGGCATAAAAAGCCGGATCGATTATCGGCCCGGCTTGCTCAGCGAGGTCGCCGTTGATGCAGATGATGTCGACGTTCTTCCCGACCTCCTTGAGAAACGCCGAAGTGTAATCCTTCCAGTATTGTAGCAAGTGCTTCATCGTGGCGATGATGATCTCGGGTTTCGTGCGCACGAAGCGCAAGGTCTTCACGAAACCCATGAGGAACGTGATGTACTCGAAAATGTTGCCGATCGTGCCGGTCGACACGGCGTAGGGCGTGTTCTCGTGTAATTTCCGGGCGATTTCGCCCATCCCCTTGAAAGGCGCCGGGTTCTTGCCATCCGGCCAGGAAAACGCCTCGATGTCCGAGACGGACGACGCGCTCGCGAGCGGGTGGCCGACAGGGTCGAGGTAGAGGATCTCGTCGAGGCTCTTCCCCGCGTCGATGCCCCAGAAGACCCCGAAGTCGTCGTAGATTCCCTGATTTGGGCCCTCGATTTGCATACCCGGGTTCCTTGGATCCCGGTAACTCGACAATGGCCGCACGTACCGGACATCCGCGTGGAATCGCTCGAGTACCGCCTCGCAAGGAAGGACGATGTGCTGGCCGATGTCGCTGAACCGGACATGGTCATCCTTGATGCCGAGATGCGAGAGCAATTTCATGTAAGCCTTGATGTGAATGCCGGACTGGTTCCCGCCGAGGTCGATCGGCACCCGGTCGGGTTGCTTGCGGTTGAGCGCCGATAGCACGCGCTCGCGGGGGGACATTAATTTGGCCATGTATGTCGAGATGGCCCACGGGGAATAAAGCATATTGCCGTTCCGCGTGCTATCTCGAAGATACGCAAGCGATACGTTTTGGTTTGTCCAGATAAGCGTCACTTTTTTGAGGCACGTGATGAAACTCTTCGAGACACGGACACGTCGTCGTGATGAGAGTTAAGACAAGTTAGGGGATGATTCACTCGTGGAATTGAAAGCAGAATTCATGAAATTGCTGGATGAGGAAGACAAGGAGAAATGCATCAATTGGGCGTTGGACCAGCTAGGACGTGGCTTAAAGGTGGCCGATCTATATATCAACGTGCTGGCACCCTCGTTGAACGCGATTGTCTGCCAGGAAAAGAACGAATCGATGTGTATCTGGAAGGAGCACGTCAAGACAAGCATTGTTCGCTCTATCATCGAGAATGCGTATCCATTCGTTCTCAAGCAGCGAGACACCAACAAGCACGCGAAAAACAAGGATATGGAAGTGCTGGTCATATGCCCGCCGGAGGAAACGCACGAGATCGGCGCACGCATGGTGGCCGACTTCTTCACAATGGCTGGCTTCAAGACCATCTTTATCGGCTCGAGCACGCCGAGCGCGTCCATTCTCTCGGCGATCGAGACGACCAAGCCAAGGTACGTGGCGATCTCCGTTTCGAACCCGTACCACCTATTCAAGACCCGGCAGATCATCGCGGAAATCAAGAAAGCGGCACCCGCGGGGGTGGAAATCATCATCGGCGGGTCGGCCTTGAAGGACAGGCAAGACGCGCTCGAGAAACTCGGTGCGGACAAGTACTTGGCGAGCGTGGATGAGATCAGCAAGCTCGGAGGGAATTGAGATGTTCGCATCGATCATAGCGAAGCGCTTCTTGTCCGCGAACAAGAAGCAGACGTTCTTCATCATGTTCGGCATCGCGCTGGGCGTGGCAGTCCAGATCTTCGTCGGCAGCTTGATCGGTGGGTTGCAAGAAACGCTCCTCGATCGCACGATAGGGAACTCGCCGCACATCGTCATCACGTCCAACTCAGCCAATCCACAGATCGAGAACTGGACGGGTCCCGTGGAATCGATACGCGGAATTGACGGGGTATCGACCGTCGTGACAGCGCAAGACGGGCAAGCCTTCGTCACGAACTTCACGAAAGACGCACTCGTGCTGCTACGTGGATTTGACATCACAGAGGCAGACAAGATATATGGATTCCTCGATACCATCTACGAAGGAAGGGCCCCGGCGAGCGTAAATGAAACCATAATTGGCAAGGAAATGCAAGTAAAGCAGGAATTGCACCTCGGGGACAAGCTCGAGCTGCAGACAGATCTTGCAAACCCGTTCGAAACGGACAACGTCACGATCGTCGGGTTCTACGACGTGGGGGTCGCCGCGGTTAACGGGCTGTGGGTCATCACGACGAAACAAACCACCACCGGCATTTTCGGATATGGCACCAACATCACGTCCATTAATATCCAAGTGGCGGATCCCTTCATGGCGAAGGATATCGCCACCTCGATCCATGCACTCATCGCCCGTCCAGACCTCAACGTGGTCGCCTGGCAAGAACAGAACGCGCAATTGCTATCCGGCTTCCAGGCTCAGTCAATCTCCACCTACATGATCCAGGCTTTTGTCCTGATTTCCGTCGTGCTCGGCATCTCGAGCACGCTCGCGATCACCGTGGTGCAGAAGAGCCGCCAGCTCGGCATCTTGAAGGCCATGGGCACGAACGACAAGCAAGCCTCTAATATTTTCATCTTGGAGGGGGCCATATTCGGCATCGGTGGTACCACGCTTGGCGTTTTGCTCGGTATTTTCTTGTTCTGGGGATTCGCGTCGAACGTGAAGGACACCGCGACAGGGGGGCCATTGATTTACTTCATACTTGATTGGGACTTGATCATCATCTCGGCCGTGATAGCCATCATCGCTTGCATCATCGCCGCCGCGAGCCCGGCCTTGCGGGCGTCGAAGCTGAGCGTGATAGAGGTGATTCGCAATGGGTAGGCAAAACGTGCTCGAGCTGCGCGGCGTCTCGAAGGTCTACGGAACGGTAATCAAGACGCAAGCGTTAACTGAAGTGAACCTCGGGTTCGAAGAGGGGTCATTCAGCGCCATCATTGGCCAATCCGGAAGCGGGAAATCGACGCTGCTCAACATCCTTGGCACCCTGGACAAGCCGACCACGGGCGATGTGTTGATCGCTGGCAGGAGGACGACCGAGATGAAAAAGAACGAGCTCGCCAAGTTCCGGAACGTGAACCTGGGATTCATCTTCCAGTTCCATTACTTGCTCCCCGAATTCACGGTCTTCGAGAACGTCGTCATGCCGTACTTGATCAAGGACAAGGGAAGCGTTCCCTTCGCCGTGAAAGAAAAAGCAGAGAAGCTGTTGGCCCTGGTCGGCCTCTCCCAGGTGAAGGACAAGAACTCGCAGCAAATATCTGGCGGGCAACAGCAGCGGACAGCCATCGCCAGGGCGCTGTTGAACAATCCGAAGGTCGTGCTCGCGGACGAGCCAACCGGAAACCTCGATAGCGACGCGTCCGAGGCTGTATACCAGTTATTACGCCGGATCAACAAGGAATTCGGCACGACATTCATCATCGTAACACACGATCGCCGTATCGCGGAGAAGACCGATCGCATCATCGAGATCCGAGATGGGCGGATCGTGATGGATGTCGATATTGCACGCGCTGTTTAAATGCCTTTTTTTTTTGATCTTTAATTTCGCTCTACTGCATTCTCGATTACACGGATAAAATCGGTCAAAACAAGGGAAGAAGGAAACAAGGAATCCAACAAGAATTGAATTAGATAACGTGGACTTGACGTGCAATCTGCTTGAGCTGCCCCATCTTGTTGTTGTACGTGCGGATCATGTAGGCATACTTATGGGGGCCGGGGGGCACCTTCATGTCATCGTGTGGCATCAAACCGCAGCCGTCTTGACCGCCGACGCCCATTTGCATGTAGTCCACGTTGACCGTGACGTTCGGATCGAACGGATAGAGCTTGTTGATGTGTTCCGCTGCCGCGATCCGTTCTTGCGAGACTGGCCATGATGACGTGCTAAGGAGGCCGTCCTTACCGGCGAAGAGCAAGCCCTTGCCGTTCTCGTCGAGCAGTGCGAACCAGCGGGTCTCGACGTGGTTTGCGGTCTCTTGCGGATAAACGTAGAGGTGGAACAACTCGTCCACGCTCCCGCTGTACAGGCCCACGTCGGCACTCTCGTACCGGTCGATGTAGGTCTCCTGGGGGCCGCGGCCGAGCCAGGTCATCTGCCGGTACTGGCCCGGGACCTGGAACTGCTGGCCGATGCGGACGAATGGCGATATCGTGGCGAAATCGACTTCGACGATGATGTCACCATTGCCGATGATCGTGTAGGACACCTTGTAATCGCCCATGTGCTCGTCATCCTCGCCGTCCACGCGGCTCTCGACGGTCGTGACGCGAGCAGCCTTGGGACTCACTCGCTCGGAACGGATATCCTTCATCTTGCGGAACTCCTCCTGGAATCCTGGCTCGCAGTAGCCGTGGAAGAATGGCATGCGCCCGTGCGTGTCGTTTTCCACGGGCGGGCGCCAGAAATTGGGCTTGATCGGGCTCGATAGGTATTCCACGCCGTCTACGACGTAGGAAACCATGTACCCGCTCTTCTTGGAAAACTTGACCGAGAAGTTCTTTCCCATGACGATCAAGTCGTCCACGCCGAAGTCATCTTGCACTTTCAAGATGTCCGGGATGAACCCCGGCACCTTCACGGGGTCGGGGGACTTGAAAGGGAGCTTGACCTGCTGCCAGGCGACGAGGTGTCCCTCCTTTGCCCAGGTCGTGTCTCGAGCAAGCTTGAAGGAGACCTTGAGAAAATATTCCTCGCCGGGATTGAGATTAGCGGGATTCGCGAAGAATTTCTTGTCGACCGGGATCACGAGGTCGGCACTCTTGCCCGGGGCCAAATCCTTGATGGGCGGGAGAATTCCCTGCCGGATGACCGTGCCGTCGGCGGTGATCTCCCACGCGATCGCGAGGTGGTCCAGGGTCACGTGCTGGTAATCGTTGGTTATCGTGAACTTGCCCCCGGCCGCGTCGACGATCTTGAAGAGCACGGGCTGGTACCCGTACTTGACCTCGTAAACGTGCGGGTGAAACGTGCGATCGGGGCCGACGAGGCCGTTGATGCAAAAGTCCTTGTCGTTGGGCATGTCGCCAAAGTCGCCGCCGTATGCCCAGAACTCGCGACCATTCTCGTCCTTCTTGCGCAAGCCTTGATCCACGAAATCCCAGATGCAGCCACCGATGATTTGCGGGTACTTGTGGAAGATCTCGATGAATTTCAGGAAACTGCCTTGCGCGTTGCCCATCGAATGCGAGTATTCGCACATCATGATGGGCTTGTCCTTGTATCGCTCGCCCTTGAGGATCCCGATGTCCTCGTGCCGTGCCAGCTTTTCCAGCTTCGACCAGGGCGAGTACATGGTCGATTGCACGTCCGCGATCTCTATGGCGTAGTCTGCCTCGTAGTGCACGAGCCGGGTCTTGTCGATGGCCTTCGCGGCCTTGTACATCTCGACGAAGTTAGAACCGAAGCCAGCCTCGTTCCCCATTGACCACATCACGACGCAGGGATGGTTCTTGTCACGGTGCACCATGGCCTCCATCCGCAGCACGCACTGGTCGGTCCACTGCGGATCGCTCGCCGGGATGACATGAGCAAGCCCGTGCGACTCGACGTTGGCCTCGTCGATCACGTAGATACCATGCTCGTCGCATAGCTCGTACCAGAAAGGATGGTTCGGGTAATGGCTCGTGCGCACCGCGTTGATGTTGAGCTGCTTCATGATCTTGATGTCCTTGATCATGTAGCTGAACGGGACGCCCCGGCACTTGTCCGGGTCGTGCTCGTGGCGATCGACACCCTTGATATAGAGGCGCTTGCCGTTGATCAGGTACACGGCGTTCTTGACCTCGAGCTGTCGGAAGCCGAAGCGGTTCGCTACTACCTCAACGACGTCGCCGTCCTGGTTCCGGAGCACGATGACGACGTGGTAAAGGTAAGGGGATTCCGCGTTCCATTGGCGGGGTTTCTTGACATTGACGGAGAAATTTGGAATTATCTCCTCGCGGGGATTGATGTCCAGGTCGAAAGACAAGGTGTCGTTCACTTGCTTGAGGTCAGCATCGAAAAACAAGACTTGCAATAGGAGTTTCTTGCGTACATTCTCGGAATAATTCATCACGCTGACATCGAGATCGACCGTCGCGTCCTCGTACTTCTTGTCGAAGGAAGTCCGGATGAAAAAGTCGCGGACGTGCACGGCGGGCGTGCACTTGAGATACACTTCCCGGTAGATGCCAGACGTGCGCCAGAAATCCTGGTCCTCGAGGTACGAGCCGTCCGACCACCTGTATACCTCCACGGCGATGATATTCCTGCCGTCCTTCAAGAATTTCGTGATGTTGAACTCGGCGGGCGTCATCGAATCCTTGCTGAAGCCCACGTAGTTGCCGTTGATCCAAACGTAAAAGGCAGATTGCACGCCGTCGAAGTGCACGAAAACCTGGCGGCCCCCCTCGAGCCAGTACGGGGGGAGGACGAATTCCCGGCGATACGAGCCGACGGGGTTGTTCTCGTGGTCGATGTTCGGCGGGTGGTCGAGCTTGAGGCTGTACGGGTAGGTTACGTTCGTGTAAATAGGGATGTCATACCCAGCCATTTCCCAGTTCAGCGGGACTGGGATTTCCTTCCATCCGCTGACATCGAAGCTTGGCTCGTAGAAGTTCTCTGGACGATCGGCCGGTTTCTTGACCCAGTTGAACTTCCACGTCCCGTCCAGCGACTTGTAATAGGGCGTGAGGTAGTTGGCCTCGTGCTCGCCGTGCTCGACCTTGCGCAATGCCCCGTCGATGCTATCAAAGGGCATCAGCGTGCAATGGGGCGGTTCCTTGTTGACGCCGAAGATGCGGGCATCCTCCCATTCCATTTTCGGAGATCCGGTCATGAGTTCTAGCTTACAAGACCCTATTTGAACGTTTATTGCTGGTTCTGAGAATTAGCAAGAGGGGATAATCATAGATCGAAGTAAAATCGCAGCAATTAAAACGCTATTTACCACCTTCCTTGGTTTTGCATACGGATTTTTAAGCTTCAAGAGATAGCGCGATCTATCATGGCGAAAACGTGCGTCATCATCGGCCTCGGGGGCCACGCGCGCAATTCCTGGCTCAAGGCAGTGCGCAAGCACCCGGATTGGAAGCTCATCGGTGTCGTCGACACGGATACGGAGCTGCTGGAAAACGTGCCCAAGATAACGGGACTTGATGCCGATCAGGCCTACATTTCCATCGAGGACGCGATACAATACGGCCAGAAGCCGGACATGGCGATCATCGCGACCCCCATTTACACCCACCACGTGCTCGTGAAGGACTGCATCGACAACGGTATCAACGTGATTTGCGAGAAGAACATGGCCACGAACATAAATCAAGGTAGGCAAATGCTACAGATGGCGATCGACCACCCGGAACTCTGTACCGCAGTTGGAACGCAATATCGCTTTTTCCTATCCAACTGGACGGCGCACAAGTATTTACAAGGGCCGGGCAACCAGATCGGGAAGCTTTGCTTCGTTCGGGCACACGAGAGCTTTAACTGGGCAGGGATCCGCGAGGGTTGGCGCCGGTGGCTCCAAGACTTGAACCTGGAAGACCAGGCTGTCCATTTCATCGATTTAATACGCTATATTTCGGGGATGGACGTCGTGCAGGTCAAGGCCGACGTGTTCATCCCGAATTTCTCCGAATGGCAAGGCAGCAGCACGACGCTGGCGCATTTCGCGCTCGCCAGGCCCGAGGATTACCAGCACCGGCGCAAGTGGGTGTGGGTAGAGTATTACAGCGACTGGCAACGCCGCGGCGAGCCTGACTTCTTCTGGGAATTTTCCGGCGACAAAGGTCGCTTCGTCATCGACACGAAGTTCGGCGGCCTCCACTTGTGGCTCTACACGGATCCGCAGGGCACGAAATGGGAGGAGGACTTCTACCCGAACGATCACGACGTGCGCGGCATCGGCAAGGGCTACGAAGGCCAATCTGTCATCCTTGAGCAGATGAGCCGCGGCATCGATTCGAATGGGAAAATACAGCCCGACACGAACTTCAAGGAGGCCTTCAAGTCCTTCGCCGCCACGATGGCGTGCCTCGAATCATCACGCACCGGTCGATCGATCTGGGTGCCGGATTACTGGAAGGATATGAATGTCTGATAATGGTGATTTTGCTTTAGAATATCTTCCATCTCTTGGCACCAGGATGTGAACTTTCATTTCTCTAATGGTTCCTTGAAGTCACAAGCGTTTTCTGTAATGATAACTTTCCCGGGCAGCTGTAATCGTTCAAGGCAGTAATCTAAGTGTTTTTGCAAGAGTGTACGTGCGAGCAAGGGATTTATTTTATGCATATAAATGTAGATTACTCGGAATTCTTGTTGAATATCTCGTTTCAATTCAAGGTAATCCTCGTCGAAAGTGACGATTATAGCCTCATTTTCAATTGCCAACTTGGCCACTTGACTGTTTAAAACGCCTCGTTTTTGCAATTCCTTCAGGGTGAGCACTTCATGCTTCAGTGACCGGAGAAAATTGAGAATGCTCGACGTGACATTCTCATCTAAAGGAATCTCACGAGGATGGGGACGCATCGTGAATTAAATTATCAAGATTCTTCCCGCATAACGATTCCCGAGCGTCGACGCCAATCCGAATGATTTTTTGCACGATCTCCCTGGTCAACGATGGATATTCCTCGATGATCTCGTCAACGGAAAAATTCTGCCCGATCAGGTCGAAAATGAATCGCACGGGGATGCGAGTTCCCTTGATCACGGGTTTTCCACCGAGAATTCCAGGGTTGCACTCGATTATTCCATACTTATCGGGCATGGGTGCTTTTTACAAATGCAAAGATAAATGATTTTTGACCCGTTACATGCATCCTCATTTCATCCGTTACATGTATCCTGCATAGACGAATTCTCGTGGGATTCGTCTCCTATAGTGGCTTTCGGGCTCATGGCAGAATAGATCCGATAACGCCATCCAAACCACAAGAAGATGCCCATCATGGTTAGATCAAGGGGAGCCATGAAGACAAGCCATGAAAGATCCAGGCCTTGGGCAGGATACCTCGCGAAAAAAACATGGAACAAGGTAGTGGGAATAACCACCGCACTTGCGAAGACGAGCCCGAACATGATGCCGATTCGTATAACCTTGATTTTCGGCATGTTTTTTTTTCGCTCTCCAACGATACGCAATGCAACTATCGGTATTAATGGGAGGAGTACAAGCAGCAGGTTCGCGGGAAAATCTAAGAATCGTTGCAGGAAAAAGTTGTAGGGAATGATACAGAGCATATAATTGGCGTAATAAACAAGAACAAGTGCATAATTATCAAAACAGTTTGCACAAGTACCTTTAAAAGCAATAATTTCGTTCTGGTTCAACTCTGCTTTGCATTTCCGACATCGTGACATTGACTGCCAACCACCTCTTCTATCGTTGATTTGACGGGGGTCCTGGGAATGAAGTGATTCCGGCTATCTTCTGGATTACGACTCTTTGATTCCACTATTAATGATATAAATCCGCAATATTCTCTATCCCTTGGCACCACCTTTTAAGCTTGGTATCCTCATCGATCGTATCGAACCATGCCCGACAAGATCCCCCACCCGGAATTCACGTCGTGGATGCACGAGCGCTGCGAGCTGCCCGTGGACACGCTCGCCGACCGCTACGAGCGCTGGAAGCAGCAGCCGGTGCCGATCATCGCCCTGGAGGCCGTTGCCAGCCGCTTGATCAAGGCCACGGGCATGTTCAGCGGGATCCGGGCGATCGTGTCGTTCAAGCTGTTGATGCGCATCTTCCGGCTCTATTTCAAGGCGTTCAACAAGCTCACGTGGCGGGGGACGGAGAACATCCCGAAGAATGGTTGCATCTTTTACGTGAACCATCCAGGGAGTTACGACCCGCTTTATGTTTTCGCGTGCGTCCCCGACATGCCGTTCGCGATGTTCGTCGCGTGGGGGAATGGCTGGTTCGCAGACACGATCGCCGACGTGTTCGGCATGACCAACATGCGCGGCTTGAACCGGCAAGGCGCGATCGAGAAGATGATACGTCTCATCTTGCAGAAGAACAAGTATTTCGCCTTGTGGCCGGAGGGACACCCGCATCGCGGCCCGATCGAGCAAGGTTTCTCGCCGATCGTCCCCGTGTACGCAGCCATCAACCACGACAAGGACCGCATCCCGTTCTTGCCGGTGCTCATCCGTGGCGAGGGGGCCCACCGGTTCGGCGTCTCGCACGTCGCGGGCCCCGTCGGCGTGACGTTCTACAAGCCCATCTTCCTCGATCGTTCGTGGCTCAAGCGCCCCGAGGAGGGCGGGAAGACCCAGCGCGAGATCATCGATTACCTCATGATGTTCCTCGCCAAGAAGAACGGCCAGAAGGAGCTCGCGAAAAATCAACGCATCGAGTGGAGCAGGGCCTTCCACCAGAACAGCGTGAAGTTCGAGGCCGCTCTCGAGCACCTCAAGGTATCCATCCCGAACGAACTCACGTCTTGCGACTATTGCAAAGTGATCGAAAACACGAAACGCGGGGAATCCCCTCCCCCGATCGGCGAGCACATGCAGCAATTCGTTGATGACCCGACCGGCACCCATCACGTCGTGCAATGTGCCCATTGCGGCTCGTGCTATGATATCGCGTCCCGGGAGGGCAAGTCTTTCGTCACCAAGCTGAAGGGCACGAAGGCTTTCAAAAAGGCCGTCTTGCACGTCCTCGCGCAGCACGGGGGCACGTTCAAGGAGAAAAAGGAGAATTGAAGCGGGACTGCCTGTTTACACCTTGTATTTTTCAACGATGCTTGCCACGCGTTTCATCCTGCTGAACAAGCCATTGGGCGAGTACTCGTCGGAAACCCCGAGGATGATGTTCGGGGCGAACGCGTCGAGCACGTCCTTCACGAGCTTGTCGAACTGCGCGTCCGTGAAGTGCGGCAGAAATATCGTGGACGGGATGCCGTCGAGCACGATGATGCGGTCGCCGAGCGCCTTCCGGAGCTCCTCCAGGGTCACGTCGCCTTGCGGCTTGATCGTCGGCGCCTCGATCCCATCGAAAGGATACAGGTCGTTGCCCAGGTAAGGCAACAGGTCCTGGAGATGGCCATCGAAATGAGCGAACGTGAACTTGCCCGCCTTCTTGCATTCCTTCGCGACCCGCTCGAAGTATGGCAAGATGTATTTCTCGTACACGTAGGGCGGGTTGTTCATGCAGTCCACGTTGTCTCCGCAGCTGATGAACTCGACCGGGCTTTTCATCTCGGGGGGCATAATGATCTCGAAGTTGATCCGCGCCAGCTCCTCGCAAAACTCGTCGAATTCCCGCGTGTACCGCTTCATGAGGAGCATCGTGTTCTTCGTGCCCGCGAGCTCGACGATGCACTTGTTGTAGGGGCTGCGCCAGGGGCCGCCCACCGACACGCACCGGCCCTCGTTCACCTCGAGGAAGATGTTGTACATGTTCTCGTTAAAGATGTGCTCTTTCGTGTGGTTCTGGATGTAATAGAGCACCGCCTTGAAGTCCTCCCGCTTCTTGAGGATCCGCTCGTCCGGGTATGACGACCCGGCCCGCCGGCTCTCCGTGAGCACGCCGTACGGGGTCGTGATCTTGTGGTACCAGTTCCCGTGCTCGTCGGTCGTGGTCTTGTGCTGGATGTTCGCGTCCGCGTCCGTGTTGCCCTTGTCGTAGAAGAATCCCATGCCGCCCCAGCACTCGCCGGGATAGCGGGGCGACGCGTCGAGGTAATCGTAGATCTCCCAGGGCTCCATGCCATAAATGTCCTTTGGCAAGTCCGGACACTTGGTGACGAGCTTGGCGATCTGTTCCGCGCTCATGTCCTTCCGCAGCTGGAGGACGTGGTTTTGATAGTACCAATCCGAAAAACGTGGCTGCCACACGATGCGATCGACCGGCTCGTGCCTGAACGTCGCCTTCTGGCGCGCCTCGAATGTCTTTTCTGCTGCCATAGAATCACCGCTTGAACGGGTAGACGTGATACACCTTGCCAGGCTCGGCATGGAAGGTCACGTAATCGGCTCTCGTCTCGATCACGTTCACCGCCGCGTCGGACGTGACCTTCACCGGGCCCTTGGCCCGCAGCCGCACCTTCCCGCCGACTTTCGACGCGATCGTCGCGGCTTCGAGCCTGCCACCGGACCACTCGATGTCCACTTGATACGCGCCGCGGGCGACCAGCCCGCGCACGGAACCTTTCGGCCATTGCTTCGGCAGGGCGGGGAGCAGCGAGATCTCGTCCACGTCGTCCTCTTGCTGGCCGCCGTGGCTTTGCAAAAGCATCTCCGCGATACCCGCCGTCCCGCCAAAGTTGCCGTCGATCTGGAAAGGCGGGTGCGCGTCGAACATGTTCGGGTAGATCGAGCGTCGCAACAGGAGCAAGACCTTGTTGTACGCCCCCTCGGCATCCTCGAGGCGGGCGAAGTGGTTCACGAGCCATGCCCCGCTCCAGCCAGTACCGCCGCCACCATGCGCGAGGCGGCGCTCGATCGACTTCCGCACCGCGCCCGCGAGATCGGGCTGGCGGTGCAGGATGATGCGGTTGCCCGGATGCCAGCCGTACAAGTGGCTCATGTGCCGGTGGCCGGGCTCCGCTTCCTTGTAATCCTTGTCCCATTCTTGCAAGCACCCCGCGTGGCTCGGAGAGACCAGATACGGGTATATCTTGGAAATCGCCTTTTCAAGCGTGTCGCGGAATGACTTGTCAATATCGAGGATCTTGCTCGCTTTGACGAGATTCGTGAAGAGATCCCACGCGATGCTCGCGTCCATGGTCGAACAGATGCAAGCGGCAGCCCGCTTGTTGTCATCGGTCAGGAACGCGTTTTCCGGCGACGTGGAAGGCGCGGAAACGATGTATTTGCCCGATGGATCCGGCACCATGTACGCGAGCAAGAACTCCGCGGCCCCCTTCATGATCGGGTAAGCCTCCTCGAGAAAAGCCTTGTCCTTGGTGAACGCGTAGTGTTCCCAGAGGTGGCGGCAGATCCAGGCGCCACCCATCGGCCACCATTGCCAGCCGGTCCATCCTTTAATAGGATTGCAAGTCCGCCACAGATCACTATTATGGTTGCACACCCAGCCAGGCAGCCCGTAATCGACCTTCGCCGTCCTGGTTCCTGCAACTTGCAGCTCCTTGACGAACTGCACGAGTGGTTCGACGCATTCGGGCAAGTTACACGGCTCGGCTGGCCAATAATTCATCTCGATGTTGATGTTCATCGTGTAATTCGACGACCACGGCGGGCGCACGAGGTCGTTCCAGATACCTTGCAAGTTGGCGGGCTGCCCGCCCGGCCGCGAGCTGCAGATCAACAGGTATCGCCCGTATTGGAAATAAAGCGCCGCGAGCTGGGGATCGTCGAACCCGGCCTGGATCTCGTTCTCGGCCTCCCGCTCGTACTCGATGAACTCGGCTTGCATCAACCAATGGGTGAAAGGGTTGGAGGCGGCGTCTGGCATGGCGATCTTTTTCAATCGCTCGTCGGTGGGCAGGCCGGCATCCGGGCTCGTGCCGAGGTCGATGGCCACGCGCCCGAAGAGCGCTGAATAATCCGCCACGTGCCGCTGCTTCAATTGCTCGTAGTCCATCTCCTTCGCCGCGCCGATCCACTTCTCGCAAGCCTTGGCGGGGTCGATGCCGCTCGTTGCCGGCTCCTTGTCGAAACTTGCAAAGCTCGTCGCCGCGGCGAGCAATAGCGTTACGCTGGTTGCGCCGCTGATTTGCAACGCGCTATTGTCCGCGTTCGCCTCGCCATCGCACGCGAGGATGCCGAGCTGGATCTCGAAATGCATGCCCTCGTGCTTCTCGTACACCACGGACTTGTCTGACTGCTCGTAATTGGGAACGACGTTGTCCGGGGCCTGGCCGCGGGCGGTGAGCAAGGATCCGAGACCGACGCCGGTGCCACGAATCGTGACCGGATGCTCCGAATCGAGGCGGGCCTTGAACGCGAGGCCTTTCGCCTCGCTACAAGTTATCGTGATGGCCATGACGTTGTCGGGGGCACTGGTGAACAGCTCCCGCTCGTGCTTGACGCCGCCGATCGTGTATTCCACGCCGGCGATAGCTGAAGAGATGTCCAGGTACCGCCGGTAATCGGACGGGGTTCCCTTCATCGCCGGTTCGATGAAGAGATAGCCGAGCGGCTGGTACGACTGCGTCCGGGGGCCGCCCATGTGTTCCTCGATGATCTTCTCTGCCTCGGCCAATTTCCCTTCAAAAACTAATTTGCGGGCCACCGGCAAATATTCCTTTAATCTTGGGTTAGATTTATCATAAGGATGGCCGGACCAGAACGTGCACTCGTTGAGTTGGATGCATTCCTCGTCCACGTGGCCGAAGATCATGCCGCCGATGCGGCCGTTCCCGATCGGCAGTGCCTCAGTCCACGGGCCCGCGGCTTGCTTGTACCACAACACGAGCGGTGAGTTTTCTCGCGCCATGCTAACGAGCTTGCGCCCGTCGTTAATAAGAGGTTAGAAAAAATCTGCAACATCCTTCTACCGATGGGCACGAATACGATCTAAGTCATTAAGGGGGACCGCGTGTATGCATCGGGAAACAGCCGAGGAATCGCTCATGCCCGCGGGCCAATTATACACGAGAAAAGGTGATAAAGGGAAGACGGGATTGCTCTCAGGGGAACGTGTCGAAAAGACCAGCCCGCGCGTCGAGGCTTACGGCACCATCGACGAGTTCAACGCAGTTCTCGGCATCGCGAAGGTCTTTGCATCGAAAAAAGTTGCCGACATCATCGACAAGTTGCAGATCAAGAATTATTTCATCGCATCGGAGCTTGCATCCACGGACCCTGAAAAGCTCGTGAAGAAAGTAGAGGAAAACGATGCCACGGACATCGAAAAGATCATCGACGAGCTCGGGAAAGAGATGCCCCCCGCGGAACACTTTATCATGCCGGGGGGCACGAAGGCCGCAGCCTTCTTGCACCACGCCCGAACCGTGCTCCGCCGGGCCGAGAGGGAGATCCTCCGCCTCGCGGCTGATGCACCGA
Source organism: Candidatus Sigynarchaeum calidifontis (assembly GCA_030587475.1). GTDB lineage: Archaea > Asgardarchaeota > Lokiarchaeia > Sigyniarchaeales > Sigyniarchaeaceae > Sigyniarchaeum > Sigyniarchaeum tengchongense. The sequence continues at coordinate 18,525 of JAUQYZ010000193.1, forward strand.
TCAATCCAGAGCTCATCAAGTACATGAACCGGCTCTCGGACTTGATGTTCCAGCTTGCCCGGTATGCAAATATCATCGATGGCGACGGGGATACTTGCATTTCACGTCATGGAACCTTCTTGCAGAAGAAAGATACTAAAAGATGAACCGCATAGTTGAATCCAGCACGTGCTTAGATAGATCAATCGCACATGCTTTTCTCCAACGCCATCTCCCAGTTATCGATGGCAGCTGGATCGTAGTTTGAAGGGATTCGGGAAGCTATGGCCACCGCTTTTTTCACGTGATCGACCGCCTTCTTCAACGACAAGAGTAACGGCAGCCGCGTGAAGCCGCGGGCGAGCTTCCCCATCAAGTCCTTGAATCCCATCTTGATCTCGTTGCCGGTACTTGCCGTGGTGAGCTCCATCTCGGTGATGACGTGCTTGGCGAACATAAAGTCAAGATCACTGGCGGGCAAGGAAAGCAAGTACCGTTTCAAGTAATCGATGCCGACCATGCGAGCACCGATCTCCTTGAAATATCTCGCTTGATACGGCCAGAGGGCCTTGGCGCCGAAGGGAAACATGGCATTGCCGACGCTTGCTTCTTTGACGACATCAGCGAGCAATTTACCAGCTACGATCGCGTTGTAGATGCCCGAGCCATTTAACGGGACGGTCATGCAAGCAGCATCCCCGACGGCTGCGTAGCCGTCCCCGACGAACCGCGTCAGCGAACGCCGGACGGGGATGGGAACAAACTGGCCTCCTCGCGTGCGGGTTTCACCGAGCGCGGGGTGCTCGCGGCGCATGGCGCGCAAGAGCCCTTCCACGATGGACGGAGACAGTGGATCTACCTGGCCGAAAAGCACGTCAGCTTGTCCATCGACGACGCGGAACCACGCGATGCCGCGGAGGCCCTCGAAAAAGAAGTACACGTGAAACCTTGCCGGATCGCAAGGCATGCCCGGCAAGAGCTGGTAATATGCCCGGTACG
>JAUQYZ010000267.1 GCA_030587475.1 Candidatus Sigynarchaeum calidifontis
GTTTCAGGGAAGTACGACATGGCCAGGCCCAGCGAGCCGAGGTATTCGTAGAAGAAGATCCACGCGTACACGGTAACGACGCTGACGACCAGCCACGACAGCCACTCGACGAGCGGCCCCAGCTTCCCCCGCCCGCACGTGGCGAGCAGCACGAAGCACCCCCCGCCGAGGAGCCCGTCGAACACGAGGGTCGGGTATATCGTTTCGGGGAGGAGCCCGTTATCGAACAAAACAGCCGCGGTATACACGTGCAGCGCGATGACGAACGCGAGCCCCGACGTGATGCTGCCCTTGGCGAATGCCTCCAAAAACACCCGCGACTTGTGCTGGTACCGGTGCACCGCCAGCGGGTTGCTGCTCGATTTCATGATGTCACGTTCCTTTCCCGGGGGGGCTTCAAATAGTTATTCATTCGTTTTTCATGCACGATGGGGATGGATCGTGCCGTTCATGGCTGCAACGTCCCCCGGGCTCGCCCCGATCAGCCCGAGTATATGCCCGTCGATGATCGCTTGGATAGCATCGAGTTCCCGGCGGAGAGCCCGTTCTCCGGTCTCGTTCCCAGCAGCTCCCCGTAGCCGCCGCGCCACCGCCGTGGCATCTTGCACGAGCTTGGCAACAGCGCGTTCGGTCATCTCGTCAGGGATGGGCACTCGCACGTTACTAACTGGGCCCGAATAGAATTCATAGATGGGTCCCATCCGCTTGCCACGTGTCGCGAAGTACCAGGAGGCGGGAAACGAGTTCAGCACGCCAGCGATGTAGGCCAGCGACGGTGTGGATGCACGGGGAACGAACACGGTCACGTCGTAACTGCAATACGATCGACGCGTGTCGATGGACGCGCGCAGCCGCGGTGCCTTGTACGGCACCACGATCTTCTCGCCAGCATCGAGGTTCTTCACGTTCCGTGGCCGCCGCCACGCGTACCAGGGCACCTGGATCGTGCCGTTGTCCCGGCCCTCGAGTCCCGCCTTGAAGCAAGACAAGAACACGAAAGTCTTCGGGTACCGGGCCTCGAACGTGGCCTCGTCGATGTCCGGCGGCACGTAGATGCACCAGCGACCGCCGGCATGGTGATATTCCCGGATGTCGCCGTTCTTGAGCCACGGATGCACGAGTTCGCGGTCGAGGGGATATTTCTTGTTGCCGTGGATGCCGAAGAACTCGCCTTGTTCTTGCACGACGTGCCTGGCAAATGCCTCGTCATGGCCGGTCTCCGCGCCGCCCAAGACGTCTCCCAGCTCGCCTAGCGTCGGGTATTTTTCGAATTTGGCCTTGATCTCGAGCTCCCGGGCGGAAAGCATGCACCAGCCTCTGGCATCGAGCGTCGATTGCACGACCTTCTTCGCGGGGGATGCATCGATCGCCGCGAGGAGCCCGCCAGGATCCCCGCCTTTGGATCCCCGGGATGGCACGTCGCGGTACACGATCTCGTGGCCAGGGGCCGCCGGGCACGCCTTGAAGAAGAACAAGAGCGGGTGGATGCCGAGGCCGCCGAAGACGTCCCATTCGTTCATGTCGACTATTTCGACGATCTCGTGCCCGGCGAGGAATTCCCGCAAGCGCCTGGCGTGCGATGCTTGCATGAAATAGCGCGACGATACTTGGCCGCTCGTGCCCCCGTCCTTGAGCAACCAGGCGTGGAGCTCGAAAAAATAATACGAGAAGTCTGCCTGGCCGTCGAACACGCGGTAATTCGTTTCCAGAAACCGCCGGTCGATGCGATCGAGATATTTCTTGTAGTTCACGTATGGCGGGTTGCCCACGACGGCGTCGAACCGCTTGGCGGAATCCTGGAAACCAAGGTCGGTTATCGCGTTCCCCGCCACGATGTTCTTCGCCACTTCCTCGGCGTTCCCGGCGTTCTTGCGTGGCGGGATCCATCCACGCTGTCCGGAAGAGGCGGCGGCCGCCAGGCACACGTTGAAGCGCGCGATTTCGATAGCGAGGGGATCCTCGTCGATGCCGTGCAATTGGCCTACCACAGAGCCGGGGACGCGCCTTCCCGTGATCCGCTCCATTTCCTCCCGCGCGGCGTCGAGCAACCGAAGAGCTTCCACGAGGAACGGCCCAGTCCCGCATGCCGGATCCATCACGGAGAAGCCCGCGAGCGAGGCGATCGCCTTGTCGACGGCTAATGCATCATGGCGCATCGTGCCGTCCCGCGCGGCTTCGATCAAGCGGGCGAGCGCCGGTTCCATGGCCTTTTTCACGACGAGCGTGCACACGTGCGCGGGCGTGTACACGATCCCCCTCTTGTTCTTGCCCGTCGCCACGTGCCGCTCGTAGAACAGGCCGGGTACGTCTGCTCCGGGCGCGTTCGCGATCAAATCGTGCAGCGAATCAAGAATGTGGCTCACGCAATTGTTGACTGCGTTTATGCTTTCTACGGCGTGCTTTAAATACGTGTCAAGGGTACCATTTTTCGTTAACGGGAACAAGGCGGTGGCCGGGTAGATCCCCTCGAGGGCATCATCGAGATGATCGATGGTCAAGGACGGGGCATCGTGGAGCTGGTTCGCATCGAGTGCATGGGCCTCGATGGCAACGCCAATCATGACCGCGCGCAACATGATCTCACGGCATACCCGCTTCGCCGTTTCACCATCGCACGAGAACCGGACCTTGTCGAATCCCGCGAGCCATCGGTCCAGCGTGGCGAGCAAATCGGCGCTATCCCTTTTCATGTAGTTCCCGACCCGGCCCGATCCAGCGGCGCGGCCTTCATGTATTCTTCGCGCGGGCTAAATTTAAGTTTAAATTTTCATTCATTCTTCGTGGAAAACCGCGGAACTCGCGCTTGGATTTCCGGAACGCGTGAAAAATTCATTACCTGGTCGGGGTCGCATAGAATTCTATGCATTTTGCATAGATTGTGTAATGGCCGTGCGCCAGACTGCAGATTTGGTCCACGTGGGTTCGACTCCCACCCCCGGCTCCATTTTATTCTATCCGATCATAAAAATCATTGAAATTATTGCATCATAAATGAATATCTCGTTTGATTTTGGCTAGCTTTGATTCGCCCACGGTAGTAGCAAGGTTCATATCTCGGCCAGTTAGATTTATCTGCAAATTAAGGAGAATCTCATGAATAACGAAGTGCGCAAGAAAGGTGAGAAGGAAGTAAAGGCCGATCTCGAGCATTCAAAGACGCTATTAAAGAAAATGCCAAAGAAGGAAATTGTAGCAACCATCCGTGCAGATAGGGATGGGTCCAGACGGGCATAGATGCGGTAGGTTCAAATTCCCGCCCGCTGAATGTCACGGCATGGCACCGACTCCCAACGCGCAAGATGCTCTGGATATCTTGCGCATCCCCGATAACTTCCAATGGTACGTGATTCCCCTCCTGCTCGTCGTCATCTACGTGTACGCGGTCGAGGCGGAAAAAAGGAACTGGAAGGCCATCATGGCCGCCGTGTCGTTCTGGGGCCTCGATTTTTTCAACGAGATATGGAACTCGCTCGTGTTCCACTTTACCAATTATTCCGCGGTCTGGGTGGAGCCCGGCGGCACGGCCTACCTCATCCTCATCGGCCTCAACATCGAGACGACGTTCATGTTCGCGATCATGGGTATCGTGTCGACCAAGATGATATCCAAGGACAAGAACGCCAAGATCTTCGGAAAGCTCCCTAATCGCCCCGTGATCGCCGTTGTCATGGCGATCTTGTGCGTCATCGTCGAGGTATTCCTGAACCTCGCGGGCGCGCTCACGTGGGACTACCCGTTCTGGAACCTCTCGGCGCCGTGGCTCATCTTCCTCGTCGGCTACCTCCCGTTCTGGGTCGTCGCGTTCATCGTCTACGACGCGCGCAGCATGAAGACAAGCGCGAAGATCATGGGCACGATCTTGCTCGTCGACCTCGCTCTCGTCCTCATCTTCATGCCCATCGGCTGGATCTAACAATCAAGCGAATACGATAACGAGATAGAAGAAAAGGTTTGTTTCTATTTTTTTTACTTGATCAAACCAAACGCTGTCATTGCCTTCTTTATCTTCTCCTGGTTCTCGGGCGTCGGCAGGCACATGGGCGGCCGCATCGGCCCCGCGGGCAAGCCCATGACCGATGCCATGTACTTGACGGGGCCGGGGTTGGTCTCGTAGAACAGCGCCTCGAAGAAGTCGAGCATCTTCCAGTGCATGGCGAGCCCCGTCTTGAAATCACCAGCAAGCATGGTGGCCGTGAAGTCGCTCACATGTTTCGGGATGACGTTCGACGCGACTGACACGACGCCCTTGCCCCCCATGGCCATGTACACGTAGGTAAGGTTGTCGTCGCCCGATAAAACCGAGAAATCCGTGTCGCGGGTCTTGTAGAGGGTCTTGATGATCTGGGTGATGTCGCCGCTGGCTTCCTTGATGCCGATGACCTTGGGGTTTTTCGCAACCTCTTGCATCGTGGCGACCTCCATTTTCTGTCCCGTCCGTCCCGGGATGTTGTAAATGACGACGGGAACGTTGGTCGCGTCGAGGATCATCTTGAAGTGGAGCTTCAAGCCCTCTTGCGTGGGCTTGTTGTAGTACGGGGTCACGTGCAGCGTGGCGTGGGCGCCGACGCTCTCCGCGAACTTGGTGAGCTCGATCGCCTCGTCGGTCGCGTTGGAACCCGTCCCGGGCATCACGAACAGGTCCTTGCCGAACTTGCGGTTGAACTTCGACGCGTTCTCCTTCGCGTATTCCGTGACGAACTTGATCACCTCGCGGTGCGTCGAGTGGCTCATGGTCGCGGACTCGCCGGTCGTGCCGCAAGGGACGAGCCCGGTCACGCCGTTCTGCATCTGGAAGTCGAGCAGCTTCCCGAATCCCTCGTAATCGACGGAAAGGTCTGTCTTAAAGGGCGTAATCAAGGCAGTCCATGTTCCCTTGAGGAAATTGTCCATGGTTCGTTTCCTTCCCTTAGGAGTCTTTTGTTTTATTATCTCATGAGCGATTTTTAACCATTATTATTAATAACCTCGTCTTGCGAATGATGAGCTAACAATGGTCAAATGTCCGTACCCCGTCGCATCACTCGAGGATCCCGGCCAGATCGCCTTGTGCAAGCATTTATTTTGCCTGGATCTTGATATCGTGCCCGTGGCCGATCTGGACGCGATCGCTGGGCAATATCTGCCCGGGGGATCCCCGGGCGTCAAGGTCGTGCTCGAATTGCTAGAAGCACGTCATGAGGGGAAGAGCTGGGCATTTACGAAAAAGAACGCGGCCAAACAAGCAGCATTGAATGTTGCACGCGAGCGGCTCGCGTTCATCAACGGCCGCGAGGACGAGGGCCATGCCCTCAAGCGTTACAAGGAGGAACTCGTGAAGAAAGGCATGAAATGGGACGAGTACTGGCTCGACCAGATATCCGTCGGTACCGCGGGACTCGTGGGGTTCCCGGCCGATCCCAAGTACCGGTGTGCCATCCTCACCAACCCAGAACACCTCGAATCCGACTCTGCCCCGAATTTCTTGCTCAAGTCCGCCGCCATCGAGGCCATCGAGGCGATCTGCCCGGTCTTCCCGAGCCGTCTCGCCGACGCGGCGGCGCGGTCTAAGCTGGCCAGCTTGACCGCCCTCACACGCCTCGGCATTGCCACCCCAGAGACGATCGTGACCGCGAGCATCGCTGAAGGTGCCGGGTTCGTGAAAAAAATGCACGAGCAAGGCAAGGACGTCGTGATAAAGCCGCTGGCAAAGGGCGGCGGCTGGGGCGTCGGGAAGATAGCTCGTGGCACCACTGAAAATCGCGTCCTGGACATCCTCGGGAAGTACAAGTGGTGGTACGGTGATGGCGTGCTTTTGTTGCAAGAATTCATCGAGAACAAGGGCTATGATAAGCGCGTTCTCGTGCTGGGCGATTTCATCATTGGCACGGAACGCCGGTCAGCCACGCTCGACACGGAGAGCTGGATCTACAACATCAGCAAGGGTGCTTCGGGAACCAGGGATGATCTCGATGGAGCCGAGCGCAAGCTCGTATTAAACGCGGCTAGGGCCATGGGACAAGCATTTTGCGGGGTTGACCTTATCCGGGGCATCGACGGGCGCGATTACATCCTGGAAATCAATAGCACCCCCGGGTTCAAGGGCTTCGAGCAAAATCTCTGCGTCAACGTGGCCTCCATGGTCTTGGATTACCTGCTGTTCTTCGAGATTTAAATTGAAACGAACGATGAAAAAGTGATCACGCGTGATAAAAACACCGGATATCGACGCGAGTGCTCTTCTCGACCTGGCAACCTACGCGTTCCTCCGGCTGGATGGGGCGTGGTTCCTCGCGTCGGCTGAAAGGTACGGGATGGAGGCCGCGACAGAGCTGGACATTAAGGTATGGGAATCTTTTTCGGAACGTCTCGGCAAGAAGATCGTCACGACCTTGAAGCTCAAGGGTGAATTTCCCGGCGATGTTCCCATCGTGATGAAGGTGCAGAACACGATCATGAACACAAAAACCGAATTCGTGCCTGTCAGCGAGGACAAAATCGTGTTCCGCACGCTGGACTGCGAGGTGTGGAAGATGGTGCGTAAAAAGTGGACCAGCGAGACCGCGCCTTGCTACAAGGTCACGAAGGCGAGCATCAGCGGGCTACTTCGGGGGGCGTTCCCAGGCATGGAATTCGAGATCGTCCAAAAGCAGCTGATTCCAAAGGGTGATCCTTGTTGCGAAGTGGAAATCACGAAATTATGAATCGTCTCCTAGCATCGAATGACTATATTTACGTAAGAGTTATCGAGTATTCATAGGATGCTAATCATGTTACCAATTTCCCGTGCCCGCGAGAAGGAACGAATTAATAATAGGCGGGCACATGTGCAAGTTGAATTGATCGAGGGTGCTAACACGAACCGCTAGCGGCCGAGGTGATGGTGGAACGAGCGATCACGAGGAAAGCGTGAGCAGCAACCTTTCGAGGTTGTATTTTTCGCAAGATGCCGAGGAACGACGGCTCGCCTACCAGTTTCTCGGGGAAATCGCCCTCCAGAAGCCGAAGTTCGCCTTGTCTATCATGAAATTGCTCATGAAGGCGCTCGTGGACAAAAACATTGACAACCGATTGCAAGGCATCCATTATCTCGGGGAAATTGGTGCCATCTCGCCTGTATTCTCCCGGGATCTCATTTACCCGTTCATCATCATCTTGTTAAGGTCCGATATCGAACCTGTTCTCGAGTTCCACACGCTGAAAGCCTTAGAAAAACTTTGCAAGGATTCGGGTCAGGTGCGTGATTTCTTGCAACGAGGGATCGCCGACCTCGCATATCTCCAGGCATCGAAGTTGTGTTTGCATAACGCGGCGGACAGGCAAGCGGCCGTATGGCGCATCAGCAAACTTGGCAAGGTATATTTCCCCGCCGTCATCGATCTCGTTCCTGCCCTCGTGAACCGATTGGTCGATGACGATGATACCGTGAAGGCAATTGCTTACAAGGCGCTGCTGGACCTCTTACTTGTCATCAAGGACGATCTGGCCGGTATTTTGCTCTCCAATCTCGAGATCACGGAAAATACAATCTTGAAACTGCAAGTGCTCTCTCTCCTCGCGGACTTCAGCAAGGGCGAAGCACGTATCATCAAGAGCATCGTTCCCCTCGTCATCAAAGAATTGGAGAACCCGGACCGCGTTGTTCATCTCAAGATCCAGAAGATCTTGAAGATCCTGGAGCATGCTTCTCCTTGCATCTTCACGAAGGATTACAAGGACTTACTCGTCGGGATGCTCGGATCCAATAGCAGGTACGCATATCATTGGGCTGTGAAGACTTTCACCTCGTCATTTCTGAACCAACTACACGAGTTATCCGCGCCCGAGCACCTCGCTGCTTTTACTGCCGAGATCTTGTCCATCGTACACTTGCTCCTCAAGAACCAACAAAGAAACATTATGCAGACCCGGGTGATCTTGATGATGCTCATCTATGAGAGCAAGGAGGCATTCTCGAAGCAAAATGGCGAGGCGGCCACCATCGCGGCGGGACTGATCGAGAGCTTGACACAGATCCAGCGGTCCAGCCTTGCATCGCAAACCGAAGTAGTCGCGGCCTACGAGAAACTCGAAACGATCCTCACCAATTCCCACGTCCTTCTGCACGGGAACGAATAATCTCCCCGGCTAATATTAAAAATTGTCGAAGCAGCACTTTTCGATGAATTCCGCCTATTTGATGAATATCGGGAAGAAAAAAAAGGAGCAAGACCTCGCATGTCGTGAAAAGAAGAGGTCGGCTTTGGTTTGATGAAAACTTGATTTCTCATTTAAGAATTTAAACACCAGTCACGTAGCTAATCTTGACCAAGTTCCAAGATCTATTGGAGATGCTTCAATGAATAAATGCATTTACTGCGGCGCTCTCGACTTGAAGGAAGAAGAGGATCGAAGCAAGCCCCCGATCTCATTCGTTCCCCGCCCTATTTACCACAAGAAATATACGTGCAAGAAATGTAGAAAATCATTCTCGAAAGAGGACATGGAAAACCCGCCTGCAATTCCCAAGGGCGCCGAAACCCAGCCCGACTCTAGCACGCCTAGCGAACCGGCGGCGGTCGCGGCTCCCGCTCATGCAACAAAGCCTGCATCTACCGGTTTTTCGTCCGAAACATACACGTCGCCTTTTTTTTCCAGCTCGCCATCCGCAGCGCAAAAACCCGGTTTCGCGACTATGGAGTTAGAAACTGGTTCTAAATCATCTCAAGAGAAAAAATCATACATGCAAATAATGAAAGAGAAGCAACAATATCAAGCACAACAATTTCAATCCACCGTGGCGGCAGAACAGGCAGCAGCCAAACCTCCGGCGAAACCAGCCCCGAAACCCGGGCCGAAACCGGCAGGTGGTCCCTTGATGAAACCCGCGGGGGCGAAACCTCCGGCACCCACGCCCACCAAGCCGGCAGAATCGTTACCGGCCGAACTGCCCGAGCTCGAAGCACTACCCGATCTTCCACCAGTGGTTCCTCCCGCTCCTGAGGAAATAGAAGCCGCGCCAGGGGCTAAAGAAGCACCAGCAATCTCTGAATTTTCCACACCTCCTCCTGCTCCACCCGCGTCGGCGTTCCAAACGGTCGAGGCCCCCATACAGCCCCCAGCGCCAGCTATAAAGCCAGCATTTCAGACAATCGAGACTACAGCGCAACCAAGCGCGCCGGCGATGAAACCAGCGGGGATGAAGCCCCCGGTGAAACCTGCTAGCGGGCCGGTTATGAAACCCGTGGGAATGAAGCCTCCAGTGAAACCTGCTAGCGCGCCGGTTATGAAACCTGTCGGGATGAAACCCCCGCCACATGCGGCTCCAGCGTCGTCGAGTTTCCAGTCGATAGAAGCTCCAGCACCAAAATACGTTCCTCCGGTTCCTGCTAACGAGCCAGCAATCCAAGAGATCCCCGACATCCAAGCCGCTGGTCCCTCCCCTGGTATTCGTTTGCAAGAGCTCCTTGCTGCCCTCGACAAGGTTCTCAACAGTCTCGCTTGGCCGCAGGAGAAAAAGGAAATGTTGAAGCAAGAACTCGTCAACTTGCCCGAGAATGATCAAATAGCCTTCTTGGAACAGCTGGGCGTGGATGTGCCGCCAGCGCCGGCCCCTGTCACCCCTGTTGCCGCCGCGCCGGCGGTTTCTGCCCCCGTCGTCCCTGCGCCTTATGCACCCGGTATAGGATTGCACCCCCCGATGAAGCCGGCGGGAGGCATGAAGCCTTCGGTGACACCCCCCATAAAACCCCCCGTCGCGATGAAACCCCCGGTTTCTCCCCTTGCTCCCGGTACATCGCCAGCACGTCCCCCGATGAAACCCGCGGGGGGAATAAAGCCCCCGGTCAAGCCACCCGTGGCGATTCCAGCGCCGTCTCTGGCGATACCGTCGGCGATCCCGCCACCTGTGGCCGCGCCGGTATCACCCTTCGCGGTACCGGGCCCAGATGTCCGCCCTCCCGTCGCACCTCCGGCCAAGCCGTCCACGGCCGCGGTAGGTCTCTTCGACACGATCGACCACGAAATCGAGCAAACCGTTGGTGGCGAGTTTGACCTTGACAAGTTTCTCGATAGCGGCCTTGATCTTGCCGCTCCAGGGGTTCCCTCGATCCCGGTATCAGCGCCCGTGACCACGCCCAAGGCGCATGTTAATGCTGTCACTGCCGCTATCGGCAAGGAGGATGAAGTTGTATCCAAGCCCGCAATAAAATTGAGCCAGATATCGACCAAGGTCGAAAAAAAGACCGAGGAGGATCTCAAGCGGGAGGAGGAGCGGCAGAAGGCCCAGGCAGCGACCGAATCGAGCCTCGTGTACATGCGGTTGCTCGCGTTCGAGAAGGCGTGCAGCGTCCCGAAGGCATTCAAGCTCGGGGATTTCTGCAAATTGCTAAAGGATATCGATCAGCAAACCATCGCCAACTTTATCTTGGCGGTGGACAACGATTTCATAATAAAATACGACAGCGAGAAAGAGCAAGTCATCGTGTCCGAGATTTCCGGGCCAGAAATGGAGATCTTGAGCAGGCAGTTCGAGAAGTGGCTGCGTTTCGGCCGCCTGTAGGTCCCGAAAATTCACGGATCCATCGTCCACCTTGTCTTTTTCAATACAAGATCCAGGATTCAACAGCCCGTGCCAACTTTTCATAGAGATCCTTGTTTTTTAATCGCTTAACCATCGTGATCCCGCCGGCGATCTCGTGAAACCCGGCGCCTCGTAGTGCCTTCCGGAATGGCACGTTGCCCGACGCGACCCGGCACACGACGATCGGGAACGTGCGCCCCAGCCACGCCTTCACTTCCCGAGCGAGAAAAATGCCCCAGCCTCGTCCTTGGTACTCCGGGAGCACCCAGCACGCGTCGATCATGGGCAGCGTGATTCCCAGTAGCCCGTATTTGAAATGTTCTACCTTGAACCGCGCACCGCCCACGATGCTTGCTGCGGGTACCTCCGGTGACGACATGGTAGAGGGAAAGACGGTTCCCGGGGGCGACTTGATTAACAGGGCATATCCCCTCAAGCCACCGGTCTCGGCAAGAAAGGCCTTACCCCCCCTTTTTTTCTCGAGCCACTTTTTTACATTTTCAGGTGCTGGCTCGTTGAGGTCATGCTCCAGGAACAGCTCGTGCAAGATAGCATCGTGCAAGCCTTGGACTCGTTGTTTCATCACGTGCATGCATTCGCGCCAGCGGGCCACCCACGGATCCGAGGTGGTGATCTGGCCAGACACGTGTACCAAGGCAATTTTCTCTTCCGTTGAAGCGGCGCGCGGGGGAGTTGGCGGGTGGGGGTTCGGAGCCCGGATCAAGTCCATGCAGCATGCCGGCGGCTTGGGAGCGACGCGGCGGGCGATCGGCGGCAACACGGGAAAGAGCAGAGCCAGCGGCCCGTACCACGAGAACCTCGCCAGCCAGCTGCCGAAAGCTGCCGAGAAAATATCGCCCGTGCTCGGCAGCGTCTTGAAGCCAACCGACTCGTACAAGTCCTTGGCATAATACTTCGGGTCAGCTTGCAACACGGAGAGATCCCAGCCCTGGCGCTCCATATAATCGTTCGCCATGTTGATGAGGCGTCGCGAGATGCCCATGCCGCGGTAATACGGTAGCGTTGCCACGTCATTGATCTCGCCGCATTCATGCTTGACCATCTTGCCACCTGGTCCATCGTTGAAATAAAGCGGCTTGTAATCCGCCCGGATGCCGGCGATCACTTTCCCATCGTGCACGGCGACGGCCTGGCGCTCCAGCACCGGTTCAGCGCAGTTCTTGAACCGCTTGCCGTATTCCTTAGGATTGGAAGTCGAATGGAAGGCAATGTTGAATATCGTGCCCATCTGTTCCAACTCGTCTTTCTTGATCGTGCGATACTCGATCTCGGCTGCGATCTTGTTCCTGGTCTTGGCATCGAGCTTGGAATGCGTGGGCATGTGCCTTTGAAGCATCGAGGTGATAAAAAGGATCGACACCAGGCCCTTACAAAGCCCACGAAGCCGACATTCTATAGGCGGTGACAAGGTTTGGCCTCGACATATTAAATGAATGGCGGAAGGGAGATCCACCGCGGAGCGTGAAATTCATGATGGCGCGTGAAACGCTAATCCACGGGCAAGAGATTAATGGCGCGGGTGGTATCGTGATCGATGGTCTCGTGAAACGGTACGGCGACATCGTGGCCGTGGATCACTTGTGCCTGACCATCGAAAAGGGCGAGTTCTTCGCGTTGCTCGGCCCGAACGGGGCCGGGAAAACCACTACCATCAAGGTGTTGTGCGGCTTGCTGAATCCAACGAGCGGCAATGTGAGCATTGGTGGATTCGACGTGCAAGGTGAAATGGGCAAAATTAAACAAAATATCGGCGTTTGCCCTCAAGAAAGCTCGATCTTCCCCTATCTCACGGGAAAGGAGAACGTCGAGCTCTTCGGGGAGCTTCATGGCCTTCCAAAGGCGATTCTCAAGGACCGGGTCTCCGGGATCCTCGGCAAGCTCTTCCTGGAGGATCACGCGGGTCGCATCGCCCAGAAATACAGTGGCGGGTTGACCAAGCGGGTCAGCCTCGCCATGGCTCTCGTGAACGACCCGGCCTTCCTGTTCCTCGACGAGCCGACAGTGGCTATGGATCCCCAGAGCCGGCGGGCGATATGGGAATATTTGAAGGAACTCAAGGCCCGGGGAAAGACGATCGTGCTCACGACGCATTATATGGAAGAGGCAGAGCACCTGGCTGACCGGATCGGCATCATCGACCGTGGCAAGCTCATCGCGCTCGGCACGCCGCCGCAGCTGATGGAGGCCAACGGTTGCAAGAACTTCGAGGACGTGTTCATCAAGCTCACGGGGCGCGACATGCGCAAGGAGGAGGTTTGAAAACAATGAACGCAAAGCGACTCTATGCACTCGTCAAGAAGGATCTCAAGAGCACGTTCAGGAACCCCGCGACGCTGTTCATGGTCATCATCTTTCCCCTCGTGCTCACCCTCGCGTTCGGTCTCTCTTTCGGCGCGATAGGAGCCAGGATGGAGCAGACATACGATGTCGGCGTCATCGACAACGATGCGACCACTTATTCGTGGTCAAGGGATTTCACGGCAAGCATCGACGCGAACGAGATGCTCAACGTGGTCCAATATTCGGACATGTCGATCGCGCAGCGTGACCTGGCCGAAGGAAAGATCGACGCGATCATCGCTATTCCCGCGAACTTCGGGAATGCTTGCCAGTCGTTCGTGGACGACCCGTCCGACCCGGCATCGTGGACAAACACGTCACTGGTGCTGGCCCTGGATTCGGGATCCATGATCATCACCCAGACGCTGCCGCCCGTCTTGTACCAGGTCTTGCTCGAAACCCTCGTGCCCGGGGCAAGCAGTGCCTCCCTTCCGGTCTCCCTCGGCTTGCCATCGCTCGTTTCAGCAGAAAAACGGAGCCAGTTCGATTACATGGCTCCCGGCTTGTACGCGTTCGCTGGCATCTTCCTGATCATGATCGTCGCCGAGACCTTCGTCGAGCAGAAGGAGAAGGGCTTGCTCAAGCGCATCAACGTCACGCCCGCGACGGCAGCGGACGTGATCGGGAGCCAGGCCATCTCGAACCTCGTGCTGGCTGCCATGCAAGCCGGGGTCATCCTCGGCATCTCGACCGCGGTCGGGTTCCGTCCGGGCGTGGGCGTCGACGCGTATTTCATGGTCTTTATAATGTCAATGGTGTTCTCGCTTTGCGCCGTGGGTTGCGGCTTGATAACGGCCACGCTTTCCAAGAACACGGGCATGGCGACCGGGTTATCGTTCGTGTTCATCATCCCCTTGATATTCCTAGGCACGTTCGTCCTGGTTCCGTCGGATGTCGGGCAGCTCGTGCCGAGCTATTACTTCACCGACGCGGTGACATCGCTTTTCTTGCGCGGGGCACCGGTTGGCAGCTCGACCGTGATGCTGGACCTGGCCGTCCTGGTCGCCGTGAGCGCGGGGTTGTTTCTAGCTGGGGTCTTGCTCTACAAGAAGCTCGGTAGCAAGTGATAACGTTTTTTCTCCCCATCCTTTTTGTTAGATCATGTCAAGCAAAGCTGGCGAAATCAAGAAGATCGTCCTCATGTACTCTGGAGGACTCGATACCTCGTGTATGTTGAAGTGGCTCCAAGACAAGTACAAGGCCAAGGTGATCAGCTTCACGGCTGACCTCGGGCAGGAACTGGGCGAAAAGGGAAGCTTCAAGGCCATCGAGGACAAGGCGTACAAGCTCGGCGTGGAGAAGCACTACACGGTCGATCTCAAGGAAGAATTCACAAACGAGTACGTGGTTCCCACCATCAAGGCCAACGGGCTCTACCAGGGCATCTACCCGCTCAGCACCGCCATCGGCCGCCCGCTGCTCGCGAAGCACGCCATCTTGATCGCAGAGAAGGAAGGCGCCGACGCCATCGCCCATGGCTGCACGGGCAAGGGCAATGACCAGGTGCGCATCAACGTCACGGCCAAGGCGCTCAAGCCAGATATCAAGGTGTTGCAACCTCTCGTCGACTGGGAGATGAAGTCTCGCGCTGATGAGGTTGAATATGCCAAGAAGCACGACATCCCCATCGCCAACGCAAACAAGAAGTACAGCACCGACGAGAACCTGTTCGGCCGCTCGTGCGAGTGCGACATCCTCGAGCACCCCGAGGAGATCCCCCCCGAGGATGCATGCACGTGGACCGTGAACCCGGCCAATGCACCAGATGCAGGCGAGGTCGTGAAGATCGGCTTCGAGAAAGGCGTGCCCGTGAGCGTCAACGACAAGGCCATGAGCACGGTGAAGGTCATCGAGACAGTTCACGAGATCGCCGCCCGCAACGGCGTCGGCCGCCTCGAGCACATGGAAGACCGGACGGTCGGGCTCAAGTCGCGCGAGACATATGAATGTCCCGCGGCGGTCACGCTCATCGCGGCGCACAAGGATCTGGAGAAATATGTGTGTACCAAGCACGAAAACTCGTTTAAAACGCTCGTCGACCAGCGTTGGACGGAACTCGTTTATGAAGGCCTTTGGGTCGATCCGCTGCGGGATGATCTCGAAGCCTTCGTCAACGAGGTCAACAGCCGGGTCACGGGCTGGGTCAAGGTCTTGTTATTGAAGGGTAGTGCCCGCGTGGTCGCGCGCGATTCGCCGAACGCCTTGTATAGCTACAAGCTGGCTACTTACGAGCTCGGCAGCACGTACGACCAGAAGTCGAGCGACGGGTTTATAGAGATCCATGGTTTGCAGTCACGCATGGCGTTCCAACTCAAGAAGAACCTCAAGAAGAAATAGATTTTTCGTTCCACCTTTTTCATTCCAGCACGGGCTCCATGCAGACGGGGCAAGGCTTTCCACTGGACGCGGCAGCGTGGTGCTCGTCTTGTGTCAGCACCAGCTTGTTCCCGCAAGAGCGGCACTCGCGGATCACGTTGAACGGGTGCTTGCATTTGCTGCAAACATAAACAAGCTCGTCCGACGGGCGGGCTATTACGATGGTCGTGCCACAAGCTGTACACCCGAGCACGAGCGCTCGTGCCTGTTTTTTGTCAAGTTTCTCGAAGCTGCTGCCAGATGCTGGTGGCGGCTCCACCAGCACGACGTGGAGCACCTTCGTCGCGTTCCGCGGCCGTACACCAGCAGGGGCAAGAGCGGTATCGATCCCTTGTTTGGCCTCCAGGCCTGGCTCTTGCGTTGGCACCGCCGGGGGGTGCTGTCGCGATTCCGTGCCATTTTTCTCGCGATGATCGGCCATCCTCAAGGCTCCTATTAGATTATTTTGATTTCAAATCATCCCTGTAAATTTTCGGCGCTCTATACCGCTGAATAGCGATTTCATACATGCCAGCCTTTCTCGTGCCCTTCTTCTTGCCATGCTTGGCGGCGGGAAGTTTCTTGCCGACGTAATAGGTTATGCTCGCGTCCCCTTTTTCCGCCCTGGTCATGGCTTTCTGGATGCCCCAGATGACGAGGCCAGCTGTCACGAGGAATACGACCACGGCGACGATGATGATGATGAAGAAGATGGCATCGTCGTCCGAACCGCCCCCTCCTCCGCTGAAAAGATTGCCTATATCGGCGCCGATCGATCCACCAGCACGCCCCGAGCCCGTTATCGTCACGTTGTCGAACCGCAGCGAGCCACCAACCGAGCGTATCGAGGCGCCGAACGAGTCGAGGCCTTGCACGGCTGCATACATGAACATGGGATCCACCTCGCTCATGATGTACCCCGATTGGAAGGCCAACGACGTGGCAGTATCTTGCGCAGCATAAACCTTGTTGGTTTGCTCGATGAACCGTTCCTCCTTGAGCTTTGCGATTTTCTCGGCCAGGTCAAGATCCACGTTCTCGATGGCCTTGGCAGCCTTGCATAATGCGTCCACGTGGGGTCGCTTGAGGAACTGGGTCCCGACCTTGCCGTCCGCGGCGTCATAGTAGAGGATGATTTCCGGATCCTTGTTTTGCCTCCGACGCCACAGCGTGTTGGCGGTGACGCAATACAAGCTGTCCTTCAAGTGAACGAGGCTCACGACCGCGTTCCGGCGCGCGGAAAGCGCTTGCGACAAGATCAGCATGGACGTGGGCATCGCGCCGCCCTCCGCAAGTGTCGGCGGCTCGACGGCGATCGCGGTGAGCGAATCGTGCATGCCTTGTATACGTATCGAGTCGTTCGGTCCCCAGTACGCCTCGTCCCACTTGCCCTCGACCAGCACGTCGACATGAAAGCGCTCCCCGTCGTTGAAGAGCCGCGCCGCGACGACGGATTGCAGCACCAGGCGGTCGATGCCGAACCGCATGTCTTGCTTGATCATGAGGCGCGACTCGGCAACGATCATCCCGCCACTTCTTTGTCGCGAGAAGATGGGGATGAAGAGCGGCCTCCAGGGCATGCCCGGGATCGAGTCAAGGTTGATACGCACCTTCTCGAGGCCCGAGCAAACCCGGCCGAGATACTCGTAGGCAGCTTGGAAGGTATCGAACGCGCTTGACGAGTCCTTCGAGTAGGTCGTACCGTTATCCATCAGTACTCACAAGTGGGATTATGCAGCGCGATGGTATTAAATATCACGACCACGTTCCCGGCCGGATGCATTCCCATGAATCGCACCGGGTACGTTCCCCCGGTTATCAAGATTCTCGCCGGTTCCGTTGAGCCGGCCGCAACTAGCATCTCGGTAAAAAAAGCAAGATGTCATTGAAGATGTAAGAGGAAGATCAAGAACTGGAGGCAGTCGCAGTTTCCTTCGCCAGTGCGGATGCGAATGACCTCCTCGATCGGGAGAACGAGGATCTTGCCGTCGCCAGGGCCGCGATCGGTTCTCGCTGCCTTCGCGATGGCGTCGATGATCTTTAGAACCGTCTCGTCGTTAACGGCCTTCTCGATCTAGACCTTCTGGATGAATTCGACCTGCAGAAGTCCATACAAAAAAAGGGAGAAATGAATTAAACCCATCTCCGTTCATTTTTCATCTTCAACGATTTCACATCTTTGCAGAGGTCGTCGATGCATTTCTGCATGCGCGCGATTTCACGGATGAGAAAATCGTATTGGGCATCGCCCGTGCTTGGCAATTGAGGCGGTATGTGTTGTTGCAGCGCGATCTCCCGCTGCCTCGCGATCTCCCTCGCCAGGTTTTCCCGCCTTTCTCGCTCGTAATCCAATTGTTCGTCGGGCCCCATTTGGTTCACCTCAATTGAAAATACCCTTTTCCATCATCTCCTCTGGGTATGCGAACGTCTTGTGTTCGGAAATGTCGATTCCAAACAACTCGGAATCTCTCTTCACGCGCAAGCGGCCTGATTTCTTGATAATCCAGAAAAGTAACAAGCCCGTGCCTAGTGCCCACGCCGCGATGGTCGTCGCTCCCAGGAATTGTATGCCGATGCGCAATCCCCACTCTTCTAGCGTGAATCCATACAGCGGGTGAGCCCCGAGTGCCTTCACTCCGAACAAGCCCGCGGCGATGGTTCCCCAATAACCACAGGCCGCGTGCACCGGAACGCACACCAGTGCATCGTCGATGTGCAGCACGTGTTCCATGATGCCTTGGACAAGCGTGGTCAAGACACCTGCAACGACGCCCGTGATGAACGCGAAGACCGGGTTTATGATCGCCGCACCGGAGCAAATTGAAACGGCTCCTGCCAGCAAGCCCACCATGGACGTGAGGGCATGCCCCCGAGACGTGAGGGCTGCTCCAAACAAGCCTCCAGCCATCGCCATCGCCGTTGTCACGCCAACCCAGGCGAGTTCCACGTTGATACTTTGGGCACTCGACGCGGTACTCGAGCCGACGTTGAAACCGAATCAACCAAAGACAAGAAGCCATGCTCCAATCGTCGAAAGCGGCAAGCTGTGCCCGAAAAATGCACGAGCACTCTTCTTTTTTCCGACAAACTTGCCAACGCGTGGTCCGATCATGTATGCTCCCGAAAGTGCGAGCATCCCGCCGACCAGGTGCACGACCGTCGATCCGGCATAGTCGACGAAGCCTACTTGGGTGAGCCAGCCACCGCCCCAGGTCCAGTGTTCAACGACCGGGTATATGAAACCGCTTATGATAGCAGCAGCTATGACCCAACCCCATAAATTGTCGCGTTCTGCCATGGCTCCGGGGACGATCCCGAGCACGGTGATCGCGAACATCGACATTTTAAACCATAACGTGAGATCCGCCAATCCCGAGAGACTAGGCGGGATGCCATATGCTCCTGTGCCCGATAGAATGGGGGGGAGAGGGTTGGGATAGGTGGGGATGATCGAGGGCCAGCCAAAGAACGGTTCTTTCGTGTAATATGCAATCGGGAAACCGATCAGGAAATACACCAGAAACGCGAGCGTCCATCCGATGTTCAAGATGATGATCGTGTGGGCGACGTTCTTCTTCCGGACCATGCCCGCGTACAAGAGAGCAAATCCCGCTGTTGCCATGATAAGGATGGCAACGGGGGCCCACCCAACAAGGAATATCTCTTGAAGGGCAGCGAAATAGTCCTCTTCGGTCTGGAACATGATATATTCTACCTCATATCTTGCTCGCGAACCACACGGGCTTCAACGAGATGGGGATTTCTTCGACGAAAAGGCCACCTGCCTCTATATTCAGTTTCAAGATTTCCGGGTGGAGGGGGACGCTCCGAGACTTCCGGAGGATGAAAACTCGCGTCCAGATGACATCGTGCTTCGCATAGTCGAGGTATATGAGATGATCCACGAGATATTCCGTGATACCTGGATCCGCGGGTATCCCTTCTGCACTGAAGAGCGTCGTGGCACCTGTTTTCTTGCATTCGAGAAGAATGCGCATGAACACCTCGCGAAATTCTGTCGGGTCATCCAGGCGGCGTTCCAGGGAGGAGAGCGAGTCGACGCAGATCCGTGCCACGCCGGGCTGGGACTTTAAACCTCCGAGCACCTGTTCGATGGCCTCGGTCTTCCGTATCAAGGTTTGCTCCGAGGCATATTGCTGTCTAATTGAGAAATTCATTACCTTGATCTGGCCAGATTCAACGTATTTGGGAAAGTCCTGCCATAATTGCGCCCCGGTTCGCGCCACGGTCTCGGGTGTTTCTTCGGTCGTCACGTACAAGCACTTTTCGCCCAGTTCCGCACCCTTGTGCAAGAATTGCAAGCACAAGATGGTCTTTCCCGTGCCAGGTTCGCCTCTAACCAGAATTGCATCGCCCCGCGGCAATCCAGGAATGAAATTCAAGAGACCATCGATGCCCGGGTCGATCCAATCGATCTTGTATTTTTCATCCACTTCAAACTTACGCTTTTCTTGCTTCTTTGCCAATTCTACCACCATTCTCGTGCGCTTGTTTTTATACTTGAATAAATCGTCGAATAATCATCTTTCATTTCGGTACCTAACGATCAAGATGTTATCGACTTCGAGATCATGATAACAACGAGGGGCAATTGAAATTCTGGTTCAAGAAGCGGAAGCGGCATATAAAGATAATGCGCAAACGTGTAACAATTAATATAAAAAATACACATCCGTTCAACAATAATGAGATCTATCGAACAAATTTCAAAAACATGACCGAAAGGGCGTATGGTTTTCAAAACTTGCGTTATGTGCGCACGACGGTTGCCTAGTGTAAGGAATGGTATATCTCTTGGTGTAAACCTTCTGGGCGAGGGCCGTGATTTGCTTCCGGGTGAAATCCGCTGCTGGCCCCCGGGCGACGTGAATCGCGAAGAGACGGAGAAGAAAGAGGTGGAAAACAGCAATTCATTCCACGATGGGAATGAATCTCTTGGGAACTTGCTCCTCGGGAAGCTTGATCGATACATCGGACGGCCTGGCCATAACCGGCTCGTTATCCTCGTTCTTAGGCGCAGCACCGAGGTTCATAACCAGGTTCTTGACGGGGCCGATGTTTTTCATGTACCCGCTTACCATTCGGAAGAACCACCAGTACCGGCTGTTACTGGTGAAGCGCTTGAGCTTGCTAAAAAAATAGCTCCCGACATAAGGCCCGATGTAGAACTCGGTATAGGCCCGGTGGACGAGGGCTTCGATCTGCCTGCGGCTGAGATCCGGTGTCCTCATTGGCACCCTCTGAAAATCATAGTGAGTCCAATCATAGTCTTCGATAAGTCCATTCTTGTTTGCATAGTCCCAGAGTCCCGTTTTCGGCAATGGCGTGAGGGCGGTGAATTGTGCAATGTCCAGCTCGAGATCTCGCGAGTACTTGATCGTCTCGATCACGTCCTTGAACGTCTCCCCGAGGTAACCGATGATGACTGCCCCGAACACGGTGACGCCGTAGTCGTGGCACATCTTGACGGCTTGCTTGACCGTGTCGACGGACATCCTTTTTCCGATCCTGTCTAGGCTCCGTTGGTGTGCGCTCTCCACGCCGATGAAAAGCATCTTGAAGCCCGCGTCGACCATGCGGCCGAACACCTTCTTGTGCCGCAAGAGGTCATCGGCGCGGACCTGCGCCGAGTACCACCGCTTCTCGAGGCCGTGATCGATGATGAGGTCGCAAATATCGCGCACGCGATCCATGTTTATCGTGAACTCGGAATCTTGGAACGAGATCCACTTCGATTTCTTGGATAACTGTTGGATCTCCGCGAGAACGCGCTGCGGTGACTTCTTACGCCAGTTCGGAGTGTGTTCCTTCACGCAGCAGAAGTCACACTTGCCAACGCAGCCCCGGCTGCTCTCCAGGGCGTCGATCGACGCCCCGAAGTACTCGTACCTCGTGTTGCCGATGAGCGACCTGTCGGGGAAAGGTAGCGTGTCGAGGTCCTTGATGAGGGGCCGTGGCTCGTTGACGACGAGCTTGCCGTCCTCGCCCTTGTACGAGATGCCCTTGATACCCTTGAGGTTTTTTGGCATCCAGGCTCCATCCTTGTCGAGCACGCGAACGACCTCCGGGAAAGTGATCTCGCCCTCGTTCTGCACGGCCACGTCGAACATGGGCTCGCGGGCCACCTCGGGCACGAGCGACGCGTGATACCCGCCGATGATGACGGGTTTGCCATATTCCTTTGCCATGGACGCGATCCACATGGCATTCTTGATCGAGGGCGTGTAGGACGATATGGCAACGAGGTCAAACCGTTGGACGAAATGCCTGATCGTGCTCTCGGGGATGTTCGGATTTACCTTCAAGTCGAGCAGCAGCTTCTTGTGTTCGGGCACCGTCGGGGTCAAGTACATCAAGGCGAGGGGCGGGGCGCAGAGCATCGAGTCCAGCCCGATCGAACCGGCATTTCCGGCGTTTACGTATAATATTCGCACGATTTATCACTCACGAAACGATCGAATTTTTTTAACGAAGGATCCATGGCCTGGCTGCTAGGGCAGCTGTCCACTATGTAGATATGTAAGTAGACCCATATAAACCTATGGTTACGTGCCCGGGCTCAGCAGGCTGGGCCACATGGGACTATCTATAGAAAGACTTGAAGTCGGAGAGCCAAAAATTTTCATGGTATGTCGGTGAGATTCAACGATATCCGTTTACCTGCTCGTTTAGCCCTTCGTCAATGACAATCGCCCCTGTCGCTACGTGAGACCTCTCAGCCAGTGCCAGCCCCCCAGCGTTCAAGGCTTATCCGAAAACGTGATACGCGGATTGCAATACCCAGAAACTGGCTCCCAGCACTCAAGGCTCACCCCCCGCTCGTGTCAGCACCGCCAGCAGAAAATGGCCTGTAGCTCCTGGTACTTCTTTGCGAGTTCCTTGTTGGAGGGTTCGTCCACCAGCGCGGCTATGATGATTCGATATGCCTCCACGTACTCGCCATGCTGCTCCAGGTACTCTGCCTCGTATAAAGCCCGCAGTGCCGGGCTGCTGTCGCCTGCCATCTATCCGCTCACCAACATTGAAGCATCCATGCAAAACGGAGGTGCGTTAACACAAAATGGTTGTGATTATATCTTAAAAGCGCGTGATGCTTGCCATTTTACCGGCAAGATTGTTCTCTGGATAGCACGCGGCTCGCTCGAAAGTTTCTTAAGCGGCATTAAGTTCCCTCGCTTATGCCACTCGGTGTCCGCGAGTACGTCGCTATCATCATCTTGCTAGTCATTTTCGTCGTGATGCTTGTTTCCATCGCGAAAGACGTCATGGAACGCGCGGCCATCGTCCTCGTCTGCGCGGTTGCTGCGTTCTTCGTCGTTATCTGGGTGCTTGGCTTGCAGCCTGGCGTGGTCGTCGGGTACTTGATGGGCACCGAAACGGATGGCTACACGAACTTCCACGCGACCGCGCTGATCTTCGGCGTGATGGTCATCTCGACCGTCTGCTATCGCACGGGTTTTTTCCAATTCATCGCCTTCCAGCTCATCAAGCTCACGAAGGGCAAGCCTGTGAAGGTGCTCTGGGTCGTCGCTCTCCTGACGTTCCTGGTCAGCTCGGTGCTCGCCGACTCGATCACGGCCATCATCATGATCCCGCTCGCGGTCACTGTATGCAAAACCTTGCGCCTGAACGCGCTGCCTTTCATCATCCTCCAATCCTTCTGCATCAAGCTCGGCGCGACCGTGCTCCCCATCTCATCTATCCCCAGCCTCTTGATCGCTGCGTCTCAAGGCATCTCGTTCGGCGAGTATTTCATGACCGCTGGGCTCATCTCGATCGGTTCCGTGTTCTTGGCCATCTTCCTCTTTCAAGTTACCTTCCATTTCCGCTTGGCCGATGCCGAGTTCAACGACGTGGACGTGCTCATGGAGTTCGACCCGTGGACGTTCGTGAAGGACAAGAAGATGATGCAAATCGCCGCCGGGACGTTCTTCGCGGCCATCGCCCTGTTCATCGTGGTACCCCCGGAACTCGTCAAGCCCGACGCGATCGCCATCGCGTGCGCGGCGTTCTTGTTCGTCGTGAACCACAACAACACGCGCCAGATCTTGAAGGAGATCGATTACTCGCTGCTCCTCTACTTGCTGGGAGTATTCATAGTGACCGGCGCCTTGCAAGACGCGGGCCTGATCGATCTCATCGGTACCGGGATGGCAAGCATTGGTGGTGGCTCTATAGGCATGGCATTCCTTTTACTCTTCTGGATCGGAGCGATCGCCAGCGCGTTTATCGATAACATCCCCATCACGCAAATCATGATCCCCTTGATAAACGTCATGTTCGGGGCACCTGGCACTCCGAAAGCCAAGCTCGGCGGGACCGGGCTCGCGCTGGGCACGATTTGGGGCGATAATCTCACGCCATTCGGAGACACCGTCCTCCCCCTCGCAATCGCCCGCAATAACAAGGTGGAGATCCAGCCAAAAGATTTCGCCAGGGTTGGTATCGGCTTAACCATCATGCTCTATACGGTCATCTCGATCGGCGTGCTCCTCTTGTTCGAGCCAGGGCTCGGGTTAATCGTGCTCGTTTGCGTGGCAGCCGGCATGGCGGTGCTCTATGGCGTCACGAGGCGGCGCAAGAGGCTGCAAGCACAGCCCGGCAGCGAGTCGCGATCTAGTTCCGTTAAAGGAAAGAATTCGTCATTTTCACTTCCCCGTCGATGAGGCTTATCACTTTGCCCCCGTCGAAGAATGCCGGACCAAATTGCCTTACCTTGTCGTACACGCCCTTGATCATCTCGCGATACCGGATCTGGCGGGGCAGCTCGGTTTCGTTATCAAGGGCAACCACCCTGGTTATGAATTCCTTGTATATCAAGTCTGGATTCAAGCCTGGCACGGGGGTACTGTATTCCATCGAGTACGCGATGCCGTTCACGTCGATCACCTTCGGCATCCCGTTATGGATGATGTATTCGAAGGTGGCGAGCATGTACGGGTAAAACTTCGACACGACGGCGTTGCAGACTCGATCATGCCGTGGTATTTCATGACGAGCAATTTCATCGACGTGGAAAATAGCAGCAACAAGTTCATGGTGCTCGACTCGTGGAGCCACGCGCGTTCCTCCCGAGGCGTGATCGTGCAAAGCCATGAACGTGCGACGACCTATTAAACGTTCTCCATTCCAATCACGCTCCAATGCCCGATTCGTGGGTCATCGAGATCTGCACAGTGACATCCCTGGAGATTCCCGAACGGCCACGCCATGTTATGCCAGTGGGTTCAAGAGGTTCCAGCACGCGACCGTTTCCAGTTGGATGCGGGTTTATATGGCGGCGCGTGGTCAGTTGTATCCAGGTGGCACGCGTGCCACGCGCCACGCGTGATCCACGCCATATCCCCGCCAGCCGTTGAGCGATCATGTCCCAGATATTCTTGATGCCTGCATGCATCATCGCGTGCCTGGCCTTGCTCCTCGGCATCCGGGTGGCGATGGTGCGTAACGGGGGCTCGATCGCGAGGGTCCAGCTCGTGCGGGTACTGTTTTTCGTTATCCTCTATGGAATGATCGTCGGGAGCACCTTCTTGGCCCTTTCCGCGCGAACAGTGCACACGACCGTGACCATCAAGCGATACTACCAGGATCCTGCCACGGACTCGCAAGCATTGTCCGAGGCCGAGTCGTTCAACTACAGCGCGGTCGTGGGTGCGGGTTCGCTTTACAATGCCGACATTTTTCCCCCATATCCTTACACGAATGGCACAGTGTTCAATCCCGACCATTACCAGCCCTCGTCCGTGTCATACAGGGCGAACATCACTCGGCCGGCAAGCACAATCAACGTGTCGGCGATCATCGCGGGATGGAGCGATTGGTACTACCTCCGCGAGGCGTGGTCGCTGGATAACGGCACGTGGTCGGAAGTGGCCTCGATGCGCAACATCACGGTCGCGGTGGAATGGCTCGTGGACGTCGACTACGAGGAGAGAGGCGGTTGTATTACAGATGTCGTCCAGATCATCGGCTTGAATGCGACCCGCGACGTCATCTTCTTCGCCCGTGGTGCCGCGATCGTTTGTTTGGATGTTTTCCAAAATTGGCTGTCTTCTATTATTGCCTTTGTTGGATTGCCCTTGCTCGGCCTTTTCGTGCTGCTCGAGGCCAGCCGGTACTACGGGTCTTTCAAGCGACCGCCGCGGCACCTCACGGCGGAGAACGTGATGGAGAACGAGACCCGCGTGGCGATCGTGCAAGCGATCCGTGGTACTCCCGGCATCACGTTTTCCGAGCTCGTACGCGTCGTCATGCGCAGCCCCAGGACCATTTTGGAGCACCTTGGCATCTTGCAACGGTTTCACATCGTCCGGGCCCGCGAGATCCGTCACAACACTGCATTTTTTGACAGCGCAGCAGATAAAAACCGTGATTTGCTCGATTACTTCTCCTCGCACGTGGCGTTCAAGGCCACCGTTCGTGCCATCAAGGAGAGCCCCAGGATCAGCTTCGTCGCCCTGCAAAAGATGGTCGGCGAGCCACGGTCGACCCTCATGCGAAAGGTCAGGATCCTCGAGCAGCACGGTGTCGTGCGGGTGACGCGGGACGCGGGCCGGCTCGTCGCGCTTGACATCCCTTGATTTTTTCCTTACGCTAGGCATAAATCGGAGGTCTGCGAGCTATGACAACATGGCTGCACTAATGGACTCGGAGGGCTATGAGCAGAGTCTCAAAAAACTCGAGTTGAACGTGTACGTGCTCGGCAAGAAGGTGGATAGCCCCGTCGACGACCCGATCTTGCGGCCGTCGATGCTCGCGGTGGCCCTCACCTACGATCTCGCCAGCAAGCCCGAGTACCGCGACATCATGACCGCGACATCGCACATCTCGGGCAAGGTCATCAACCGCTTCACCCACATCCATCAAAGTATCGATGACCTGGTAAAAAAAAGCAAGATGGGCCGGTTGCTCGGGTCGCTCAGCGGCTGCTGCTTCCAGCGATGCGTCGGGATGGACGCGCTCAACGCGCTATCCATTACCACGCACGCGATCGACCAGAAGCACGGAACGGCATATTACCAGCGCTTCTTGAAGTACCTGGCCCACGTGCAAGACGGCGACTTGACATGCGACGGGGCCATGACCGACCCCAAGGGCGACCGGTCGCTGCAACCAAGCAGGCAAGCCGATCCGGACCAGTACCTCCACGTGGTCGAGGAGCGGAAGGATGGCATCGTGGTCAGGGGTGCCAAGGTGCACCAGACCGGCGCGGTGAACTCCCACGAGGTCATCGTCATGCCGACAGCCACGATGCGGGAAGCGGACAAGGACTACGCCATCTCGTTCGCCGTGCCCAGCGACACGAGGGGCATCACGTACATCATCGGCCGGCAATCGTGCGACACGCGCAAGCTGGAGGGAATGACGTTTGACCGGGGCAACATATGCTACGGCGGGCACGAGGCCATGATCATCTTCGACGACGTGTTCGTCCCGTGGGACCGGGTCTTCATGTACAAGGAGCACGAGTTCACGACGCAGCTGGTCGAGAACTTCGCGGCCTACCACCGCCAGAGCTACGCGTGCAAGGTCGGCGTGGGGGACGTGCTCATCGGCGCGACCCAGACGATCGCCGAGTACAACGGCGTGGACAAGGCCTCGCACGTCAAGGATAAAATTATTGAAATGAATCATCTTAACGAGACGCTTTACTGCGGCTGCATCGCGTGCGCCGCGGAGGGACACCGTGAGCCCAGCGGGACATACCTCGTCGACCTGCTCCTTGCCAACGTGCACAAGCAGAACATCACGCGATTCCCCTACGAGATCGCCCGGCTGGCCCAGGACATCGCGGGCGGGCTGCTCGTCACGCTGCCGTCCGCGAAGGATTTCGAGTCCCCCGAGGTCGGCAAGTGGGTCGAAAAGTACACGAAGGCCAAGGACGGCGTCCCGGCCGAGGATCGCTGCCGGGTGCTGCGGCTCATCGAGAACATCACGATGGGCGCCGCGGCCGTCGGGTACCTGACCGAGTCCATGCACGGGGCCGGGTCGCCGCAAGCGCAGCGCATCATGATCGCCCGGCTCGCCGACGTGAAGAAAAAACAAGCGATAGCAAAGAAGCTATGCGGGATCGAGCCATCAACCGAGGGCGGGTCGAAAGGCACGGGGGAATCATGATCATGGAAGGAGACGAGAACAAGCAATATTCGGGCGTGCCTGCCATATTGTACACGGCGCTCTGGCACGTCCGGGAGATGGGCTTTCTCAAGCGGATGCTGGACGAGCAGAAGATCAAGCGCACGTCGCTCTACGTGCACTTCGACGACTACCCGCCGGACGGGATCATCACGATCGACCCAGAGAAGGGCGATTACGAGGTCGTCGTGGTCGAGGCTGGACAAGCCATCGATGCCAAATCGCATGATTGCGCCGTGACCGGCCAGTTTAAGCCTGTCATCCAGCTCCTCGAGCACGATAAAAACTTGATATTCGGCATTCTCGGCCTCGTCTTGCAGCGGAAGATCCGCGTCAAGGGGTTCTTCAAGCTGTTGAAGGTGGCCAAGTTGGTATCGAGGTGCATCTAGACGGTCGAACATGACTCGTGGGATCTTGTCCGCGACGCGCTGGAATGCAAGGTGCCAGCGCGCGTGCCGTCCGTGTGTATGGGCATCGATTACGAGTTCATGTACCGCCTCCATCACTCGCCGCTCGCCTTCACCTACGAGGAGTTCAAGGAAATGAAGAGACGAAACGTCTCGTGGATCCCGTGGCATGTCGGCGGGGCCATCCGCCTCGGGGCGAACCTGTGCTGGAGCTTGACCTCGGTCTCTCGCATCTTCTGGCTGGATGGTGACCTCATCCCCGGCGCGGCAGGGGGGCCGGGGGAGCCGGCCATCCTGGAATCTGGACGGTTCGCCATCGCAACCCGGAGGTCTGATTACGAGCCACCCGCTGGCGTGCCCAAGCGACCCGTGCCTCATTACTGGCACGTCTCGGAATGCTTCCCCTCGAGCGTCGCAAAGGAGCGGATCGCGCGGTACTTCGAGAAGCCACCCAGCGTCGACGTGAACGCGCTCAAGCGGTACGGCAAGCTGCGGGAAAACTGCGAGAAGCATTACAACCTCGTGGTAGCGGGCCAGGCCAGTGGCATCTGGGAGCCGCTGTCCCTGGGGCTCGGTTTCGGGCTCGTGAGCCGGCTCTGGCGCAAGGACCGCGCGTTCCTCCGCGAGGCCGCCGATTATTTTCGAGAATCGAGCGCCAGGTGCTTGGACAAGCTATTTAAATTCGGAAAGCCGAAAGTCGTCATGCTGGGGGACGATTACGGCTACAACGAGGGTCTCCTCATGAGCAAGGAGATGTGGGACGACCTGGTGAAGCCGAGGCTGGCCGAGCACGTTCAGGCTGCCCACGCGGCCGGAGTCAAGTTCATTCTCCACTCGTGCGGCAAGATCGAGAGCCTGTTCAAGGATCTCGTAGAGATCGGCGTCGACGGCGTCGACTCCCTCAGCCCCTTGAACAACGACCTCCCCGCGCTGAAGCGGCAGTTCGGCGACAAGATCGCCCTCGTGGGCACGATCGACGACACGGGCATGCTGAAGCACGCCACGCCTGCCGAGGTGAAGTCTAGCGTCACGGCGAGCATCCGCGCGCTCGGCCCGGGCGGCTACATCCCCGGGGCGACGAATGCCCTGCTCGATCACCCCGTGGAGAACGTCGTGGCCATGTTCGAGGCCATCCGGGAATTTAATTCATGATTACATGTTATCGATACGCATAAATCTTTCAAGCTGTATGGGATACGTGATCGGGCATGTCACGCATCAAAATTGAAGGCGAAACGAGCCATCCGAAAGAAATCATCGCACGGGATGTCGTGAACGCCGTGATCGGGCGCCTTGCAGCGATCAAGGAAACCCTTAAGTCGATCGACGCCGACCTTGCCACGTTTCACAAAAAATACAAGTATTCCGATGAAGAATTCCTTGACTTGTTTAATAAAGGCGAACTTGGTGATAGCGATGATTTTTTCGCCTGGGAAGGCTCTTTACGGTTGCGAAAGCAGCTGGTAGATGAAGATGCGGTGTTGAGGGAAGTATTGTGAGCGTCCAACCATCTTCACCAGTCAAGACTTACTTCGATTTTATCAAGAATCTCATCTCAAGCAACCCGTTTGTTCAGCAATCCGCTGTAATCAGGGAAAGAGTCGGATCGTTAGAAGGATTCATACAAATTACCGCTTGCTTGATTAAAGGAAAGACCCTGGACGTTTTTGAATACTATACGATGGCAGATGGAGTCACGAAATATCGATACAACTTGATGGACGACCAAAAGGACGTTCTCGCCAGATGGGACAACGCGCCGCATCATCCCGAGATATCAACCCACCCGCACCACCTGCATCTTCCCGAAAAGATCGTGGAATCGAAAAAACCCTCTTTATCATATGTACTCATAAAACTTTCAGATTTCATTTGAAAGCAATCCCCACCTGGATGGACGCATCAGGTCTCCTATCGCTCTACGATAATGAAGGGATCTTCGAAGTTCAGAACGTCCGTCGGGTGAGAGGTTCTTGAACCGGAGGGCGCCCAGTACGGGATGCTGGTGGCCGCGGCTGGTCCGAGCCGCGTCGCGCCGGCAAGGTGTACCGAACGATGATGACCGATTGCGAGATCAAGAAGCAGGAGGCACAGCCCTCGCTCGCCGCGCGGCAGGTCGTCCCCGTCGAGAAGCTGCCCGAGGTGCTCGGGCGGGTGTTCGGGGCGATCATGGCCTACCTCGACGATCTCAAGAAGAAGCCGGCAGGCCCGCCGTTCGTTGCCTATCTCAACATGGACATGCAAGCGCTCGATGTCGAGGTGGGATTCCCGGTCCATGACGAGTTGCCCGCCAAGGGCGAGTTGAAGCCAACGACCATTCCCGGCCTGGAGGTCGCGACGTGCATGCATACCGGGCCGTACGATGCCATAGAAGACACGTATACAGCGTTTTCCGAGTGTATCAAGCAGCAAAACGTCGAGACGGGGGATCCCGTGTATGAATTTTACCTGAGTTCCCCGGATCAAGTACCGGTGGACAAGTTGAAGACCCGGCTCGTGTTCCTGCTGAAGCCACGATGAAAGAACCCGTTTATGCGAACTCGATTTTTCACCGGATGTAACCCGTTTCTATGAAATGGGCATCCAACTTTATATGTGTACATCCGATCCAATGTCATGAACATCCGGATACTTACAATGGGATCGAGAATGGCAAGGAGCAAGGCGTCCGTGGTCAACCGGAAGGGGATGATCACGATCCCCGCAGACGTGCGTGAGCGATTCAATTTGCATGAAGGATCACGAGTTACCGTCATGGAAATCGATGGGCACATCGAAATCATCCCTATTATCGATATTGAAAAGCTAAGAGAGCATAGTTACGCGGAACTATCGAGGATCGAAGACGAGGATCGCGAGACGGAATTGAGGCTCGAGAACGATGACGAGCGCCTGTTTTGACACGGGCGTCATAACCCTCTACGCCACGAGGGATTGCCCCGCCAGGATTAAC
The DNA here is from genome assembly GCA_030587475.1 of Candidatus Sigynarchaeum calidifontis. Classification (GTDB taxonomy): domain Archaea; phylum Asgardarchaeota; class Lokiarchaeia; order Sigyniarchaeales; family Sigyniarchaeaceae; genus Sigyniarchaeum; species Sigyniarchaeum tengchongense. The sequence continues at coordinate 30,770 of JAUQYZ010000267.1, forward strand.
GAAGTCATGAATAAGGTCAAGAAACAGGAGCTGGAGGCCCATGTCCTTTCTCCCGTGTTAAGCGAGGTGTTTTACCATCTCTGCAAGCTTTCTGGCGTGGAAAAGGCTACTATCTTTGTCAATTCGTTTCTCGAAACGCATCAGGTCGAAGTGATCGTTCCCGATAAGGTATTGTCGATTTCCGCTGGAAAATTGCGCTGCCAGTACCGCACATCGTTATCATACATCGATTGCATGTCGATCGCCCACGTGCTGAAAATGGGCATTCCCTTTCACACGACGGAGAAGAAATTGAAGCAAATCCCCGGCAACGTGCTCCAGCGGCTGAAGGTCGTGAAGTACGACCTGCCTTGAGCGGGATGGATAGGTTATCGGGCTCAAAAACGGGTGTCAGTTCGATGACCTTCGATCACTGGATGTGCAAGCACGCGTACAGGAAAGACACGCCGTGCGGCAGGTGGCTTGTCTGCACTCATGTTGGCCCGGATACCAACTCGTGAACCCGTGCCTTGGCCTTCTCGATGCGTTTCAAGTAGATGACGTCGGGGACGGCCTCGAAGTGCTCGTCGCCGCTCACGAGGCTGGCTTCGCTGTCGAGCGCCACCTGGTACGCGATGCTATCGACGAGGCTGATGTCCTTGACACGCTTCCGGAGGCCCGCTTTCTGGATCCCGCTCCTGCTCGCGAGGCCCGCGTCGAGGGGCAGCACCCGCGTCCTCGCCTTCAAGAACCTGAGCATGGGCTCCCATTCTTGCAACCGGTTCTCGTGGCAATACTTGTGGGCCAGCTCCGCGACGACGATGGACGGCACGATGCACTGGCCGCTGTCAAGGGCCTCCTTCACGACGCGCCCCATCTCCGTGCCCGTCGCATACTCGACGAGGGCATAGGTATCGAGAACGAATTTAAAACTCGTGATCGCGATCTTCCTCCGTCTCGGTGAAGGGCGCCAGCTTTCCTCTCATGTACCCGAAGAGGTCATCGGGCGCGCCTTGCTCCTTCTTGATCAAGTATTCTATGACCGCGTCGTAGGTCTGCATGCCCTTCTCTTGCTTGAGCTCCTTCAGCTTGGCGAGCGTCGTGCGGGCGATCTGGATCGTCGTGCTCATGACCTTGCAATGATTATTGAAGTATATAAACCATGGCATCATGGTACCATGGTGTATACGTAATGGTGCGTGGATCGTGTGAAGATGTTCTATAAGAACCACGAACATTCTCGTGAATGTGATAGCCGTCTCTCGGCTCGTGCGCGAGCTTGACGTGCCGGTCGCGGATGATCGCGTCCCGCTCGCGCAGCAAGAACGTGGCCTGGTTCTTGAGCCGCATCATGAACGTCATCAAGACGAACATGGGGCCGAAGGCCAGCGCCAGGATCCAGAAGATGCTGTCCGTGCTGATTAGGCCGAGATCGGTCTTGAAGTTTATCATCATGAAGCTCAGGGTTCCGAGTACGCTGAGTAAAGCGGTGCTGAAGGTGGCCATCTGGACGCGGCTGGTCTTTCTCAACTCGAGCTGGATCGCCATTAGGCGATCGGCGTCGGCGCCCCCTACATTGTTCAGGTCCTCCTTGCAGAGGCCCGCGACGCTGCAGGCCGGGCACGTGGGCGCGCCGAAAGCCATGCACCTGCGCGAGCCTTGCGCCGTGATGGGCTTGCCGCACGAGGTACATTCTTGCTTTGGTTTGTTCCGCTCGGCTGGAGAGGTGCTCATCGGTGGGTTCCCTCCTCGCTGCTCTGTAGGTTTGTCGAGTTGCGGCTATCGATACCGGGATCGAAACCATTAGCTTATAAACCTATAACGGGCCCCGTTGCAGCACCGGCGCGGCGCCTGGTGATCCGAGCTAGCCCGATTGTCGAGGCGATTGCCCGCAAGTTTCCCACTCTGCGAAGGATTTGCATCGAAACACTTATATATCGACGGGGGGTCAGCAAAGGTGACTAACGGGTGATTAATTACGCTCCACGAGGGATCTAAAATCACCGCACGCCTCGGCGACGCTTCGGGGCGGTGGCGACTTTCGCGCTCACTGCACGTCAGTTTTATGACAGTGGCGCAAGAACCCATCGTATATCAGGAGGCTAATCACCCGATTAAGTGCTGATTCTCCTCCTTGAGTCGCGTGTCGTGGGGAATGGCCTGCCACTCCCTCGTGGCCAACACCCGTTTCGAGCCATTCCCGCGCCGCCGGTGCTCGTGTCGGGGAAATGCGCCGTGATCCGCATGAGATCGTGATCGAGAGGATCGTCAGGGCCTACAATGCAAGGCTGGGCGAGGTACCGATAGGTAGAACCGGGCGGGCGTCATATAGTGGCAGTATGTGGCGTCGCCAACGCTGACACGGGGGTTCGAGTCCCCCCGCTCGCACCATCATTTCCCACACGCGCGTCGGTCGTCCAACGGCAGGGCCCGGGGCCTCCAACCCCGTGACGAGGGATCATCCCCCTCCCGTCGCACCATGCTCCTGTGGTCTAACCGGCAAGGATGCCAGCTTCTCAGGCTGCGACGTCCGGGTTCAACTCCCGGCAGGAGCACGACCACGCGACACGAGCTTCCATGCTCTAGCGGCCAAGGAACTTGGACCTTCAATCCACGTACGCGGGTTCAAATCCCGCTGGAAGCTCCACCCAATGAAAGGCCCGTTCGGATAGCCCGGTAATCCACCAGGTCGTGGCCCTGGCGTCGGACGTTCAAATCGTCCACGGGTCACCAATACCAGCACCACACCCCCGTAATTCAGCGGCCCAGAAGTCGGGGCCTTGAACCCCGGAACCGTGGTTCGAATCCACGCGGGGGTAGAAAACACCAGCGGAACTGCCCCGGGATGTAACCGGCAAACAGGCGCGCCCCTGAAGCACGCAATCGCGGTTCGAAGCCGCGCGGGGCAACCAACCAACCCAAACAACACGATCACCAGGCGATGAACATGAAAACAGCAAAAGAAACGCACGAGTGGTTCCTCGAAAGCATCGAGAGCCTTCGCGGAGCAATAAAAGAAGATGATACCCGGGCAAAAGAACTTTACGCCGCTCTTACCAACATGCGTTGGTTCCGGGTGGAGGATCCTTCCAAGGAAACCTGCGTTTCATGGCGGATGGCCGGCCACCTCGTCGCCGCCCTCCGGTTCAAGGGCGAGGATTACCTCGATTACTATTGCTCTGGTAACGAGGGAACCGTCGCACCTTGGATCTCCAATGCCATGGAAAAGCTCGGGTGGAAACACGAGTGCTTGTGACGTGGTGCCCTGCGATGCACGCTTCGAATCCAACCATCGAACAAACACGGCAACCGGCGAGGTGGTACGATAGCGGCAGTCTAGCGGTCCCCAGAACCGCCAGCGTGGGTTCAAATCCTGCCCACCTCACCAATACAAGGAACGTGAACGAAATGGCAGCACGATTAACGTCGAAACAAGCATCTGCCACGCGGTTGCACGCCGCGGTGGTTTCATATAGCACGAGGCAGCCCAGGCAATCCGGCAGCGCAGCGAGGACGCTCGACACGACATCGAGCATCTCGAGCGCCGCCCGGCCCCGCTTCCCCGCGGCGTACCTCGTCCCGCCATTCCCGGCCGCGCCGGGGTTCTTCGCGGATTATCGTCGCAACCTGCTCGCGACCAAGCCCTCGAGACGATCCTTAAATGCCAGGATCGTCAAGACCGCTTCCTTGCGTGTTGGTTCACGTGAAGTAAGTGATCTTCAATATTATCGATTCTTTTGCCTTTACCGGGGCCTAGCCACTATAAAATTTATATATCAGTGTCGACATCAATGATCTTGCAATTCACATGAAAAAAAAATTGCTACAAACCCGTATGGTGACCCGACCAAGAGACAACGACCGAGATCGCCTGCTGGCAAGAGACGAGACCGGCCCCACCGAGCACGGCCGGAGACGGCCAGCAGGGGATCGCTTGCCCGCCACGGGCACGATCCAGACTTTCCACCCACCAGGACGATCAAGACCGCACTACGCGCCCAGTGACTCGACGGGAGTGTCGTCCAACTCCGGAAAGACGCCAGGCCGTTAACCTGGACATGCAGGTTCGATTCCTGCCATTCCCGCCACCCGATCCCATTACCCATGCGCCAGTAGCTTAGCACGCGATCTCCATCTCGTCCTTGCCAAGCGAGGTGCCCCGGAGATTACATCGGATAAAGCACTTGCTTCACGAGCAAACAACCGTTGGTTCGATTCCAACCTGGCGCACCAATTTATCCCCTTGGAAGCGTGGTGTAACGGCAGCACTTCGCACTGTCAGCGCGAAAATCGGAAAAACCCCGAAAATCGGGGTTTGAGTATCCTTGGTGAAGAGCACGAGTTCGAAGGCTCCGTCCCGACCTCGTTTCTTCTATCCTTCAAACAAGGAGATGTAGTATAACGGCCAGTACTCTTGACTGTCCATCTTGAGATCCGGGTTCAACTCCCGGCATCTCCGCCAATTTCCGCAGTGATAGGCTAGCTGGGAAACCGCCCGGCTGAAAACCGGGACGTCGAGTGGTTCGAGTCCACTTCACTGCACCATTTACATTTCCAGACCACGCCACACCTGCGAGCTCGTCGCCTAGCCAGGCCAGGGCAGCGGGCTTTTAACCCGCCTAGTTTGCGAGTTCAAATCTCGCCGAGCTCGCCATTCCTTCTACCAATTCGAGGTGATTAACCGAGTTAGCCAACATCCGCGTGGGCGGCTGCCGCCGTGCATCCGGGCCCGTGTTTCCGCAATTGTCCTCTTTTAGAGGTGCCGTGGAAACTACATCGGCCACAGACTGATAATCTGTCTTGCCTCCTTGCCCGGCACAAAGGCGGCGGCCGCCCGTTATCGATTTTCAACGCGGGCACCACGCGACACGTGCGGCCCGATAGCTCAGTGGATAGAGCAAAAAAATGTCACTCCAACCTTGTCCTCTTCAAAAATGTCGTCGGGCTTGTCTCCTAGCCAGGCAAGGGAGGCGGACTCTTAATCCGCTCGTACCGCGAGTTCGATTCTCGCCAAGCCCACCAAATATCCGTTGATGCCCGGAACTTGTCGCCCGGGACGCTCCCGCCGGGAGCACGCGAGTGCAATGCTCGCCCGGGCGTGAAATGCTTGCCGCCACGCGCCGCGGGGCGCTGCCGGGGGGGTTCTCACCGCCAAGTCCCCGGCCAGCGATCGCCTGCCGCGCCCGGTTCCAAGCAGGCTCGTTTTCCCCGGCGCGCCCGTTGGTACGAGGCGCGCCGGTGCCTATATTTTTCACGATTCACGATTAAAAAAAAGCCAATATCCCGCCGGAAGCAAACGCCGCCTGTCATTGCGGGTGAAAGCCCCGCGCAGGTGAAAGAGAAATGCGACGGGCATCCAGGCTACCAGCAACAGAACAGGGCGAGCCACCACCTCGCCCGGTCGCATTCCCCCGCATAGACGCAGCCGTGGACACGCGGACGGGGGCCACATGTTTCCGCACCATGTCCTTCGCGAGGAGGTGCCGCGGAAACTACATCGCCTCTTGAAAAGACGCTCCGGCCCCACCCCGCGCCACAAGGGCTGTCTCGTGCAACCGGTTTTTCGCAAGTGACACGAACCAACGCAGCATCGATTGCATCGGCTGCGAATCGACTGTCCTCTAACAAGAGGTGAAGAAACAACATGGCAAGAAGCAAGTTCGGCAAGAAGGCCACGATCGCGACCGCCTATGGCACGGCGGACGCCAGGAACTGCGAGGCTTTCCCCGCCTGGTCGATGCCGCTCGAAGAGCAGTTCCGCCAGCTCGCCTTCAACGGCATCATCGCGCACCAGTTCTACTGCAGCGAGGACGAGATCCTCCGGAGGGGCATGGGCGTCATCGACAAGTTCGTCAAGGAAAACCCGGCGAAGGCGCTCGAGATCGCCGCGGCCGCGCGCAACGAGGGCTTCATCCGCTCGGTCAACATCACCACGCTCGCCAAGGCAAGCACCAACACCGGGGCGTTCAAGGAGTACTTCGACAGGATCGTCCTCACCCCGCGGGACATGGTGCAGTTCATCGACGTGATGCGCGCGAGCCGCGGCCTCGGCCGTGCCATCAAGGAAACCATGAACAAGTGGATCGCGGCCAAGCTCTGCGAGTTCTGGGCGATCAAGTACCGCAACCAGCTCCAGGACGGCATCCGGCTCGGCCACGCCAAGTTCGACGACGAGGCCAAGGCTATGCTCGCCGACTACGTCATGGAAAACGGCGAGCAAGCGAAGCGCGACGCCATCGCGGCCCGCTTCCAGGCCATCGCCGCGGTAGAGACGCTCAAGCGCATCAACCCGCTCGTCGACGAGGCCCGCGCCATCGACCTCGTCAAGGCGGCCCGTCTCGACTGGAACGCGGTCAAGGGCATCTTCCACCCGACCCCGGGCATCTGGAAGGCCCTCGCGGAGCAGATGTCGGCCATCGCCCTCGTACAGAACCTCGCATCGCTCGAGAGGAACGCTGGCGCCGACTTCGCGCTCGACATCGTCAAGCGCAAGGTCACCGCCGAGTTCCTCAGGCGCGGCAAGGTCTTCCCGTTCACCCTCGCGCAGGCCTACATGCACGTCAACGACCGCGCCCTCAAGATCGCCATCGGCAAGGTGCTCGACTCGCTCGCCCTCGCGCACGACTTCAGCAAGCTCGGCCGCGTCGCCGTGTGCCCGGACGTCAGCGGCTCGATGACCGGCCCGTGCTTCATCAATTTCATCATGCGGCGCACGGGCGGCCGTGGCGGCATCCCGGAGGGCAACATGCACGTGCCCATCCAGGTCGCGGCCATGATCGCGGGCATCCTCGCCGGCGCCACCCTCGACTCGCGGCTCCTCGCGTGGGACACCGAGGTCAAGGACGAGCGCGCCCTCTTCGGCAACGACAAGGAGTGGCGCACCCCGACCCGCATCATGGAGCGGCTCATGGGCATCGCCGGCGGCGGCACCTCCATGGAGGCCCCGGTCAAGTACCTCGTCGCCCACCGCGTCGACGTCGACACGTTCGTCCTCGTCACCGACTCGGAAGAGTGGGGCGAGGGCTGGCTCGGCCACTGGAAGCAGTACAAGCGGGCGCACCCGGCCGCGCGGGCGTTCCTCGTCCGGGTCGACCTCTACCCGACCCGCCCGTTCGGCGGCGACGACTGCGAGAAGTACGGCATCACGCAGATCTACGGTTTCAGCGAGCTGGCCTTCAAGCTCATGCTCCAGTAAGGCCGGCAAGCCGCCACGTCAAAAACCAGTTTCTTTTTTTTTTCCAACAACGACCATCGAAGCAAGGATGGCCCAGTCGCACGGCAGCGTCCTGATAAGGCGCCTCACGCGGGTTCAACCCCTGCTCCTTGCACCAATCCCATGTTCTATCGATCCACGGGTTCAGAGCTCGAGCGGCAGAGCAATGGTCTAGTAAACCGTTTGGTGTGGGTTCGAGCCCCACTGGACCCCCTCTTATTTTCATCAAGATGGCGGAAAAACCAGCAACAACGGGCTCGTAGTTCTAACCGGATAGAACGCTTGGCTCGCATCCAAGAGGCTTGGGGTTCGAGTCCCCACGAGTCCGTCACCACGTGCGGGTAGTTTTAACCGGGCAAAACCACCGGTTTGCAACCGGATGACTCGGGGTTCAAATTTCACCCCAATATATGGGATGGATGGATGTCCCCGCCCGTACACTTCTCGAGGAATCCATACGGGAGACTCGCCAGGCAGGCCCAAGTAGCAGCATTCTTTCAACGGGGACGTGGTCTAGCGGCACACATGATCCCGGCTTCGGAAGCCGGTGCACGGCGGTTCGAATCCGCCCGTTCCCACCAAAATCATGGAACCGTAGCTTAATCGGGAAAGTGGCCTTGTCCACCCCGACAGCCCCCGACCGAAGCTCGGGTGTTCGGCGATCGAGGCGCCGCGGTTCCACCATATCCGGGGCCATATTCTAGCGGTCGAAGATCCGGGCTTTGGGAGCCCGTCATCGTTGGTTCGAAGTTGTAGCATTGTTAAAGGAGATGGCCTTGAAGGAACGAGCTTATATTCACGAGTTTCCACTACATGTCCATGCAGGGCGCGAAGAACGACGTCATCGACGTGGTCAAGAAGATGCCGAAGGATGCGAGCCTCGAGAATATCTTGGATGAGATCGGCAAGCTCGCGACCCGCGATAAGGATTCAAGTCAAGTCGAAACAAAAACCACCAACGGGGTCGATCGAGAGGCAATCTTGCGACGGGACTATCCGGGCATGTATGTCGCGCTGGTCGATGACGCGGTCATAGAATCGGATGCATCGCTTAGAAAATTGCACGGGAAACTCGCCAAGCGGCGGATTCAAGGGCAAGAATGCCTCATCAGGTTCATCGAGAGCGGTGCGCCCATTTATGCGATTGATTTTTGAGGAAAAAGCCTTCCCATCCAGCTTGAGCGACCGTCTCGGCTTGTTCTCCCAATATCAAGCCAAGATACGGTTTCGAAAATTGACGGGGTGGGATAACTTCCTTTACTCCTTCATTATCGATACGGGGGCATCGATTTCCTATGCACCGGACTTTTTACTCGAGGTAATGAACATCACCCCGGACTTGGAAATGATCGTGGAGGGAATTACCAACAAAGAGGAATGCAAGGTCATTTCCAAGGTTGCCCAAGTCAGTTTCGTGATAGTAGACGACGAGAACCATACCTCCCGGGAAATAAAAGCGTGGTTTGCCTTCCATCCTTATAATGGCCCCTTCTTGTTGGGAATGAAGGATGTCTTGGAGCGCATCGGCATCGAAAAGAAGCAAGGTAAGCGGCAGATGATCTTGGATCTGCCGTGAGAACAAGTTATCTGGGGCACCATTTCCAACGTATATAATAGAAAGCCCCGGCGCCTAACCTTCGGGACGACGGAGGCAATCCCGAACGTTGAATCCATCACCCTCTAGTGATCATCGGTATCACGTGAGTCACGGGCGTTTCATCTAACGGAAAGGATGCCAGACTTCGGATCTGGAACGTGGGGGTTCAAATCCTCCAGCGCCCTTGTCAAGAGCCCGCATTACCCGCTATCAACGGGCACCTCGTCTAACCGGATAGGATCTCCGGCTTCTAACCGGCCAGGTGGGGGGTTCGAATCCTCCGGTGCCCACCAAGCAACGTGCGGGGGACATGAGCACGATACAAGCAACGGGTGCGTCGTCTAACGGACAGGATACCGGCCTCCTAAGCCGGCAGGTAGGAGTTCAACCCTCCTCGCACCCGCCACTTTCGCAGCAGGATGGGAGAGCACTAGTCCGCCAGGCTCATAACCTGGAGCACGACGGTGAGAGTCCGTCTCCTGCTACCAAGCTTCCCCCCCCGATCGCCCGTGTCGAACACGCACCCGGCTGGCCCAGCCGCTACGGCACTGCCACGACAAGGCAGCACCCGATGGTTCAAGTCCATCGCCGGGTACCACCACTTCCCCGCTAGCCCAGCAGCTCACGGCGATCCCTCCACGCGGGATAGATCGGGGGTGCGAGTCCCTCGCGGGGAATCATCGCCCGGTTGGTCTAGTCGAAAGATGGTCGCTCTACGAGCGATAGTTCCGGGGTTCAATTCCTCGACCGGGTATCCATATTCTCCCGTTTCGTTTGTTCGTTGAGTAACCAACTTGGGGTGGCCGATCGGTTCAAGCGCATGGCCGTAGACCATGTAAAAGGCGGATCAACACCGCCCCCCAAGACCATATAAATAACGAGTACATCTACATGGACGCGATACACATGTACGAGCGCTTCGGCTTCGACACATCCCGGAAGCTGTGGATCTGGACGAAACCCATCTGAATCTCGTCATTCACCCTCTTTTTAATCGATATTCCAACGATCGGGTTCGTAGCTCCAACGGGAGAGCGACGCCCTGGCAGGGCGAAGGCTTGGGGTTCGAGTCCCCACGAATCCATCCAAATTGGCACGAACATCGGTGCTGGTGTGGCGGAGTGGCCCAACGCGCCAGGTTCAAGCCCTGTGACCCGGAGCGGGTGATCGCTCGTTCGAACCGAGCCGCCAGCATCTCTCTTGAACCAATCTCCATCGAAATGCAATGGCATCGATCCTGAAAACTGCATCCCATGCTGGTGTGGCGGAGTGGCCCAACGCGTCAGGCCCAGATCCTGATTCCCGGAGCGGGTGATCGCTCGTTCGAACCGAGCCACCAGCATCCTTGTATCAACATGTCACGACGATGTCTTCGACTTCGACGCCGGGATGGCGGAGCGGTCATCGCGGCGGTTTTAGAAACCGCTTCCCGCAGGGGAAACACTGGTTCGAATCCAGTTCCCGGCATCACCCGTGCGGGCGTCGCG
>JAUQYZ010000269.1 GCA_030587475.1 Candidatus Sigynarchaeum calidifontis
GATAGATTAGGTCCCGGACACCCGCGAGCCTACAGAATAAACTTGGGATACACCCAACACGTGTGAGGACCCGATAACCGCGGTTCACTTCCTTCACGCAGTGGAGGATAAACGCCTCCTGGCAACCATAATTTGCCATTCTTGCAGGCTTATCGGAGAATTTGAAAAACTGCTTACTTCTCGGCGCTGAGGGAAAAAATGACATAATAAATCTATCTTTGGCCATCGAAGATGGCCACTTATGGTTTTTTTAGATTTTCTGAAAAGTTTAGATTCTTGAAGAACAACTTATGATCATAATGCTCGGGTAAGATACTTGCCAAAATTGCTGCTTTCGAGACTGTAAGTGGCCTTCGTGCCCACCAGACATGAAGATAGTTAATTGGTGGCAATGCGCTATTCATACCTCGCTCTCGCTGGCATTCAATCCCAACCTCCTCATACGGAAACCAATCTTCGATCAAGACCTTTGGATGCCCTTCTTTTTCTGTCATTTTCTTTTCCCTTCGATTATTCAAGCGTTGTTATTTATGATTAATGCGATTATAGATACAAGTGATTTGTTTGTTATTTTTGCTTTCTCAAATTCGATTTCACAAGATTTATATGCCTGCTTTTCAAGTAACCACGCATCAAACGCTTCCTTTATCCCGTTCAGTATACGCGCCCTGTCTGCACCCAATACCTTGTATCGCTTCTTATTCTTATAGGTCGTGATAGCAGTTTTTACGAGAATATCATCCTTTTTTAGTGTATCGAGCCTGTCATTCAAGCCAAATAATTTGATTATCTCCTCCAGTGACCTTTTTTTGATTCCCTTGATTTCCGACATAAAGGTTTAAGCAAGACATGTGGCCGCCTCAACGCATCTTATTTTATTGATCGCAAATTGCATCTTATTAACTGCTCTTGACACGCATCTAGTCGATATTACCAGCTTGGCAACCACCTCTGTTACTACATGAGGACAAAACCAGATAACAATACATGCTTTGACCGTGGCTCTCCATTGTTCGACACTGCGACGCCCTCGAAAGTTGAGCAACTGTTTAATCGTCGAAAACAAGATTTCCAAGATGTTGGTTGTGATGCACAGCCCCGCGAATATAGGAACCAGTGCTTCGAGCCCTGCGTGACGTGGCTTTCCTTCCTCGAGAAAGGCGCGTACGGTGCCTGCTTTCGCGTCGAAATAAAACGCTCGCGTCCGGGCATTTCGATATTCCCTCGGACGCTTGTCATTTGGATGCGGCTTGGGTCTCTTGAATAGATATTTGCTTTTTCCGCTGCCGTTTTTAGTCCCTTTTGGGCGGCCTCGTTTTCCTATTGATTTTATTTCCACGCGGCGTGATTCTTGTGCGACGAACGCGTTCGTTCCTTTCAAGATGTCATCTCCTGTTGCCAGCGTCGTCGTGATGATCTTGTTCCCTTCGTGATGAATCTGGTCGATAATCACGCGCTTATATGGCGGTTTGTGGATACACTGCACGTGCACGAGATCATATCCAATTCTTTTCGCAACATTCTTGTATACTGGGAATCCATCCGTGATAAAAACCGTGAGTGGCGCAATGAGCCGCTTCATTGCCGCAATGATCAGATCCAGCAAGACATCCGCCGTCCGGTGCTCCACGATATCGATGCCAAGTACCTGGCCATCCGGGGCTCGGATAGCGACGAGGAACCATTCCTTTCCGTTGATCGTGAGGAAGGTTTCGTCGGCGAACAGCGCGTGGGCGTCCACCGGTTGCAACCAGAATGCTTTTGCAATTGGTGAATCGTTAACAAGGCTCACGATTTGTTCGAGCAACTCGGAGATGGCAGAATCGGATTTATGCAATGCTGCTTTCAATCGCTGGTTGTTGAGATGCCCGCCTTCAATGCAGTCGCGGATGACCGAGCGCAAGTCCGGGATAAATTGCTTGGCATGATAGCTGGTATGTGGATAAAAGGCTTTTCCACATACTTTGCACACGACATTCTGCGGGTTACCTTTGACACGAGTGTCGTGGCCGTTGCAAATCAAGGCAGACGAACCACACGCGGGACACTTACACGGCAAGGTGAAGGCGTCGTGATGCTCGCCTTTTCTAATGATGCATTGTAACGTGATGATCTTTTTGCTCACGATGTTCAACTCGATGGAATGGACTTGATCGTGAGAAAGAATGAAAAGACAAGGCTTTAAGGCTTGGTTTTATTGGAAATAGGCTCGAACGTCGATTTTATATACTTTTGTCGAACCATGGTAATCAGAAAAAAGTCGGTTTACCAGTGAATTTCAATCATGAAATTTATACCGAAGGATTTTCAGAAACGGCTCGATAGTCTGATCCTTTTTATTGAGAAAGAGAGGAAATCCCCAGATCCTGCCAGAAGATTGGAGAAATTCAAAGAATATTCTGATCAGAAGACGAACGAAGAAGAAAGACTTTTCTTTATCTTCCTGACTTCGCATTTTGATTGCCCAGAAACAGCCGAACTCTTTTTTCATCAAATAAATTGGAAGGCGATTAAGGAGGGTCAGAAAATCCACCCCGCATGTGAAGTGTTTTTTTCAGAAGGAGCGGCTGTGAAGATTGGAGACCATCGTAGGAATTTTAGATGCATGAAGAACCAGGACAGAGTCAACTATACCGAGAAAGTTTTAGAATCATATAGAATTGCTATCGAAAAAATCGGTTCGCAACATAACTACTTCGAGATAGATACACACACAGAATTCGATGTATTATATCGAAGGATGGAGGAAATTGAAGGTTTTAAGACAAGATTACCGAGATTTGATCATTTAGAACGTGTTTCGCGAATTTTTAATTGCTATACGAATCCCGATAGTTTTTACGTCACTGATTCCTCTGGGCCTCGAGATGGGCTGACGCTCTTGTTTACCGGCTCTAGATTTCGCAAAAAAGCCCACGAAATGAGACATTATCTCCAGGGCGCTTTTATCAGCGATTGGAACAATTATTGTGAAGGTAGATACAAGATCGACTCTACGATGGATTGGAAAGCGATACTGAAGATTTTAGAGAAATGGATTATAGACAATGCCAAAGAGATGTTGCAGAATAACCTGGAGCCTGATCGAATGTATGTGTTCGATCTAGAATCACATTTATGTAATTGGCAGAAAGAGGGTAATGATGCTTAATGATTCTTGATGATATTTGGCAATACATAAAGCAGGTCGTATTTACCGTTCCATCTTCCGAAAGATTATTCAATCTATATCGCGAAGTTAATCTCTCGTTTGATCGAGAAACAGCAAATGAAATACGCCAACAGAATCTCATGTCCTATTTTAGTTCTTTTACTGAACGCCCTACAATTCTTATCGTTGGAGAAGCACCTGGTCCGAAAGGTTGTCGTTTCCCCGGGGTTCCGTTCACGAGCGAGAGCCAACTTTGTAGACATATACTCCCATTCTCTGGAGAACAATCAAGTTTGAATGGACCATATTCGGAAATTACTGCTAATGTATTTTGGAAAGCCATAACGCAATATCACTCGAAAATTTTCGTGTGGAATTGTATTCCATTCCATCCACACAACCCTGGGGATTTTTTATCGATTCGAGCACCGACAAATGAAGAAATAAGTAGATTTTCGAAGATTCTGTCAGAAATCTACCTCAAACTTAAGCCTGAGAGAATTATCGCCATCGGTAAGAAAAGCGCCTCACTCCTCTCTAAACTTGATATTAAATTTACTTACATTAGGCACCCTTCGCATGGTGGAATCGAAGCATTCAACGAGGGGATCTCTTCATTTTTCCGGAACTTGAATACAACGAAATAGGCTCGCGATCGGTTGCAGGAGAGTTCTTTGAGTTCTTTGTTCGATCGCACCGAAGGTCGAGAATGCAAGGCATGGATAATTAGGGTGCCTACCGAAGATTGGACCAGGCACGAATCTCTCGTCTTACGATTCTCCTCTCTTCTGTAATTCTTCCCCCCGAGCGAGCATCGCGCCTGCTGGGATGGTCAGCGTGTAAGCGACGAGATTCAGGAGAATTATGACGGAATCTTGGAATGGTGACCCGAGGATAGCGTAGCCGAGTAGGAAGTTCGAACTGATGACGATGATGAACACGCCGGCGATACGGACGTGTTTCGACGTCACGTCGCGCGTGAGCGCGATGCCGCTAATCAAGAAAAATCCAGTACCGATTAGCTCCGTCAAGTTTTCGAACCCTTTCGTCGTGGAAAATATCGCCTCGAAAACTTGAGGATATGCGAGAAGGAAGAGGCTTGTAAAGGTAATGAGAAAGCAGCCTGCAGATAAGATCGCCTTTCTCTCGCGGGTCTTACCGATGAAGATAAGGAGGATGCTGAGCGCAAAAAAAAGTCCTAACACGGCTAGAGCGTTGATTAAGGCGATAATTGAGATCAGCAGAAAGAGATCCTCGTTACCGGCGATGTGCATGCCCTGGAAAGGAAGAAACGATATGTTAAACGCGACCTCCGCGATTCCTAACACGATCAGCAATATCCCGGCGATCTGGAAGTGATTACTCGTCATAGGCATCGCACCTTGTTGGTCATCTTTTATCAATAATGTTTCACGTCGTCTGCTTTAAACCCATGAGGTACTCCCGCACCGCCCGCTCGTCCAGCTTGAGGAGCGCCATGTCTTGCCTCGATGCCTTGATCGCCTCGACGATGCGCGGGGCGATCCGCTTCATCTGGACGAGCACGATGCCCATCTTGACCTTCTCGTCGGCGAGGATGACGAGCAGCAGCTCGCGGGCCGGGCGGCCGTCGCCGACCTCGATGGACCCGATGGCCTGGACGAAGAACTGCATGTTCCCGAACGTGATCGCCACGCGGTCGAGCGACGAGCAGCCGAAATATTGCGACGCCTGCCTCGCGACGCCGTGCAGCGCCGCGGCGATGCCGCCCATGTCCCACGGCTTCTTGAGCCCGAACATCGAGTTCCTGGCGATGACCTTGGCGTCCTGGTCGACGAGCAGGATGCCTTTCATGCCGCCGAACCCCGTGAGCCTGGCGTGCTCGCGGGCGAGCTCGTCCAGCAGCGGCGTGATCGCTTGGTGATCGAGGGCGAGCGGAAGTGCCTGCCCGGGCTGTGCTTGGGTTGCCATATCCCGACTTTTTTCGCATGGTATTTTAAGGAAAAGCCGAGTCGAGGGGTTTTAATGCCCGCTCGTGAATCATACGGCATGGGCAAGAAGCCGGGCAAGGCGACCGAGCATGATGGCGGGGAAGAAATCGACCTCGACCAGTTCACCAGGGAGGACTTCGACTTCCTCGACGACCGGGCAAGGGTCGCCGAGGCCACGCCCGAACCCCTCGACTTGCCCTGCGGGAAGGCCACGCGCACGCTCCGCGAGCTCGAGGTCGCCCTGCTGCCCGCCATCGCCGCCGCCCGCGAGCTGTTCCGCGCCGCCGCCCGCGCGCAGCCCTATTCACCTCCCGATCCTTCGTTGTCGTCCATCTTCTCGGACTACCGCCACTACCTTCGCGAACTCAAGGCGAGCGCGGCCGAATCGGGCGAGGAGCCGGCCGAGGCACTGGACGAGTACGACGCGTGCATCGCGCACGTGCTGGACTGCCTCGGCAAGATGCGCCGCGGCGAGGGCATCACGCGGGTCGACGCGCTCAAGGCCGACGCGTGGCTCCGCGACGTGCCGGGCGAGACGCTGGTATTTAATTAATAGATCAAGGTCGTGGATTGAATGCAAGCACCAGACGAATTATCAGCTTTCACAACAAGAGGCAAACGGATTAAATTGGGGACGTATGATTTCGGGGAGGTCCTTTGCATGGAAAATCATCCCGAAGCCGCGTGGTTAACCGAAAAAATCGGCGAGTTTACACCAGAATCCCCCGATAATTCAGTCGATTGTGTTTCACGTTCAGTTCCCAGTGCTTCGCTAGGTGCCATCATCGCAACTCTGAAAACGGCGCGTGATGATCCCGCAAGCCTGGAAAAAACCCTCCCGCCACGAAAGCCCTTGTCATCGATCGAGGTAATATTCTATCACGACAAGCGGCCCGGAAACACACTGGCCGACATAGTAGACGCCCGAAAGGAAGTTGATGACGATGGCAAATCTACCTTCGACGCAAAATACGAATCGAATCACGTGTCATTTGGAACGCCGAGATTTCTCGAATTTCTTGAAGCAGTTCATAAAAAAAGTGAGGAGCTTGGCACGAACGTAAAATTCCGCCTTCACATGACCCGCCATGGATTGTAGAAGATAATTTACATTGTAAATGTAATGGCTCCCCGCACTCAAGGCACGCTTTTGCACGAGGCGATATGCCCACCTTCCCACAAGACGCACATGTTCGGCCCGATTGTTAAATCACCACATGACTATCATTGTCAGCTCGCCCGCCGTCGCCGCGCGGAACTGGTGGTGCGGGTACGTGTTGGGGAACATGGTTCGCACCGCGTCCTTCGCCCGCGCGAGCGCCGCTATCTCGTGGTTCAGCCCCCGCAGCAGGCACGCGGGCCGCTCGAGCACGAGGAACCACGCGTGCCCCGACTCGCCCGCGGCAAGCTCTTCGACCGCGTCCCCCCTCGGCACGAACCACGACCCGGCCCTCGCCCTCGTCTCCCGCGGGAACTCGTGCCGCGCCACGACGACCTTGAACGTGACCCGCGGGTCGATCCCGCGCAGGTTGCGCAGCAGCCGCTTCTGGTTGCCGTCCACGTTCGTCGGCAGGCGCGTGCATCGAAATCCAGCAAGCAGCCGCCATGACACGGCCTTCCGCACACAGAGCACATTTCGCCCTTGGTCATGATACATCGCGGGCCTGGCGCGGGCTTGTAACAAGACCGGGACCGCGACCGTGCACGCGATGGCCGCGATCCCGATGCCGAGCGCGCTCGAAAGCGCGAGAGCAGCCGCCGCGATACCGAGGCCGAGCGCGAGCATCGCGGCGGGCACGGGAATGATGTCTGTCCTGTACAGCTTCCGCTGCTCGAACACGAAGTGCCGATGCTGCCCTTGCCGGGTGCTGCCCGGGGGCTCGTCCGTCCTGTTTTCGTATAGTGCCATCGTGCATCGCCTCACGCCGGTGGCCTGAACCAGACCGTGATGTCGGGCAGCCCGCCGAACAGCCACGTGTAGAACACGCACGCGATGATCATGCCGACGATGCCGTTCACGATCATGGTTTTCCCGGCCTTGTTGTAATGCGTGAAGTAGAACAGCACGCCGAGCAGGATCACGAACACCATGGCGATTATGATCATCTGGAGGAAGAACGACGACACCGCGTTCGCCATCTGCGACCCGGCGGCGACGAACCCGTCCCAGCCGCCTTGCAAGATGGATTGGATGATAGGATTTTGACTTGTCATGGCAGGTCGGTATCGTCGCGGCACGCCGGGTTAAAAGCGGAAATCTATCGTTTTTCGCTTTAATGCGGTGGTCGAGGGGAACGGAGCGGAGGTGAACCAATTCCCATGGTAATGGCAACGCAAAAACAAGAGGAACCCGCCATCCGCGTCGACCAGGGCCGCAAGTACCCGACGAGTGCCGGGGTGTGCGACAAATGCGGCTACTACAAGACGTGGGCGTTCAAGATCCTCAACCCGAAGACAGGCAAGCAAGTGCCCGGCCACGTGACCAAGGAAGGCTTCAAGATCAACGACGGCGACTGCCCGTTCTACGCCTTGCTCAAGCAGAAGGCAGCGGCCAAGGCCGATCCAGCGCCCCAGGAGGCCCCGCAAGACCAGGGCACGACACGCGAGCCGCTCGACCTCGAAGCGCAAGCACCCGCGCCAGCTCCCGTCCAAGCTCCCAAACGCGCGGCTGACAAGCCCGGCAGCGTGGCCTCGGACCAGCGATTCGCCCTCACGGTCGAGATCCAGGAGGACGAGATCGTCGCCAAGGTCGGCCCGTGCGCGGCAAAACTCACCAAGGCGGAAGCAGCCACGCTCGCCAAGGTCCTCGTCGACATGATCGCCGCTTAATCGAGCCCATCTCGTTTCTTTTCTATCTTCCCTCGATCCAGGCGGATCTTCTTGATGATGAGAGATGTCCATATTGTGGCGAGGATGACGTAGCTTGCCCCAGAGAAGATAAGCATGGTGCCCGTCCCGAGGTCGAGCCAAGGTGAATAAATCCAGACCATCGAGAAGATGGGGATTTCTCACATAGGTCTGAATGGCGGGCTCCCATATTTCCACAGCTCCAACCACGGAAAATCCTGTTTGTTCAAAGCCAAGGCTTAAGCCTCCTGCTCCTGCGAACAAATCGAGCACGTTATATTGTTGCTTGGGATTGCTCATAGTTTATCAACAGAACACTCGGGTCTATGTATTACATCCAAACACACATATTTATGTCTCATGACGGGTTATCATTTTTCCCGTTCCTTGATCTCGAGCATTAATTTACACGGGACGAAATTCCAATAACACTCACGTCACGGCTGCATCCTTGGATTAATTTTACGTCGTGCATGATTTATAGCGATGCGATGACACCCGATTAATAAATCCTTAAAAACGAAAAATAACGTTAGCGAGGAATCATCATGTGAAATTTCGTGCAAGAATGATTATTCGGGACGATATTTCTCTTTATTCGATTGGTTGTATCCACTATCATTCTTTAATTTGATTACCTTAATTCGTTTTTTTATTCTTAAGAGTTCTGGTTATATTCAGATATGAGTTCAAGGAGATCAATGATAATGTTATGTTGATGGTTGCGCCCATGCTCATAGAACGAGACTTGCTAAATGGCATAACGTTATTTAGTTCTATAAAAATACTAGAATGCAATGCAGACGTCCATTCCTTCGTTAAAATCGTACCCGTGGAATCGCACCTACAAGTCGAACCACCACGCGCTGGTTGCCGAGTTCTTCGTTCCTGCGCTGGAACGCTCGATCCTCTACCTGCGGGTCGCGGGGTATTTTTCATCGTCTGTCCTTACGGTCGCGGCTGCTGGCATTGCCAAGTTGATTCACAACGGCGGCGAGATGCAGATGATCGTCGGTGCCGATCTATCGCCCGATGACGTGGATGCTATGAACCGCGGGGCTATGAACATAGGCGATTTTGTTCAGAAGGCGTTCACTCTCGAATACGAGAAATTGAACGACCTGGAGCGGTTCATCGCCGAGGAACGACACAAGGCCTTGTACTGGCTGATAGCCAAGGGGCGCCTGAAGATAAAAATCGCCGTGCTCGTCGATGACGACGGGCGGGTGAAGCAATCGTCAACGGAGGGCATCTTCCACGAGAAGTGGGGGATGTTCTACGATCGGGAGAAAAACTCGATCGGATTCATCGGCTCGGACAACGAAACAGGCCAAGCGTGGACAGACAACCAGGAACGGTTCAAAGTGTTTCGCAGCTGGACAGACGAGATGGAATATTTCACCGACGAGGTCGACGACTTCAAGTCGTATTGGGACGATGCGGAACCAGGCATCAGGATATACGAGATCACCGATGCCGTCGAAAAAAAACTGATCCGATACAAGTCATCCGAGCCACCGACAGGGGATCCGTGGGAGGACCCGCAGAAAATCCAGAGCTTCCGCGAGAAGCAAGGATCGCATATATCGTCGGCGGGGAAATTGCTCGGGATGTTCGGTGGCTTGCAGTTCCTCGAACCAGACCAGTTCCGCGCGTACGTGACGGCGCAGTTCATCCAGCATTGCTACGCCATCGATCACGGCTGGAGGTCATTGTTGGAAACAGTACCCTTCACGCCGCTGGAGCACCAGACCATCATCGCGCACGAGATCTACAACCATTTCCCGCGTGGCTACATGTTGTGCGACGAGGTCGGCTTGGGGAAGACTGTCGAAGCTGGCCTGGCTATTAAGTGGCTCGTGATGGCGGGGCTGGTGAAACGGGTGCTCGTCATCGTCCCGAAGAACGTGATCGTGCAATGGCAAGAGGAACTGCGCGAGAAGTTCAACCTGGAGTTCTTGATCTACGACCCGCCCTCGCTCGTGTCGTATTGGAACGAGGTCTACGAGCCGCGGTCTGCCAACGCTTATAATGCCCACGATTTCATCCTTGTCTCGTCTGGCCTGCTCAAGCTCGATGCTCGGATCGAGGAGATCCTGGACGCGAGCAACTGGGACCTGCTGGTCATCGACGAGGCGCACCACCTTCGGCGAAAACCACCCAAGAGCAAGTCCGCCGTGGGCACTGCTGGCAAGTTGCTCACATTGGCGCAAAAGTTGAAGTTGAAGACGAAATGCTTCCTCATGCTCACTGCGACGCCGATCCAGATGCGGATAGAGGAGCTCTTTGACCTGCTCCAGTTACTCGGCCTGGGCGGGAAGTGGGGGCTGCGCGATCACTTCGCGCAATATTATGAGATATTGTCCCGCGCGCCGAACGCGAGGTCGAGCGACCAGTGGGCGTTCCTCGTCCAGATGGCGCTGGATTTCTTGAAGCACGGGCGCATAAACCCGTCGATGTACGAGAGCGAGTTGCGATCCTTCGATGAGCGGCCGAGATACTTGCGAGAATTGCTGGAAATATTCATCAAGGGGTACGATTTCTTGCCGTACTTGAACGCGCACAAATCGGACGCAGAGTTTCTCGACGAGCTGAGCGAGGAACTGGAGACGCTGACGCCGCTTCGTTGGTTTATGTTCAGGAACACGCGGCAGCAATTAAAACGGTACGGCATCCACGTCGCGACGCGGGACCCGAAGGACGAGTCGATCTCGATGACCGCGGACGAGCGTGACTTGTATCATCAAGTGGAGCAATACATCGTCGACATCTACAACAACGCCGAGGAGGAGCAGAAGCCTGCGCTCGGCTTCACGCTGGCTGTGTACCGCCGTCGCCTCACGAGCTCGTTTATGGCCATCAAGAAAACCCTGATTCGCCGCAAGGAAACGATCGTGAAGCTCCAGAACGAGGAGATCGCGGTTGAAAACGTGGATTGGTCTGGTGAAGCGGAAGAGGAAGACGCCGCGGAGGATGAGGTGCTCGCGGGCCTCGGGAACATCGGGGGTGGAACCCAAGCCGTCTCCATCACATCGCCAGCCGAGCCAGATTCGATTTACGGGGACGAAGGTGATGCGGGGGCTGAGGATGGTGGCTCGAAAGCATCGAAACCGCGCTTCGTGCTCGCGACGGGGTCATATGACGCGGAAATCGAGTACATCGATCGGTTCATCTGGAGCATCGACGAGCTGCTGGAGACCAAGGAGGATTCCAAGTTTATCAAGCTCAAAGAAATTCTCGACGAGGCGAACAAGGAAGATGCCAAGCGGGTGCTCGTGTTCACGCAATACACGGACACACTCGATTACTTGAAGGAGCGGATACGGCGGAATCCCGATTATCAAGAACTCGGTGCGTATTCGGGAGATGGAGGTGAGCAGTTGGTGCACGATGCCGAGCACGACACGTTCACGTGGAAAGCGTGCACCAAGGAGGACATCAAGGCGTGGTTTTTCAAGCCTGGCACATTCAAGATTATGCTCGCGACCGACGCAGCGAGCGAGGGCCTGAATTTTCACGTCTGCTCGTGGCTGGTGAACTACGACCTCCCGTGGAATCCCATGCGAGTGGAGCAACGCATCGGTAGGATCGACAGGGTGAAGCAAGAAGCGGACACGTTGAAGATTTTCAACTTGATGTACACGAACACCATCGAGGGCAGGATATACAAACGCCTCTGGGATCGCATTCGTATATTCCATAACGCAGTCGGCCCCCTCCAACCCATACTCAACGTGTATCAAAAAGCGGAGCATTTTGCGATATCCGAGGGGGATGACAGGCTCGATGACGACCAGATCGATGACATGCTCGGAGACATCAAGGAGGAAATGCAGCGGGCGACGGAACGACAAGACTTCTTCCAGCGGTTGCTCGTGCAGCGCGTGCTTCCCGACGTGTCAAGATCAGTCGCGGAAACGCCCGTGGTGACGGCCAACGAGGAGCATGAATGGTTGCGCGCGTGCCTCGAGTCGAAGCTGGCTCGCAAGGTGGTACCTGGCACGATCATTGAACACGAGTTTTCAGCAGGCCGAGTCTCAATACGCGTGGAATCAACACCGATATCACCCCTATTCGCCTTGCAAGGAGCGAAGGCATCATTCAAATCAGTAAGGCAAAAGGCTAAGCGAGACCTCCGAAACCGAAAGATCACGTGTGACTTGACGAATGATGCTGCTGCATTTGAAAAACTGGGTTCGGGTTATTTTTTCACCACGTTCGATACCATCCACGATAACTTGATCAAGCACGTGAACGGGATCATCAGGCAGAGCGTCCCGGCTAGCTTCACGAGACCAGCAACTAAAACAGACCCGCTCAATATAATCGACGTGCTTTGCTGGATCGACCTTTCTGGGCACCCGTACGAAAAAAATGGACGATGTGTCGCCTTTTCTTACGATCTTCAGCACGATTCAATCTCGAACTGGCGTGAATTTTTCAAATTAGGAGATTTGAAGAATATTTTAACGGATATAACGAATGCCGTTTCGGATGACTTCCAATCCTCGATTCTCGATGCAATCGGCACGAATTTGCCACGTCTCAAGAAAAACTTGAAAAAAGAAGTTAAGGATAAAATGGATACCCAGGGATCGAAAGGTGCAGCACCCCGTGCGAGAGAAGAACCGATATCCATAATGTCGACCCAGCAAGAGAACACGCAGGTCACCGTGAAAGAGAAGTTGTTGGAAGAGATAAAGAAATGGCTGATAACGGGCGTGCTAGCCGAACAGCAACCAGAGCAATGGGAATTCCTTCCAATGAACCTTCGGACGAGCCACATACTCGAGAAGATTAACGACCAGGAAGTCAAGGAGAAATTGGAGGAGATTATCGATTTGTTCGGGTTGAGAGATAATCTCGATACTATAAAAAAGGATGATGCACTCGTAACGACTGCCGTCACGATTTATAAGAACAAGAAGCGTTACAAGGTACTGGGTGCAGATAGGGCGCGTGTGCTGAACGGGATAGTTGAATCGTTCAACACGTGGTTACTTGAAAGGCAAGCATATATCAATCACGAGTTAGAGTTTGAAAAATCACGAATCACCAACAAACCACATATATCAATAATTGCAATAATCATTCACAACATGTAGAGTCTGGAAGATAATAATGACCGAAAAAGAAGCACATCCGAAAGTGTTGATTGAAAATTGGTTTCCATTTGAAGAAGTAGGGATAGAATGTCAACGGGAACGCGGGATTAGTAGCACTCTTCCTCCGATAAACAGGTTACATGTTTGGTGGGCTAGACGACCATTAACCGTTTCTAAAGCTACAATTTTAGCATCAATTTTACCGGCCTCCTATCCTCGAGAAGAATTTAACTCTTTTATGAAATTTGAACAGAATCTTGTCGAAATACATAGAAAAATGATCTTGGCGAAAAAGAAATCTGAATGGAGTGAAATTGGATATAAGAAAGGACGTGTGTTCCAAATCGTTCTATCTGCCTTTGAAAAAAGTAAAATTAAACGAGAAAACATATTCGGGGAAAAAATTAGGATGCTCGACCCTATGGCCGGAGGAGGGAGTATACCTTTAGAAGCAGCTCGTCTAAATGTTGATTTTATTGCTTCTGATATTAATCCCGTTGCGGCAATTATAAATTTCGCCTCATACGCTTATCCTTTACGCTACGGTTTACCATTAATCAAAAAAATTAAAGCAATTTCTGAAAAAATACTTGATCAGTTAAGAAAACAACTCGGAGAATATTATCCAACACAGAATGGTCAGGAAAACGAACAATATTTATGGGTTCGGACTGTGAAATGTACGAATCCCGAATGTGAATTAAATGTGCCACTCAGTCCTAACTGGGATATCGCCAAAAATCCTGCGGTTATTGTAAATATTCATCCTCCGAAAGAAATGAAAAATAAGAGTTGCATATTTAAGGTTATTGAAAATCCAACTAAAGATCAAGTTAAATCAAACAAAGGATCCATCAAAGGTGGCGTTGGCACATGCCCTAGGTGTAACAATTCTTTGGACAGCGATTATATTAAGAATGAAGCGCAATCGGGGCGAATGGGACACCAACTCATGGTTATTGTCTACAAAGAACCGATTGGAGCAAAAAAAAGCATTCGGAGATTTAGGTCACCAAATGAACAGGATCTAGCCGCGATCACAAAATTAAATGGAATAATTGATGAAAAAATAGTGGAATGGAAGTCTAAAGGATTAATACCTGATGAGGAAGTAAAGGTAGGCGAAAAAACAAAGGAATTACTCAATAAAGGCATAGATCGTTGGTATAAACTCTTTAACAGTCGTCAATTACTCACAAATATGATCATTTTAGAACAGATAAATAATGTAAAGGATGAATTGTTTTCCATTTCAAAAAACGACAAAGAAGAAACAAAAGCAATTATAACTTATCTTCAGTTTGCATTCAACAAAATTCTTAATTATAATTCTATTAACACCATCTGGATGCCATCAAGACAAGTGATCGCTAATACTTTTGATAGACACGATTATGGATTTTCTTGGTCCTATGGAGAAATGGATATCATTAGAAAGGGATTTGATTGGGGGATTGAGATAACTGTTGATAGATATAGGGAATTATGTGATATGCTCGTAGATTCATCGTCAAATTATCAAATAATGAACATGAAATCTCAATCGTTGAATTTCATTAAACCAGAATCTATTGACCTAATCGTTGTTGACCCACCTTATTATGACAATGTTATGTATGCAGAATTGGCAGACTTCTTCTATGTGTGGATGAAGAAAAGTTTGGGTAATTTATATGAAGGTTTTTTCAATAGCATTCTAACGGATAAAGACAACGAGGCTGTAGCAAATTCATCCAGATTTGAAAGTATTGGTAAATCGAAGAAAAAATTGGCAAAACAGGACTACGAAACGAAAATGGAATTATGTTTTAAGGAAATGTATCGAGTACTTCAGAAGGATGGTGTTCTTACAGTAATGTTCACGCATAAAGCAACAGATGCTTGGGATACTCTAGCAATGTCTCTAATGAATGCGGGTTTTGAAATTACTGCTTCTTGGCCTGTATTAACTGAATCTAAAACAAGTATGAATATTGCTAAAAAAAATGCTGTAAAAACGACTATCTTACTCGTGTGTAGAAAACGCTTAACAATAATTAATGATGTGTGGTGGGAGGATGATGTCCTCCCCAAGATTAAGGAAGTCGTTAAACAGAAAGGCATTGAATATCAGAAATCTGGAATAGATGGAGTTGATCTCTTTATAACTGTATTCGGTCCAGCACTACATGAATTCAGTCGCTATTACCCTATAAAAGATATTGCTGGAAATTTTGTTCGCTCAGAAAAAGCGTTAAATGTTGCTCGAGAAATAATTACCGATATTATATACAAGAACGTCATAAAGAGCACTTCAATTAGCATCGATCTGGTTTCTAAATTTTACCTTATAGCATGGCATCTTTACAAGGCACGCGAATTCCCGTTCGACGAGGCAAGGAACCTTGCCTTGTCTATCGGTTTGAACGTTGAAGATCTGAAAGGAGTGCACAAGATATTGAATAAAAAGTCGGGTGACGTGGAGATCATCTCGCCAACCGAACGTGAAAAGCAAGGATTCCTCAATCTGGACAAACCAGACGATAACGGAATTCTCGTGAACGCGGTGCATCTTGCTCTACTCGCCTATCAAGCGGGTGGTCAAAAGTCATTTGAAACGATGGTCGCTAAACTTCGTAGGGATACGGACAAGTCGTTCCGACAGTACATGGACGCACTATACAATGCAATCCCTGACGTGAAGGATTTGGAGGAAAAGACAATGCTGGCTGAAATCTTGGTTTCCACGCCAGAAAAAATCGTGCCCAAAGGTGGAAAGATAGACGATTATCTCGCTGATCCAAACCTGCAAACCAGGAAACCGAGAAAGAGAACGACGAAAGTTGAAGATGAAGCAGATGAAGAGCCAGATCAAGAGGAGGGTGAAGAATGAGCCAAAAACTACTACCGCAAGTCTGGAATGTCAACAAACCATATAAGGATGTTACAGATGGCGTGATCAGCGAAGACGTGTTCGCTGCTTCGCTCGGAAAGGTCTATTCAAATCGTGCCGAGTCAATCTATCAAGATCCCGTGGAGTTTTTCGAAAAAACATACATCACGGAAACGATCGGCCTCTTGATTAAGGATGTCGCCGAAAAGTTGAATGGCAAGCATCCCGAGTTCGCCCCGATCTACAAGTTGCAAACTAGTTTCGGCGGCGGGAAAACGCACAATCTCATCGCGTTATACCATGCTTTCAAGAATAAACCGACGACATCAAAGGTTTTCACGCAACTCATTAATGGTGTTTCGTTACCCTCAAGCGTGAAAGTCGTGTGCCTTGATGGTGAAGAATTTAATCCTGTCGAGGGCGATAAACGTGAAGAGGGGGTTGAAATTCACACGTTCTGGGGTGAGATGGCATACCAGATCAGTGGAAAGGGGGGATACGAGCGGTTGCGTCGAAACGACGAGTTGATGACGTCCCCTGGCTCCAAGACCCTCGAATCATTGATGGACTCTGATCCGATCCTCATCCTCCTCGACGAGGCCGCACCCTACTATTCCCGCGCCGATGCGGTAGTCGTGGGTGGGACTACGCTCACGAAGCAGACCAATACGTTCCTGGCCGATCTCCTCTCCGCGGTGTCGAAGAAGACGAACGCGGTCGTCGTGCTCACTCTCGCTTCGAGCCAAGACGCCTTCCACGAGTACACTGCAGAAATAAATAACGCTCTCCAGCAAGCTGAATCCATCGTCGCTCGGCGCGCCCGTGAAATGCCCGTCACGAAGGAAAACGAGATATACGGCGTCATCCGCAGGCGCTTGTTCGAGAAATGGGACGAGGATGCAGCCAAGAAAGTTGCCGCCGAATATTATTCTATGTATGCATCAATCGCAGAATTGAACAACAAGTACAAGACCAAGGAGTACCAAGACCGACTAGTAAGGTCTTATCCCTTCCATCCCGAGTTGATCGACATCCTCGTGGAGCGGGTGGCCAGCATCAGCGGATTCCAACGAACTCGTGGCGCGTTACGCATATTGGCGCGTGTTGTCGCCGATGTCTGGCAGAAGAATGAAAAGGATGCCCATATAATCTTGCCCGCGTTCGTGGCACTCGACAATCCGCTCATCAAGAAAGAGCTCACGGGGCGAATAAAGAAGGATGACCTCGTTCCTGCCATCATCGCCGACATCGCGAATGATAACAACGATGCGAAGTCGCAAGTCTGGAACAAGGAATATCTAGACAAGAAGCTCCCGCCCTTGGCATCCCGCTTGTCCAACGCGGTCTACTTGTATTCCTTGATCATAGGGCGGGACAAGCTTGGAATGGACGACTTCACGATCCTCGGGAGCGTACTCACGCCAGGAGTCAACCCGAGCACCTATCTTACCTTGCTCAAACGCATGGACGATTTCTTCTGGTACATGCGCCAGGCCGCTGGTCGTTACTTCTTCTTCTCGGAACCGACCATTAACAAGATAATCCAAGATTACATGTCCCTGGTCGAGGCGAACAAGATCCGCATGCGCATCAGGGCCGAGATCGAGAAATCCTTCAAGGGTGATATCTTTGATCTGAAGGTGCAACCCGCGGGTCCGAGCGACGTGCCCGATGAAGAGAAACTCAAGCTCATCGTCATCGATTACAAGACAACGTTCGTCGATTCCAAGGAGGATCCGATGCCGAATATCGTCGAGCAGATTTGGAACTACGGCCGCGACAACAGGCCGCGCGTGTTCAAGAACACGACATATTTCGTCGTTGCTGACAAGAACCACGTGCCGCGAATGGAGGACATCGCGAGGGAATACGAAGCCTACCAGATCATGGACGAGCGCAAGGACGATATCATCAACTTGTCGGAGGAGCAGCGGGAAAAGTTGGAAAGCAAGAAGAAGACGATCGAGCAAGATCTCAAGATCGCGGTCTCGAACGTGTACCGTTTCCTCTATTACCCGAAGGGCACGACCATCGAATCGGCCGAGCTCGACCCAGCAGCGATAGGCGAGTCAAGAAAAACACGCCAGGAAATCATCAAGGAATTGCTCAAGGCAGAAGGGAAGATAAAGGACAGCATCACGGCGGCTTATGCAAAGGGAAAAGCATGGCCGAGCCACCAAGTCGAGGTCACGACCGAGGAGTTCAAGAACTGGTTCTACCAGAAGTTCTCGTTGCCGATTCCCGCGAAGCTCGATACAATAAAGGAAACCATCAAGGATGGCGTCAACACGAAAGTATGGGTGTACCAATCCCAATCAAAAACCTATTTGTCTGGAGATAAGATCTCGACTGTCAAGATCGGCGCGGAAGACAAGTTAATCGTGTTGGACGAGGCGAAGAAACGTAATTTATGCAACGAGGAAGGCGTGCGATGTGCTAAATGCGATCAATGGCCGTGTGCGTGCAAACCCGAGGGAGATGATACCGAAGGCGGCACGATCATCGATGGCGGGTCCGGTCCAATAACAGGTGACAGTGGAAAGCGTCCAAAACCTCCTAAACCAAGGTCGGACAAGGAAAAAAAGCCTACACGGTTCAGCTATCATTCGCCAAAAGGACTTCCCGAGATCATCATCAAGAATTTTGCTGATGAATGCGAGGAGAAAAAACCCACCAGCATACAAGAACTCCAGATCACGTGTGATTCCACGGTCGCCGTGCGCGCCATCATCACGCTTTTCGTGCATTTTCCCGAAAATAAACAAGTGGATGTATCTTTCAACGTGCAGCGGACCGATGAGACGCCCGATTCGATCAAGAAGGCCAATCTGGAATATGCAGGTGCACCAGACGATTTCAGGGAATTCTACAACGGCATCGCGAGTTTCATCGACGCGAAGAAGCTGAAGCCGCAAGTCACGGTCACGCTGGATTTCGACGACAAGCCAAAGGAGCACCTCGACGTGTTCTTCTCGAAGTTGAAAAATTACAACAGCGTCGAGTTTGAAATTGGTATAGAAGGTCAAATATTACAGAAAATGTAGGAATGTGGAGATCGTATGGATAGATACATTAAATCTGAAAAACTAAGTCTAAAAGATAGTTCCGAATACGACGAGCAATGGTTAAAGGATAAGATAGAAGATGATCCCGCCCTTTTAGGGCTCGGTAATCTGGAATTAATTGAGAAGGAAAGAAGACAGATTACGGGTGGGAAAATCGATTTTCTTTTCAAGATGGTCGATACAGATACCTTTTATGAGGTCGAAGTCCAGCTCGGAAAGACAGATGAATCACACATCATCCGAACGATTGAATATTGGGATAATGAACGACGCAAAAATCCAGGCTATGATCATCGTGCTGTAATTATTGCTGAAAATATCACGACTAGGTTCTTTAATGTTATCCAACTTTTGAATAAATCCGTTCCTATTATTGCAATTCAAGTGAACGCGTTGAAAATTAACGATATAAAGGAGAATAATGAACACAATACAGAACCATTAATCACGCTAGATTTTCAGAAAGTTTTGGATATTTCTGGATATTATGGAAATGAAGTTGACCAACAAAGCGAATCCACTGCCGATACAACTAATTATTATTATAAAAAAGAAGAATTTAAGGAATCACTCTCAATAATTGAAAGTTTTATGGATTTCGTTAAAGGAATAGTACCTGAACTAAAACTGTCCCGCCGGAATAAAAATCATATCGCCTATTCGATCGGGTCATCCCGTCAATTATTTTATTGCCAGCCTCGAAAAAATCCTCAATTTAGATTTACACAAAAAATTCTTGATGAAGATATCGAAACGGCTAGAAATGCATTAGAAAATATTGATATTTCCCCTTCATTTCAAAAAGGGGAAGGAGAAACCTCATACATGAATTATTCGGTAAATAAAACAACGACATCGGAACATCCAGACTCATTAAAAGAAATTATCCAATTAACATTGAAATGTTTGAATTAAAACGTGAAGAATTTCGATTCAATAAACGGGGTGATAAAATGGTGGACTTTACACAAGCATTCAATCAATCCTATCCTGATCAATGGGAAAAATTCAGTAAGATCGCCCAGAAAATGCAGAATATGATAAATTATCAATTTTCAACGATCAGCACCTTGTACGACGCGTTATCCATTCGCGGAGCGAAGTTGCCGAAGGAGGCGTTCGAACGGTTGGAATTCCTTGGTGATTCCTTGCTTAAAGCTATACAAGGGATAATGCTCTTCGACAAGAGCGATGAGTTCGGTCCAGGCGACCTCACGAAATTACGTTCCAATCTCGAGAACAACATCAACCTTGCACGCCTCGCGGCTGAACTTCCGTTCAACGAATTGAGCATGCTGCTCGGTATCGGGCAATTATCGAGCAACCAAGCAGCAGATTGCTTCGAAGCGCTAATCGGGGCCATCTATCTCGACAACGGGAGGAAGTTCGATCCCTTGATAGACATCGTGCGCCGCATAACGCACTTTGACAAGAATATCAAACTACTCAAGAGTTCCCCGTGGGGAGCCATGGATCCAAAATCATTCCTTCACGAGTGGGCAGCAAAGCCAAAGCAATTTGGAACCGACTTTGAAATCTCGTTTCCCGCGGAGAACCGGGGTAAAGCGAATGCTCCAGAATTCTACGTACACGCCGTCATCAAGCGCAAATCGACGGGCAAGATCGAATTGCAAGGCGACGAGGCAGGCCCTGCATCGAAGGTCAAGGATGGGGAAAAGGAAGCTGCAAAGAAATTGCTTGAAAAATTGCAATCCGAAGGTAAACTCGATAATTGAGAGGAGATAGAAATGAAATCCAATGAAGGGCAATACCTCTTGAATGCGGTCGAGCTGAATCTAGCCTGGAGTGACACTTGGCAGATTTACGAGGTCGACATCGCAGATTGGGACAAGAACAAGGATTATGATGCGATTATTGCCTTGAAAAATTACCACGAACCAGCAAATTTCTTCTTGGAAAGCCACGGGCGCTATATCATCATTATCCCCAAATTCAATAACGCGATAAATGCAGAGAATGTCGATAAGTTGCGTGAAATTCTTGAAAAAGCGGCAGGTCGACAAGTTTCGTTCAAGCGAGTGGCCGATCCAATGAAATTACTGAATGATGACGAGGATGATGGCATTCTAAACGTCATCAGGAAAGGATTAGGTGAAATCATCTCGGAAAAAATCACGTCCTTGGGTTTCGAAAAAATTGGTTCTGGTGGTGGCATCGGCGTGTTTTCTTTCCCGAAGAATTGGCTGGGGGACAACCACCAGGTGCAGCAAGAGAAGGCCACGATATTGAGAGTGTTCGATTTCTCGATCCTTCCGCCAGAAGCCGATACTCGATCATTTTTTCTCGCCGCGGACGTGAAGGGGCGGTTCATAGAAACGCACACGCTGCAAGAATGGCTCGGCCTGGATGAAAAAAGGCAACAATCTTTCAATGATTGGAAAAAGGCGGACAAGATCTGGCAATTAATGCTTGATGCTCAAGTGAAAAGACTCTTCTCCAAGGATATCGAACAAGAAGATTTTGAAATCAAGGAATTCACCACCTATAAAGCAATATCTGAAAACGAACTTGGATTCGGGCGATACGGGAAAACAAAAATATCTGATCTGGTTTCTCAAGGGCTCCTCCCTTCCAAGGAAGCTGCAAATGAATATATCATCGTAAAACCAATGGGGCGGGTTATCAAGGATCCAAACAAGCAGATCGTGCTTCCCGTGCAACTTTTCTACCGACATTCCAGCCAGCCAGTCGACGAGGAGCACGAGAATGTATTCAAGCGATTCACCCAATTGACACCCGCGATGCGATACAAGTACATATCCGCGATATTCGACGAGTTGAACAAGGTTGGCATTTCGAAACCATTGTTGCTGTTTCAAAACCACGTCATCACCTTTGCAGCACCTGGTGTCGGTTCCACGATGGCGAAGGAATACGGGCGGGTGCCGCCACTCGTCGATACTGGCGTTGAATCCTGGGGCAACTTGAAGCGAATCGACATCTTCTATTCCGAGCGGATCGAAAGGAAAGTCTCCGAATTTGCCCAGCTGCTTCAAGAAAACCTTGCAAAGATCAAGGAAAAAACGTCGGCTCGGCTGAAAGTCTCGATTCCCGGCATCGAGATAACGAAACATCCCCTCAACACCGATCGGTTCATCAATGACAAGCTCCTCGGCACATTGGATGGCACGTGTTGTCCCGTGATCGTCACCGACAGGTACATCAAGAATTACAAGGAATTCAAGAAAAAACTCACCCAGGAGCGTGGCATCCCCGTGCAAGTCATTGAGGCCGACACGATCTTCCAATCTCGAAACCTGGTCGCCCTCATCAGGACGCTCATTCCACAAATGCTCGTGAAAACGGGGGGCATGCCATACAAGCTTTCACCCGCGATGCTCGACAGGACCATCATCGTTGGACTCGATAAAGCGCGTGATTCATCGATGCAACGGCCATCGGCAAGCGCGGGCATCGCGGCGGTGACACCCGATGGCCAGTACGTGTCTGGTGCATCGACCGAGCTGGAGAACAACACGACCGACTTTATCAATGTAGACAAGTTAGCACCCGTGCTGTTACGCGAGCTCGAAGAGCACAAGTACGGGAAGGACTACGATTACATCGTGATCTTGCGGGACGGCTCCCCGCGGACTTGCAAGCAAGAGGTGCCCGCCTGGCGGAAGCACTTGGAGGCCCACGGCAAGAAATTCATCTTCATCGCGTCCAGGAAAACCCACGCGTTTCGCGTGTTTCCCGCGAGCATCGACGATCAACCCGAGACAAGCCGCGTGAACTACAATGTGCCTGCCGTGTTGAACGGGGCACCATTACCAGAATCGGATTTCCTCGTGCTCGCTGCCAAGGCACCGAAAGGAACGCCCAAGCCTGTCCTGTACACGGTGATGGAGAACACGACCCCGTTCGGGATTGATGAGATCAAGGAAAAAGTACTCAGCCAGATCGTGAGCATGTCGATGTTGTGCTGGGAATCGCCATTGCCAACAAGCCAGCCATTGCCGTTGCATTACGCAGATAAGCTCGCGGAATTCACGCAACTCGTGCAACAAGCTTGGAATTCATCAAATCGGAATCCCATGTTTATCTAAATTACAACAATGTTAATAAAATGATTGGTGTGATAGATGACAAAAATTCAAGAACGCGTTTCAAAATTGCTAGAGAAGTTGAACGAAGGGTTACTCGAAAGGGAGTTACCACTTAAACTCTCGTTCTTGGCGACCATCGCGGGTGAATGTTTTTTCATGCTCGGCCCGCCAGGCGTCGCGAAGAGCTTGATCGCTAGAAGGCTCACCAAGGCATTCAAGGATGCCAAGCTGTTCATGTACCTGATGAATCGATTCTCGACGCCAGACGAGGTCTTCGGTCCATACTCGATCCACGAATTGAAGGATAACGACAGGTTGCTCAGGAAAACAGAAGGATACCTCCCCGACGCGAACATCACGTTTCTCGATGAGATCTGGAAGGCGAGCCCGTCGATCCAGAACACCTTGCTCACCATCATTAACGAGAAGATATTCCGAAATGGAATCGATGAACGAAAGGTTCCGTTATATGGAATCT
Organism: Candidatus Sigynarchaeum calidifontis; assembly: GCA_030587475.1. Classification (GTDB taxonomy): domain Archaea; phylum Asgardarchaeota; class Lokiarchaeia; order Sigyniarchaeales; family Sigyniarchaeaceae; genus Sigyniarchaeum; species Sigyniarchaeum tengchongense. Next base: position 23,559 of record JAUQYZ010000269.1, read on the forward strand.
TAGCTGCATCCAATGAATTACCTGAAAAGAACCAAGGATTGGAAGCATTGTGGGATCGATTCCTGGTACGCTCCTTGATCCTTGGTATTGAGGATCGTGTAAAATTTGAATCGATGATCACGTCAGTATCTGACGTCATGAATCCCGTCATCGATGATGGGCTCTTGATATCCTTGGAGGATTTGAATAAATGGCAAGGTCAGATTTCCAAGGTCGTGATACCCCGGGAAGTGCTCGATGTCGTGCATTTCATAAGGAACCAGCTTCGAGATCTCAATGAGAAGGTTGAAGACGAAGAAGATAAAATAATCGTGTCAGACCGCCGTTGGAAAAAGATCATGAATTTCTTGCGAGCATGTGCATTTCTAAACGGTCGGGAGAAGGTTGACTTGATGGATTGTTTCTTGATTGCACATTGCGTGTGGAATGAACCCGATCAAATAGAACAAGTGTCAACGATTATTCGAGATGGCATACGAAATCACGGTTACAAGAAAGTAATCGATGCGGCTAGTATTGAACGCGCGATAGATGTGTTGGATAAGGAGGTTGATACGGAAACCCATTTCGTGAAAAAAACGACGATAAAGGAACTTGCAGTTCACGGAGACAGTTACATAATCGAGAATTTCTCGATTCAATTTCCATACATAAAGGTTAATGATTGGAATAATATTGGGAATAATACAAATGCAAATATGCAATTCTATAATAAACGTGGAGAACGGTATAACAGTTACTACGGTTCTAATACCATCATGAAAAAGTCTAAAAAGAAATTGCAGTATGATGGTCAAGAATATAATCTACAAGAGATTGAACGCATTGACGAAAAGATTGAAACTAAGCAACCTCATCAAGCAGTAATCGATGCGTGGAATAAAACCGTTGATGATATTAAGGAAAGGATCACCAAGGAGAAAAATAATCTCCAATCCTATGTCGATGTCGATTTAAAGCACGTGAAGGCGAATTTATTCGTGCCGCAAGAACATAGCACAGTGGTATTAAATAAGGTTGAGGAACTGAAGAATGCCCTCAATCAACTGGAAGTTAGACTCTTGAAGATTAAAGATACTTACACGAATATAAAATGACGTAGGTGCCAGAACGGATGGATCCAATCGAAGAGCAACCCGATGTCGATTATTTCATCCATTATTCTCCTGTAATGACCGAGGAGAGTCGTTATGCTTTTGTTAAGACTATAGATGCCGTGCTATCGGGAAAAATTGAAAAACCCAGCGTCGTGGCAACCACGGCTTTCGAAAGCGAGTTATACAAGCAACTAGATACGCTCATTTCAAATGCTGATTTATTAAACACGTGTAGAAGATTTCCAGAAATCGCACGCGATGTCGCGGTGCGTCTCATAAAAAGCATCATTGCGGGCATTAAAAATGACGCCAAGTCTGACCGCTTCCATGATGAGGAAGTAAAATATAAGGAATACCAACAAAAGAAGCAAGAAACCTTTCTAACCAATTATGATGCGTTAGACACTTACCTTTCTGAACGATATACGGCCAAGGATATTAATCTACCATTTTATTCTCGTGCAGCACGCGAATTAAGGGAAATCCAAGAAAATTTCTTTCCATCAAGGAAAAAGAAAGAATCTTCAGTCCCACCCGATAAAGAGAAAACAGAGAAACAACCAATTGAAGAACCCCTTTTCAAGGATATCCAGACAAGAGAGCAATACAAGGATAAAATACAAGGTTTTAAGCAAGAGGTATTGAAAGATTGGGGCGGCCTTCTCGAAAAAAAGAAACAAGATCATCTTCTTGCGGAAATTGACAAATCACGGGAGCTTGCATGTAAAGAACTGTATGAAAACATAGACAAGTTCAAGAAAATGATGAACATCCTCGGTCCATTTTCGAACGAGCTCGGCCGGCTCTGGGATCTCTCGAAAGGGAATTGGAATGCCATGGGTTTCGATATCCTTGCCCACTTCGCAGCATTACTTGAAAAACAAGAGACTTTACAGAAACTCGCTGAAATGTTAGGGCGACTGCACGAAAGTGAGAAGGAATTGGAAGAGCGCGAGATCGAAACCGAAAAGATCCATTACTCGCAAAAGATCGATCACTCCCAAAAATCTGAAATCATAAGCGTTCATGAAAGCGACGACATTCAATATTGCTTGCCTCAAGAGCTCGTGTTGCTCAGCAGCCAGGAAAGCGATATCCTTTTTTACCTCAAATTTGCGGAGAAAAAACTGCTCACCTACCAATTAATCAACCGGGCGAACATTGCAGAACGCCGATCTGAAAAACAGAAGGCTTGGCTTCCAGGCAAGAAGAAAAAAGGCCCCATCATCATCTGCGTCGATACCAGCGGATCGATGCACGGCACGCCAGAGATCGTCGCGAAAACATTATGTTTTGCCCTTCTACGAATCGCATTACTGGAGAATCGCCAGTGTTTTCTCATTTCCTTTTCAACTGCAATCGAAACCATCGAACTGACGAACTTTAACAAGTCATACGCGTCATTGATTCAATTCTTGACCCATTCATTTCACGGGGGAACCGATGCGACGCCAGCCCTCCAAGAAGCGCTGCGCCAGATCCAGACCAAGCAGTATGAAAAAGCAGACGTGCTCATGATCTCGGATTTCATCATGGATCAAGTCGGTGCAGCCACACAAACAGGGATCGAGACTGCGAAGAAGAAAGGCACGAAATTCCACTCGCTCGTGGTATCTAGCGTTCCAAATCCTGTCGTGTTGGCTAATTTTGACAACTCTTGGGTGTATGACCCTAATAGTAAAAGTGTTCTAACCCAGATGGCAAAAAATTTTCGAACATCGATCTCTTAAGATACCATTCAAAACGTGAAAGAATTCAATGAATGTGTTAACCGAATAAATCCCGGAATGCCTTCATGCCTTTCGAGCTCTTCCGATGCGGGAATATCTTCGAGTACCAATAATACGCTTCTTCCCTGTTCATGGTCCGCACGTTGGCAAGGATGCTGTCGATGCGGGACATTTTCTGCAGGCGGCAGACTGACCTGAATAGAATCGAGAGGCGGACGCCATCCTCCTCGGTGATGACCGTTTCACCGTTGTTGCTTGGTTGCGGCGGGATTTTATTCCCGTCCAGCGTTTTTTGGAACCCCTTTAGAAGAACGTTTCTTTTCATGACCTCCTTGATGTACGGCTCTATCAGGTTGATCCGCCAGGAGTTCGCGCTCGCGACGTGTTTCTTCCCGTTCACCCGGGTTTTATCCCCCTTCCGGTGTTTCTTTGTTGGAGATCGTGTGGTCTGGTCCCGGTTAACATTTTCACCCAACCCACCCCGAGCAACGTACGTTTTCTCCGATTCGTTAGGAACCTCCTTGGCATAGATGCGATAAACCGTGCCCGATTTACTCGAACTCTCAACCTTGATGAAGAAATCGTTCATGGGAGAAGACCCGATTAACACGTTTGATACGGAAGATAGTTCCTCGTGCAACAAATAACTTCGGGTTTGAAAAGGGTTGCTAAGATGTGGATAATAAGGTGGTTATCGCCGTGAATTCGTTCCGATTGGTCCGGGTCGGTAAAATCGAAGACGCCACGTCGCTGGTACTTTATATCCCGGCAAGCAAGGCAAGCACAGCCCGGTCCCAAGGCTCTTTTCCAAGTCAAGGAGAAAAGTCTCGCGAGCAGATCAAGATCAAATGCAGCAATGACAATAAAAAGATTTGCGAGCCATTTCTCCAAGAATTGCTTGCCAACGATAATATCATGACGAGGAAGAGTTTTCAAACAACCCTGACCGGGGATTGCAATCAAGTCGTTGTCGATCCCGCGGAAGGTGGTGATATCCTCGTGCTACGCGAGGAAATTGGCGTGAGAATGGCGATATTATTTGCATTGATAGCAAACGAGATGGATTCGGAACATGTCGAGCGAATGGCAAGAGAAGTGCGTTTCCTGCAGCGGGAAGAGACATATTACTGGTATGCAAAGATCTTCCAAGATAGGATTCGCCGTGCCGGGATTAAAGCGTTGAAAATCCTTCTATTAAATCAGATTTCGGGCATCTAAAAGAAGATGTATATGGATGAGCACGCCAGTACTAACGGTTGCCAGATCGCCAGATCACCGCGTTTTTTTCCTTTTTTTCTCGAGCAAGCCCGCCTTTTCCAGCGGCTCGTCCTGGTCGAAGTCCACGGGCTCGGGCAGCCAGTC
>JAUQYZ010000304.1 GCA_030587475.1 Candidatus Sigynarchaeum calidifontis
ACGGCATCATTGTTTCGTGTGTTGATGTCCCCGGGGCAGTGCCAAGGGAACGGACGAGACACTGGAGCGAAGGATGCAATAATCAAGGAAAAGGACGCGATAATAGAAGCCCAAGCAAGAGAAATTGCCGGTCTCAAGCGCCAGCTCGCAAACCGCCCATGATCTGCCAATTTTATCTCGTTTTCGTTAAATCTTGACTTGTCTCATTCAATATACCCACGATGACGTCTCTCATCCATGAAAAGAAATTCAAATAATATTAGAAATGGCGCTTGAGCAGCGCCAGCGTCTTCTTGGTGCCCTCGATGTCGTCACCCTTCCCGATGTATTCCATTAGGATATTGCCCCCGAATCCGATGCTCTTCAAGTTCGCGGCGATCTTGCCGTAGTCGACGTGTTTCTCCTCGCCGTTCTCGTCGAAGTTGATGGACTTCGCGTGGACCATTCGTATCACGCCTTTCAGTTGCAGTATGCGTTCGTACACGAGGGATCTCGGCTTGAAGTTGGCGAAATCGAGGATAAACCCGAAGTGCTCGGATCCCACGCGTTCGACGAGCGATTTGATAAAGCCCACGTCGTTCGACACGCCGAGGTAGTTCTCGAACAGCAGGTCCATGCCGCGATCCTCGGCGAGTTTCAAGATTGGCGTCACGTATGCAGTGGCGCGGGCCAATTGCTTCTGCATGCTGGCCGGGAGCGGGGTAAATCCGACGAATACCCTCGCGGCGGGGATGCCCGCGTCGTGGCCCGCGTCGAGCCAAGTTTTGACGTAGTTGTACTGCTTCTCGTCATGATGCCACGCGAAGAGCGTGCCGTCGACCCCCAGCACCACGGGGGTCACGCCCTTGCCCTCGAGCGTCTCGACAGTCGGCCGGAAAGGCACTATGTCGGGCTCGTACAGCAGCCTCGCGGCACGGGCAGCCACGGGGGTGGCGACCCCCTCCAGGACGAGGTTCCAGTTGTTGAGTTCCATCTTCGTGATTCCTTGCTCCGCCAGGAAACTCGCGACGCCGTCCACGCCCAGCCTTGTTTTTTTCATGGAGCGCAGCAGGCTGAAAGACAGCGCTCCGACCCTTGTTATGTCCATCGCATTCGACCCCCGAAAACCATCTACCTTGCTCCTTAAACTTATCCCCACTATCCATAATAATGTTTTTTAGAATGCTGAAACAAGATAGAAAATACTGCCACTAATCCCGCGCCCGCCCGCAGTGTTACAATAAAAAATGCCATCGGTCGCTTGTTTGATACACGTCAGTGCCCCGATTCCCCGCTTGGCATTCACGCCGCGGAATTGCCTGCAAGGAGCAATTTCTTGATTTTCTTGACCATCCCCGACCAGCCCGCTTTCATCATGACCAAGCCCGTGATGGCGACGGAGACGACCACCACGTTCGCGATTAGTGTATCTGTCCTCGACAAAGTTCAAGGCTCGGTGGGGACGTGGAACACCGAGCCCTTCTCCTTGGCATCCCGGATGCCGCTGTCCGTCGTGACCAGGGTCGCGCTGCGACTGGCCGCTAGCGCCATCGAGATGGCGTCGACGAGGGACAGCACGTTCTTGTGCCTTGCCCGCAACTGCGCGGCAGAGATGCCTTCTCGCGGTGTGATGCGGTCGACGACCTCGATGTCCGAGTTCATCACGCGCCAGTACCACGCTTCTGCCGTCTGCTTGCCGAGGCGTTCCATCACCTTGGCGTACAGCTCGACGAGGTTCTGCATCGACGTGTAACCACGCGCGGTGCCATTCCGGAGCTGGTTCAGGAATGGCTCGAGGCGGGCGTCGCCGGCCAGGAAGAGCGACAGGCCGCCCGTGTCGAAGAACAGGTCAGTCATCGCGTGCACTGTCCCGGTGCTCCCGGTCGAGCTCCCGCAGCATGTCGTGCACCTCGCCCGCGCTGGCCGATGCTATGCCGAAGAGTTGCTCGGCCGTCGCGTGCGGGATCATGGCGATCCGGCCGTCCTCGTCGATGAGATCGAGTTCGGCTCCCTTATCGAGCTGGTACTTCTTGCGCAGCGCCATCGGGATCGTGAGGATGCCCTTGCTGGACAACCGTATCTTGAACGAGCCTTGATTTTTTGCCTTCATCCTGGAATCTAGCGAAATGCCAGGATTTATACTTGCATTTCTAGAAAATAGAGCGCGCTCATTCTTATGGTGAACGACGGGTGGTTACTACCGAGGCGCCAGGGCCGCATCTCGCGTGATGTTGTGCTTGCGGGGCAAGCGCAGGCGACGCGGGGCGACGATGCCGGCCTTAACCATGACGACACTGAACCAGTTACACGACACCATCTCCCAGTCCATCCAATACGGCGAAGGTTTCGACCGGCCGGGCCCGCGATGGCGCATGGTTAATAGACAGATAGATCCCTCTGGAGAACTGCGATTCCAGATCGCGCTCGTGGGAACGGGAGGCTTGCTGGATGGCAGTTTCAACTTGATGACAGGTGCATTGACCATCGACGGGGTCGAATACGATAGCTGGAACACGTTCGACTGGTGTTTCGTCCAGATGGCGAGCGGCCGCATGACCGAGTTTAATTCGGAAAGATCGGGCACGGATTTATTGATAGATTTCACGCTGGATGGTGTAGAATATTCGGGCACGATCGACACGACGACGCACGTGGTCTATATCGAGGGCACGACATACGGCACGACGTGGATATTCCAGTCGCAAGTGGACGTGGGCTGGACGTTCGTGAGCCCGATGACATGGCAAACGCACGAGGGGCACTTGTTCTCGCCGTTCCAGGTGACATTGGGCGGGAATACCGTGTGGATTCAAGTGACACCAGAGAATGGTTACTGCATTGTGGACTTCCGACCATCAATCGATCCCTATTTAAGTAATTTATAGGCTCTAATTTCTTTCGCTTTATATTGATCATTAGGAGTGTTGCATTTCTCATCCAAAGAGAAATGTCGGCCGCAAGTAGGCATTTGTATAGTAGGTCTATCCGGGCGAGACACTTTAGCGCAGGTGCATACCCGTGCGGCAACCGCAGGATCCATGGCCCGGCCGCTGGGTAAAGCACCGGAGCGATTAACGCTCGCCCCGATGGCGAATGCGATCAATAATACACACATTCACGCGAATGCGTGAATCAACACAGAATCAATAATACACACATTCTGTGTGTTGACACAGAATCAATAATAACGAATGGGGGTCTCTCGACAGATTATCATAACCTCTACGACGACAAAAATATAACGTGACCTTCTCCAGTTGTGCACCCATTCCAGGCAATGTTTTATCTTGCCGGTGATCTTGCTTGCCACGAGCGCCACGATCTTGATGCCCACGATAACGGCGCCACATCGCGGGCCAATCACGCCAGCGCCATGGAGCCAACTCGTGTGCTGGCCATCGCCGATGATGTCCCCCCGCTTCTTCATGATGCTGTTGATTCCCTCG
>JAUQYZ010000334.1 GCA_030587475.1 Candidatus Sigynarchaeum calidifontis
GGCTCTCCAAAATCCAGGGCTCCCTCATCTCCTCGATCGAGCGAAATTACTGGGAAGCCAAGCCGAAACTGCAAGCATTTGCTCACAAGCTTGGCGTGCCGGACCACATCATCGAGACGGCATGGAAGATCTATTCTGAGGTTGCGAAGCAAAAACTCACGATGGGCCGCTCGATCCAGGCCTTCACCGCCGCGAGCCTCTACGCGGCGATTCGTATCCACAACTTCCCGCGCCTCCTCGAGGAGGTCGTCGACACGGCGACCGTTTCGACCAGGAAAGTGCACCAATCCCTTGGCCTGATCTTGCGCAGCGTGCTCCCCAAGCTCGATTACATGTACAGGCCCATCACGCCCCGGTCGCTCGTCTTCCGGTTCGGCAACGACCTCGATTTATCCATCAGCATCCAGAAACAAGCAGCCGATCTTCTTCACGAGGCATCGCGGGGAGGCATGACCCGCATTGGCAAGGATCCCAAGGGCCTCGCCGCCGCGGCACTCTACATCATCGCGAAAAAGACCGCGGAGAAGAAAACACAGACGAATTTTGCAGATGTCGCCCGCATCACCGAGGTTACCCTCCGAACGAGGGTCAAGGAGATCCTCAAGCACGTCAAGAACGGCAGTAGCTATTACTGAGGCTCCCTCCTGGTTGTTAGCCAATATATAACGAAACCTTGGGTTCTCAACTCTTACACGTTCGCGATCTCGGCAAGCTTTGCTTTTAATTCTTGGGCACTTGTCTCCTCCTCGCGGTAGAATGAAAACGCGACCATGTCCCCGTGGGACGCTACGTGGCACCCGTTTTTCTTGTCATAGCCATAGTTTGTGAGGATCCCGTGATAAAACTCGTCCCAAAAATCATAATATTCCAATTCCTTTTCTCGCATCTGTTGCATCACCTTTTCAAGTTGGTCTTCAGTTGGTTGGAGGAATACCTTGTTCATTGCGAATAATGTGGAGAATATGCACGTTTTATCTCGTCCACAACCAGCCCGATCAGGTCCCGCACGTTCCGGATGCAGTAGATGCGCCCACCTTGTTCCATGAATTCAATGAACCGCTTCTCCTTCAAGTCCGCGGCGCGGCCGCCGATGAGAAAGAAAATGATACGGTGCCCCCTCGCCATCAGCGACGTGAGCGGGCGCATTTCCGCTTGCCAGTCGTACAGCCCCGCGTCCGAGATGATGAACACGAGCGTGGGCCGGCCATTCTGCTGCGCGAGCTTGATGACGGCGCGGGTCGGCAGCACGGTCCCGTCCCCCTCGTATTCCAGCAGCGTGCGCTCGATGGCGGACACGTCACGGGTCCATTCGCATTCCCTCCAGCTACCAGAGAAGTTGATGGCCGCGAGTTGTATGCCCTTGAGCCGTGCAAAGTGGACGGCGGCGAATGCCGCGACCAGCGCGGTGTCGTATTCCCCCTTGGCATTATCAGAGTTGGGATGCCAGCCCATCGACCCCGACGAGTCGATGACGATGAGGAAATCCGGATAGCTCTTCTCCGGCACGAGGCCGGTCTGCATAACCTGATCCCATTTCCGCGTCGTGAGGTTGGGGATGATCAGCGGGGAGTTGAGCAAGGTCAGCGTGAGATCGAGCGTCTCGACTGGGTCGCCGAGCCGCCACGTGACCGGGTTGATGGGCATCGAGCCGGTATCGCGCCGGGTCATAAGCGTGACCTGAATCAGCCCCGCGGCGCGGCTGCGGTACCATGATGCGAGCACGTGTTCCGCCCGCAACAGGCCCATCGCGACTGCCGGGCCGCCGAACTCGCCGATATTCTTCGATTTCTTCGCGAGTTCGACGAGCACGCGCGTGTCGTTTTTCTCGGGTTCTTGCCCGGGGACACCACCCCGTTTTCCCCTTCCCCGGCGGCGCCGTCCTTGCTTGAGCGTCCGCTCGTTCATTCTGCCGCTGTCCTTATCGGATGTTTTCGAGACATCCCCGCTTTGCTCGAGGACGTCGACAGGAATCTCGATGAAGGTGTCATCGTCGCCCGGCACGTCACGCCGGTTCGTCGAGGGGGCTGGATCTGCAATCGCCACGAGCACGGGGAAGTCTTGTTGGACATATTTCTTGAGGATCCGCGAAACGCTGGCGACGAGCGATGGCCACGCGTTCATATCTCGCAAGTTTTTGCCGACAAGGCCGGCGATCTTCTTGGCATCCGCCGTGACCTCCTTGAAATTGGCAGCGCGCTCGACCTCCTCGGGAACGGGTTGCCCGATTACGATCGCCTCGGCCTTGACGATGAGCCGCCACGTGAGCGACAGCTCCCTTCCTGCCATATCGCGGGCGACCTTGCTCACGCTCTCGTTGAACCGCCACGAGGTCAAGTCCTTGAACCGCCGGCTGATTTCTTGCTCGATGATCATGTCGGAAACGATGTTGCACGCGATCGGCGCGTGTGTAGGGCCGAGCACGCGCTGGGCGGCTTGCAGCATCAAGCCGTTCGTGATGCCGTCGTACGGGCAGATCGTGTAGTGACCGAGCTCGTGGTGGCTTATCGATCGCGTGAACTCCTTGATACCAGCCTCGTCGAGGATAGGAGAGTGGGCGAGATTGAGATGCACCGTCCAGTCGCGCACGTCGATGTAAAACGGTTCCTTGTAATCTTCAGCAAACGAGATAACAGGATCTGGAACTGCCGGGTTGTACAGATCCGATTTCGCTTGCTTCCAGCCATCGAGCGCTGCTTGCATGAGCCGCGCTTCCGCACGCTCGTCACGGCGAGATTCAAGCAAGGCGCTTGCCATGGTCAAACCTCCTTTCCTTTCTTTTTCGGGATCAAATCATTATCATGGTATATCCCCGCACGGACAAGGATATCTCTGATTTTCAAGGCGTCGTTGCCACCAGAGATGTCCAGGCACACTTCGGAATCGTCCATCAAACCGAAGACGGAAAGTCCAATGGTGCTGTCTTTCGTTCGCATTTGCTTCTGTATCGGCATTTTCAAGCTCTCTCGAAGCACCGGCTCGAGGAAATGGAATTCAACTGCAATCTCGGCCCATATTTCATTTTTCCACTTAAGAAAGGGAAATGTATACGAATCTTTCGTGAGTTCTTCGAGATGAATGCCAATTTTCGTGAGTAACTCCCCTTTGTTAAGCATTTCCGTGTCGTTGTATAGATTTCGCTTCATATCGAGCAAGGAATCGATATTCTTGGTTCCGTATGCCTCCTCGATGCGTTTCAAGTAGTCGCGGTATCGCTCGTCAAGGTACATTCTGGCTACTGGGAGGAAATCGATCCTCACAACGAGATCATTCTTCGCGTATTCCTCGAGGGTATCGATCGCATCCTTGGCGACATTGCCTCGCTTTATTGCATTCATGATGCCCATCGCCTCCTTTCGGAGCATAAAGCGGTCCTTGACGATGTTAAGGAGCATGCGCGTGAATTTCATCTTGTCCCCGAAATATGGCCCTTGCGCGATCTCCGTCGAGACGTACTTGACCCTGTGTTGAATGACGTATGGCGCAACTGTCAATACCAGGTAGATATCCGCGGGCACTTCCATAAGCCATGCAAGCGCCTTCACGTAGCGCTGCAGGTCTTTCGCCGCACGCACGCTGAGGATCGTGGCCACCTTGTTGCAAACGACCTTTGTCGTGTTGAGGTGGCAGTCCGCGCACAAGTCTGGGCCTACTTCTTTCTCGCTAGAGATTCCTTTGTTGATGCGGTCACAAACAGAAAATTCCCTTATAATCGCATGGATGAAGTCCTCGGCTTCCTCGGTGATCTTCTGGGCATCGACGAATCTCCAGATGCGCATCATCTCCTCCACTGTGAGGATTGCCGGTACTTGCATAAATTCGTCGTAACCGTATAGCTTGGTGTCCTTGCTCTTGAGGATGAGAGACAGGTCGTTAGTCGTCGGCATAGAAAATGGCAAGGATATGCCAAACCGGTCAAGGAAGGGTACGGGTAAATCGAACGTGCCCGCGTCTTGCGGGTTCATCGTCGCGAACAAGCAAAATTGAGAAATGGAGCAGCTCGCGTCGTAGAACTTGACCCTTTGCTCCGCGAGGAGCGATAAAAGTATATTTTGAGCGTAAGGGGTCATACGATTTACTTCATCGATTATCTTCCAAAAGTCTTGCACGAATCTCCGCCACTTGACGACTTCCTCGCCTTTCATTAGCTTGGGAAGATCTAGCGTGGCGAGGATTTTCTCTTCCGTGAGCTGGGGATGACCCCGGAGGATGCCCTCTTCGATGTCATCGAGAGGTTTGCCCGTGAACATGCGGCCGAGGAGCTTGACCAGGGTTGTTTTAGCGCCACCGTGGCCGCCCATCATAAGGCAACTGCTGTTGGGGACGAGGGCATTGAGCACGCAAATCGTGAGGATCTCAGGCACGGGTCGCGACGCGATAACCTCCTTTTTCCTTCCCGTTTCCTTGTATTGAACTTCCAATTGACTCGAATGAACGAATAATTGGTTGGCTTGGGTCAGGTTAATGATATTCCAAACCTTTTCCCGCAATTCCGCTTTTTCATTGAAGGCCTGGGCCACGTCCATTCTCCACGTTTTCGTCGATATGTTATCAATATCCCCGGGTGAGCAGATATATTGTTTGTGTGCTGGGAATTTGTAAAACCTGCGCATTTTCCATCGCAATGATGCTGCTGAAATCGGCCGAACCGACACAATTTGCTGCAATTTGTTCTAACGTCTCTCAGCCGAATATTAACTGCAAGTATTCTCTAGAAAACACCTGATCTCATATGCACGGATCCCGCGACAGTCAAGCTATAAAGTATCTAGATACAAGACAATTACTTTGGAACATCCGTCAAAATCGAAATCATGAGAAAGACCGTGCTCATTTTCGGCCTTTCTCGATCCAGCATGGTAAGCACGAGTGTAGGAGCAGTGACTAGAGAAAAAAGAATTTAAAGGCTCAAGGCTTGGATCCAACACGAGCGCGGTATGTTCATGACTGCTCCAAATCGCAGAGACGAGCTTGTTTCACTTGAACCAGAAAGTCAGGATCAACGTTTATAAAGCAATCCCTTTGCTTTGCTCATTTACATTCGCGTTGATTTTGTTCACCTTGTGTTTCTGCGTGAAAGAAACGATCTCGGCCCTGCCCTTGTTTGCAAGTTATATCGACGCTGGTACTTCTGTTTTCCTCCCGTTCATTCCACGGATCAACTTGCTCTTCTTCTTGCCAGAGAAGGCGCAAGTATTACCATTCACCATCGGTCATTTAATTGATCTCATAATTATCGTGAATCTTATCGTGGTGGTGAACCCGGTCGCTTATCCATACTACAAGAAGATCAGCAACGAGTACCAGTACAACTATTTTTACGACTTGTATATTGGATGCGCTCGTTCCTTGCAAAAAACCCCCCAAGCCTTGCTCGACTTTAATCCCGTCATCATCGTTAACCGCCAATGTGTCTTAGATGACGTAAAAGTGCTCGAGCCGGGCCACGTGTCCATTCAACCGGGAAGAGAACATGGCCAAGTGGTCAAAGAGGAGGCCCTAGACGGCCACGCTGTTCGATCCCTCGTGTGGCAGATATCAAGGCAGCCAGGATCCACGAGCGGCCTGGATCCAGCGGTGATCATCACCCGCTCTTCCGCATTGTACTGGACCCGTGCGATGTTCAATGGACATAAACGTGCAGGAACGCGATCCCGCGCTGCACGCGCTATTTTTCCATCGTTTTTTTCGTTGATACCGATTTTTTGTACGAGGCACCGATAATGACCCAAGAAGAAACCTTCATGGCAGACTTGAAAGAAACTGTTAAAGGAACGGCCAGGGATTGCAAGGTATACGGCGATCTCTGCAAGAAACAAGAATATGACCTGGACAAGACGATCACCGATGCAACTCTCCAGGACATCCCGTACATCAACTGGCAACACTTCAAGATGTCCAACCAGCTGTACCATGAGCTCTTGCGCATCCCCCTCGACCAGATCGCATACTGGACGCTGAGCAGCAGCTCGACTGGCGACCCGTCCCTCGTGGGTCGCGTGGGAAAGGACGTCGAGGTGTTCCGCGATAACTACCGCGTGGGCTTCGAGGAATACGCAAAGATGAAGACGTTGAAGCGGCTCATCCTATTCGCACCCTCTCTCAAGTTCCTGAACCACGTGCGCGTTAAGGCCATGGAGAAGCCAGGATATCTCTTTTACCGGGATATCACGACCATCTGGGATGGTTACCAAACTGACTTCTTGCTCCAGTTCAAGATGTTGAAGGCAATAGCATACATGCTGACGCATTTCAAGCTCAAGGCCTTCATCGAGATTAATGGCAGCGCGTTCGAGAAGGCCTTGCAAAGCGTGGAGAAGGAGAAGACACCCACTCTCATGGCGAATTCCGTGCCCCTCATCTACACGAATGTGATGGATCTCATCAAGAAACGGAAGGAAGAAGGATATGCAATGGAACCGACGTTCCGAGTACACACGGGCGGCGGCGGATGGAGCGGCGTTAAAGGCACCGTGAAGCTGGAGAATCCGATCGACAAGGGGGAGTTCTTCGAAAAGATCGGTAAGTTTTTCAACATTCCCATCGAAAACTTCAGCGACACGTTCGGCGCCACCGAGACACCGATATGCTGTGGCGGGCACTGGAGCAAGAAATACAACGACATCGTCTTGCACCTCGACAAGAAGCAGGCCCGCATGGTCATCAGGAACACCGAGACGGGCGAGCGGATCAAGACGACCAAGGAACCGGGCCTGCTCGAGGTCGTCACGCCCTACGGCGTGGACAGCTATGCAGGGGTCGCCGTGCTGCTTGACGACGTGGTGGAGATTCTCGACTTCAACCGGTGCGAGGAGTGCGGACGCGAGAACCTGGTGCTGTTCCGGGTGGTCAAGAAATACACGCCGGAATCAGGAAAGGGTTGCACGTCTTTTACAGTGTATCGGCCACTCAAAACAAGCAAGTAAGAGATTTTCTCTCTATCCCTTGTGTTCGTGAAGAAAATGGCAAATTATACACTATCCGTGGCGTACAACTGGGATCCACGCCTCCTAGAGGATGTTGTGAGGAACAAGTACCCCGTCAGTGATTTTTTCGCCTCCGCGCAGCACACGACCGTGGGAGGAGGAAGGCCCTCATCAATTCTGCCAGAAACGAGCGAGAAAGCAATCAAACAGCAACTCAAGATGATGCACGAAAATGGGATCGAATTCTTCTATACCATGAATGCACCTTGCATGGCGGGACAAGAATTCGTCCGGGAGACCCACGAGAAGATGTTGAGAGAGTTGGAATGGATCCAGAACATCAGCGTCGACGGCGTCATCTTGGCGATCCCCTACCTCATCGAGCTCGTGAAGGAACAATTCCCGAAACTCAAGATCCGCGTTTCGACCGTTGCAAAGGTAAACACGGTTAACAAGGCCAGGTACTTCGAGGCACTCGGCGCGAGCTCCATCACCCCCGACGTCATGATCAACCGGAACTTCAAAGTGCTCGAGAAGATGGTAAAGGGAACGAAGTCCGAAATCGACTTGATCGTCACAGACGGCTGCTTGTATGAGTGCCCGTTCAGGCTTTACCATTACACGCTCACGGGGCACGCATCGCAGACCTACAGCAACCGGGAAGCATACATCGATTATCCCATCCTCCGCTGTAACATGGAGAAGTTCTCCCACCCGGCAGAGGTCCTGAAGTGCCGGTGGATTCGGCCCGAGGATTTGAAATATTATGAGGCCATTGGGATCAAAAAATTTAAGATCGGCGGGCGGCGGCTTGCTACGGATGTGATTCTCCGCTCCGTGAAGGCATATTCCGAGCAGAAATACAACGGTAATCTTACGGACATCATCGAGGGATTTAGCTTTGAGTACGGTGGTGTTAAGGAGGATCCGAACAAGAAAATGGGAATGGTAAACGCCGGCGTGAACACCCCAGATAAAAAGGCAACCTTGATCATTGACAACACGAAACTTGACGGGTTCATCGAGTTCTTCAAGAAGCAGGATTGCGCGGCGAATTGCGCCGATTGTAACTATTGTGAGGATTGGGCAAAGAAGGTTATCACGATCGATAAGGAAAGCGTGGAAATCTTCTTGAGTGCGGTACACGCGTTCCATGACGACCTCATCACTAGCAGGGAATACGGTCTAGAGAGAGTGGATGGGAATGACGGTAAGAAGAAAAAGAAAGGAGGCATTGATTGGGATCAACTCGCGAGGAAAAATTTTGACGAGATAATCAGCAGGTCACCTCCAACAACAAGGGGAATGGCACGCATGGTCATTGGATCCCTCGCCGAGAAAAACGCGAAGAAAAGAGGTGCCACGAAGGTAGAAAACGATGATGTGGCGATAGCCTTTCTCACGGGCGTGCCTGGACCTTTCCAGAAAGGCTTGAAAGGTGATTTAAAAGAACTCGGAATGCGATGCGAGATATAAACGATCCTTGCTTTTCCCAAACTCTTATTTTCTTATTGAACCAATCACGTTCATACGATTCTCACAGAACACTTGGGCGACGATATCACTATGCAAACGCGGAAAACAAGCATCGCTCTCGAAAATACCCATACAGAGCGCGTGGAAGCGATCGCGTCGCTGCTGCAAACAGACCTGAAAACGGGCTTGTCAACAAGCGAGGCAACGGCTCGATTCGAGACGCTTGGGCCGAACGAGATTCCAGAAGCCAAGGTATCCCCCTGGAAGCTGTACATAGCACCTTTCATCGAGAATTGGCTCGTGATCATCTACTTGATCGCGGGCATGCTACTCCTGGTGCTCAGCATCGTCATTACAATGACTACCCCTTATAACAAGATGGATTTCTCTGCGTTCACGTTTGTTTTCGTCGTTATCAACGCCGTCCTCGCGATCTTCCAGCAAGTCCGGGCACACAAGGCCTTGAAGGCGCTCCGGCAGCTCACGAGGGAAAAGTGTACCGTCATCAGGGATGGCCAGAAGGTCGAGATTGACGCGAGCCAGATCGTCCAAGGAGACATTCTGAGCCTGCAAGAGGGCGACAAGATTGCCGCGGACGCGAGGCTGTTTGTGGCCAACAACCTCTTCATCAACGAGGCTTCGCTTACCGGCGAGAGCATTCCCGTTGAAAAGGAGCCGCCCCCCTTGAACCAAGTCGATGCAAGCATCGCGGGCAAGAAAAATCTCGTGTTTATGGGATCCTATGTGACGAAAGGAAACGGCAAGGCAATGGTCGTTGCAACTGGGATTCATACGGAAATGGGAAAAATAGCGAGAGAATTGAACACGATCAGTGACCCAGATATCCCGTTGATCAAGAAAATCAACAAATTTGCCAAATACCTCGGCATCCTCGTGTGCGTCATGTTCGCGGTCATCTGCATCTATAATTTCATCAGGTTTATCATGAAACCAGAAGGATCCCCCTTGGTAGTACTCCGAGATTCGATAATCCGGGCAGTGCAATTCATGCCAATCAACATCATCTTGCTCGTGACCGTCATCTTGTATACTGGCGTGCTCGCGCTGGCCAAGAAGGGTGTCGTCGTTAGAAATTTAAGCGCAACGGATGCTCTCGGGAGGATATCCATCCTTTGCACGGACAAGACAGGCACTCTCACGCAAAATGAGATGACCGTGCAATTTATCTTCGTGGATGGGAGGATCTATGACGTTTCAGGAAGCGGGTATATACCCGACGGGGAGATCACGATCGATGGCAAGCCCGCGGACATGGATGCCTCTCCAGCTTTGCTATCCTTGGTGAAGAGCGGGATGCTAAACGTGAACGTGGAATTAGTTGATGATTTCCGTAAGGTGGCGGGAGGGCGAAAGAAGGTGAAAGCTACCCGGAAGGTAATCGGTGATCCCCTGGAGGCCGCGTTGCATGTCCTGGCGGAAAAGGCAGGCGTTGACAAGAAACAACTGCTTTCCCAGCTCGTCCGGGTACGGGAGTTCCCGTTCGATTCAGATTTAAAGCGGATGACCACCATTTATGCCCAGGATGGTACAACCGGCAAATCTGACTGGAAAATATTTTCGAAAGGTGCAACGGAAATCATTCTCAATCTCTCGAGCATAATCGCGACGGAACGCGGGCTTGCCCCGTTGTCCGCACAACAACGCGACGAGATCATCGCGGTGATGGAAACATGGGCTGAGAAGGGATACCGGACACTCGGCATCGCATCCAGGGAGATGGACGGATCCAAGGACGTGGCGAAGCTGGCACGTGAAGAGGTCGAAAAGGATCTCGTGTTTCTTGGATTCGTTATAATCGCCGATCCCTTGCGGGCTGGCGTGAAAAGGGCCGTCGACGCGTGCAAGTCGGCCGGCGTGAAGGTCATCATGGTCACTGGCGATCACCCGCGAACCGCAAAGGCGATAGGCGCTGACCTCGGCATCTGGAAGGACGGAGACAAGATCGTCGAAGCAAGCGAGATCAAGAACCTCGATAGTAAGGATATCGACAATGTGTCGATCTATGCGCGCGTCGATCCCCACGACAAGGATCTCATCGTGCGGCGATACCAGGGACGTGGAACGGCCGACCGGGTCGTGGCCATGACCGGTGACGGCGTGAACGATGCGCTCGCGCTCGGCATGGCAGACGTCGGCATCGCCATGGGAATCAGCGGCACGGCTATCGCGAAGGAAGCTGCCGACATGATCATCACGGATGACTCGTTCAACACGATCGAGCTCGGCATCAGGGAAGGGCGAGCGCTCTTTGCAAAGATCCGCACGATCATCTATTTCTTTTTATATACAAACTTGATCGAGGCATCTTTCCTTTTCATAACGTCTTTCATTCCTGGCTTCGAACTCCTTACGGCAATGCAAGTGTACATGATAGTGGGCATGTCACACGCCGTCCCGCCGATGGGTCTCACGTTCGACAGGACAGCCTACGAGATCATGCAAGAACGGCCTCGAAACGAGGAGGAAATATTTAACAAGAACACGCTGCTGCTCATGATCGTGCACATGGGCTTGCTCGTGATGGGGTTCCTCATATCGTTTGGATTGGTCTACCCGGTTTATGCTGCGAACTCGGGCATCCTTCTATTAAATGAGAAGCGCTCGGTTGCTCTGGCGATCATCATGTCGATCGAGGTCTTCACGATTTTCTCGATCCGGAGGCCAAACCTTCCTGTCTGGAAAAGTTTCCGGCGCGATCTCGGCCCGATCTTGCTGATGTTCACGGTCTTTGCATACAGTAACTTCGTCGCTGCTTATCACGTGCCCTTCCTGCGAGATATATTCGAATTACAGGCCTTGCAAGCCGCTGATTGGGCATTGGCCATCATTATCGGCGTTGTTGCGGTTTTCGGGCTCGAGGCAGCGAAATGGCTTATCCGGAAATATCGGGGGCCGTTCTAGATCCATCTGCTTTTTCTTTCCTTTCTCGCAATTTCCGCTTGAGCCTCTTGAAAAGAAAGGGTAACTCGAATTTCAACGTGAACGGGGGAGGATAGGCGAGGAAAGTCTCGTGTATGTCCCGCGCGATGTACTCCACGAGCCAGCGCCGGACGGCGATAGACAACAAGTTCTTGGGCAAGTGGCGGCGAGCGACCGGATCCCAAAATCCCATCACGGCATCGGGTTCGGGCTCTTGCTTCATGAGCAAGGGGAAGTTCAGGATGGCCTGACAGCCGGAGCCGCCAGGGGAGCGAATAAAGAGGTTTTCATCGCGGTTGAAATGCAATAAATTAATCATCTTCGCCATGTCGTCGGGCTTGACAAAGAAAAGGACGAACTCGATTATTTGGCGGTCCGGGATCTCCTTCAACCGTTGGAACACGATGTACTTGGTTCCAGCCGGTTGCTTGACCGGCCCGGGAAACTTGATGACATGTGCGCCCCTTGCTGGGTTCTTTTTCAAGTGCTCGCCGCGGCCACCAAAACAGTCCCAACGGCCTCCCGTTGAAAGGAATACCGTGAGGCCACGAGGCGGATACTTCGAAAACCCGGCCCACCACAAGCCACCCGGGCAACCATACCCCTCGGCCACGATACTGGATTTGCCTTTCGCCGCAGCAAAGAACGCCATTCGTGGGAGGCATCTATTGAATAGGTTGGTTCCAAAACGTTTTTTTCCAATCCAGCTTGGCAGCACGTCGGAGAAATAGACACCTAGGGGCTTGTACTTGAATCTTGCGTACTTGTCGAACAGCGCAGCGATTTCGGCGTTGTTCAAGCCTTTTTTTTCAGACATTTTCCTCGTAATTAACGAACACGATGATTTAAACATGGATCCCCGTTCTGCGACGACAATCGGCCTAGAAAGAGCGCTTTTAATTCTAGCCGTTGATTCCATTTTATATCGATTTCATTTCACATCGACATCAAGGACGCCAGGGAATTCACGTGAAACTTGGCCAGGGAAAGCTGCAGCGGAAGGGCATCACGTCCTTGTCCATCATCACCACGCCAGTCGTTATCCTTGCTGCAATCCTATGTATCATCATATCGCAGCAAGTTGGGCAATCGATCTACGGGAAAATAGCGTCCGGTTGCTCGTTCTTCATCCCGTCTATCCCGGCTATCGATTTATTCGGTTTCGTGCCGGAAAACATCTCCATGATTCCATTCACCCTTGGGAACCTGGTTGACTTGATTATCGATCTCGTTATCGTGTTGTCCGTAGGGATCATCCCGTATCGATGGCATAGAAGCGCCAGGGAACCGGGCATCACCTTCGTGGACCTGCGGCGCTATGGCCTGCTTGACATCACCAATCCTCGGCTTATGTTTTGCCCCTCTGGTTCGAATGCTTTGCAGGGCCTAGCAAGGGCGCCGGAAAAAGAAACGATACCACCGGGTGTCGCGCCCGATAGCGCCCCCGAGAGGGAGTATCACGCCATGGCAATGGGCTCGAGGAATCATGCCATGCACGTGCCTCGACTTGCAAAGGATCTGCTAGCTCATAGGGGCATGAAAGTGAATAACGGCGTGGTTGTTGCCTCTCTGTTTGCTTGCATATCGATACGCTCGTTCTATCCTTGTTTGCGCGCAGCGGAACCCTGCGCGCGTGATAATCCTCACCTATTTTTTACACAAATCTCGAAATATCGATGCTCTGTCACCAAACAACAAAATGAAAGGAAGGAGAAGAAATGACAACAGACATGTTGCGGTTTTCGTTCGAGATCGTTTTTCCAATAGTGTTGCTGGTCTTGATCGCTTTGCTCTTCTTGACAAGCATCAAGAACAGGCCGCCGAAGGGCACGGAATACATGTCCACGAAGGAATACATGAAGGAATGGATGCGGAGCCACGGCCAGGCCCACGACCTTGACCGGATCGTCGAAGAGATACAGAAGAAGGGGAATCCCTTCGGGTCGATCTGGACGCCCATCGTCGTGAAGAATGCCAAGATCTTCGGCAAGATGGGGCTCACGCCAAATAAGGTCTCGGTGATGAGCCTCCTCCTCACCTTCTTGATATTCTACCTAGCGATCATTGCCGGGCAACACCAGCCGGGTACCAACTCCCTCGATAGGCTCACGTTCGGGCTTCTCGCGATTCCCGCAGCATTGCTCGTGCTCTATGCGGGTATAACGGACGGGGTCGATGGGGCCCTCGCAACCTTGCAGAAAAAGAAGACGAAAAGCGGTGGTTGGGCCGATGGCGTGCTCGACCGCGTCAGTGACACCTTGTTGTTGGTTTGCTTTATCCCAGGTGGGTACTTGGTTTTCGTTGACGTGGGTTTGGATTTCAGGTGGCTCGCGTGGACGAACATCTTTCTCGTGCTCTTGTACGAGTATGCCCGTGCCAAGCATTATGAACTCGGCATGGTCAAGATCAAGGCCTTGCTGGCCGAACGCCCCGTCAGGATTCTCTTGGAGAGCGGCGCGTTCTGGGCATTCGGGGTGAACTGCTTGATAGACCTGATCGTCATCGGGGCGAGCGGCCCATCGATCGATCCGGGCTTCGTCGTCTATTATACGCTGGTTCTCAACTGGATAATGGTCTACTTCAACCTGGCCTTTTTTGCGATCATGGCGATCTGCACCGTGATCTCGTTCCGCTTCGTTTGGGCGGAACTGAAGCAAATGGACTCTGCAATTCAAGAAAAACACGAATAGAGTAATACCAAGCGAGTAGATGGAGACAAAAACATGAACGTGCTAAAAATCACGTGTTATTCCGCGATAGTGCTCGGGATCTTCGCGTTGTGGTCCTGGGCGTTTCAATACATCTTCCCCTTAGGAACGGGCTCGTGGGTGTACAAGGCATATTTCCACGACTTGTTCGTCGATTACAACGCGACCCAACAGAATCTGGGGACGTTCATTGCATTGATGCCCCTGGTCGGCTTAACCACGTTCTATGGCGTGGCAGCACTCGCCGTGCTCGAACCAAACAAGCAGACGAAGGAATTCATCACCCCGTCGATCAGCATCATCATAGCTGCGAAGGACGAGGCGCTCTTGTTGAAGCGGACGCTCGACTCTCTCGTGGCATCGGAATACCCGAAGGACAAGATGCAGGTCATCGTGGTCACGAGCAACTCCTCCGACGGCTCGGAAGAGCTCTGCAAGAAGTACTTCAAGGAACATACAGGAATAGACTGGTTGAACCTTTCCGATCCGTTGCCGAAGCCCGGCAAGCCAACCGCCTTGAATTACGGGCTCAAGAGCGTGAAGAACGAGATCCTCGTGCTTTACGACGCTGGAAGCATCCTCAAAGCGGACACGATCAAGCAGCTCGTCGCACCCCTCAAGGACGAGACGGTCAAGGCGGTCCAGGGCGCGATCGTGGTCAAGAACTGGGACAAGAACAAGCTCACCCAGGCGATCCTGCTCGATTACGCCGTCATATCGGCCGGGAACACGCACTTCGAGGTGCAGAACAAGTTGGGCAAGAATTGCTGGCTCTATGGACGGAACATGGGCGTGCGCATGGAAGTCGTCCGAAAGTTCAACGGCTTCGACGAGTCTTCGCTCACCGAGGACGTCTACCTCTCGTCGCTCATAAACGCCCACAACATGAAGATCAAGTTCGTGCCCCACTCGATCGTGTACGAGCTGGTGCCATCGGAATGGGACACCATGGTGAAGCAGCGCACGCGCTGGGTCGGCGGTTTCACGGGCGACATCCCGAAATTGCTCCAGCTCAAGGTCGATGGCAAGCCGGCCGGGCCGAAGGAGATGCTGGGGCGATTCTTGTCGATGCAATTTCTCGGTAACATTTCCATCTGGAGCGTCATCACGCTCATCTTCGTGGGCGTCTACGCGGCGATCGGGGAATGGTACTTGCTCGGCTGGGCAGCGCTGTGCTATCTCTTCCACGCGATATGGTTCCTGGGAAGCATCCACAGGTATTGCGAGGGAAATGGCAAGGGCTTGCTTCGCTTCGGCACCCTTCTCAAGATCCACACGTTCATGTTGGGCTTGTCGACGCATTTGCCCAAGGTCATCAGCTGGGAACAGACACCCCAGCTTTTGTCGATGTCAAAAGAAGAAATCGCCGATCTCGCGAATGGTGAAGCAATGATAAATGATTCAATTAAACCGGCAGCTGCGACCGCGTGATCCTTTTTATACTCCTTTTTTCACGAAGCTCGTTCAACGCTTTTTATCGCGATGTGCTAACACAGCTCGCCTTAAACACCGGATAGAGGAATAGGTTTTAATCAGCATACCACGTCCGAATAATTATGCAATGCAAGGGTCGCGAGCAATGAGACCCCTTCTTATCAGCGCTGCAGCTGAAAACTTCAACAAGGATATTGATGAGCCAGCTTTTTCCACGTCGGCTCCACCCCTGGGCCTGCTTTACGTGGCCACCTATGCCATCCAACATGGTCAAGATGTGCAAGTCGTTGATCAAGCAACATTTGGATGGAGTAACGAGAAGCTCCTTGATCACGTGAAAAAATTCAAGCCAGATGTCGTTGGCTTCACCATCTTGAGCGAATCGATTAGTAACGCCAAGATCCTCGCCGATAAAATGAAGACAGAAGACCCGAACTTAAAGATCGTTTTTGGCAATTATCTACCCACGTTTTATGCAAGGAAAATGCTCGAGCAATACCCGTGGCTCGACGCTTGCGTCCGAGGAGATGGGGAGGAGATTTTCACGGCGCTCCTGGAGGCATGGGAGCGAGGCCGCCCGCTCGAAGAGATCCCGGGGATCTCCTATCGCGAGGCGGGCAAGATCAAGGAGAACCCGGATCGCCAATTAACCAAGGATCTCGATACACTCCCGATTCCAGATCGCAAGCTCCTCCCCGACATCTATAAAAACAAGATGTGTGGCTTGGAATTGTCAAAGCGAAAGTTCACCATCATGGTATCATCGAGGGGATGTCCTTACGCTTGTTCTTTTTGCGCTTGCACGGCATTCACGAAGGGATCATTCCGGGCACGATCGGTTGATAGTGTATTCAAGGAAATATGCGAACTCGGCAGCATGGGTTACAAGGATATCATCCTAGTTGATGATAACTTCACGTTGAAGAAGAATCGGGTGATCGACTTGTGCCAGAGGATTCGTAAAGAAAAATTGGATATCTTCTTCACGACGGACGGCCGTGTGAACCACAGCGACCTGAACTTGTATCGCCACATGGCGACCGCGGGATTCACGGCGTTGATGCTTGGCTTCGAGAGTGGCGTTCAACGCCTACTCGACTATTATAACAAGAAAATTACCCTCGACATGAGCAGGGATGCAGTCAAGCTGGCAAGAAAGGGGGGGATCGACGTGATCATCGGGGCATTCCTAATCGGTGCACCGGACGAGACGTATCAAGAAGTGCTCCAGACGATCCACTTCATCAAGACGCTCGACATCGATTTCCCGCAATTGATCCTTACCCGGGCGCTGCCCGGCACGTCAATATTCAAGAACCTCGCCAAGAGACAGATCCTCGACGAGGATTTATATTGGGAGAAGGGGGTGGATATCATCGACTTGCCGGGCACCATCCTCAAGCGGAAAGCCTTGAAACAAATAGTGAACGAGCGATTCCCTGGCATCTTCTTGCGACCTTCATACTTAACACGGGCGTTTTACCGAAACTTGAGGAGCAGATATCGCCGCGAGATCGTAAACTCGCATTTGACCCCATCGGACATAAAGAAGGTGGGGCGCGTCTTCAAGAATGCCCTGGATCTCTTCTGATCACGACGTTCAGCGGCATCCGGAGCAGGTTACCTCTCGTCATCGCGTCAGATATCATCAAGACGGTCAGGGGGAGGCTCTTGCGTGTTTTTCACGAGATCCACTTCCATGCTCTCTATCGACAAGGGTTCGAGAGTCACTGGATCGATTCGCTTGATCGGCTTGGCCGGATTTCCAGCAACGATGGTATACGGGGGCACATCCTTCGTCACGACAGATCCCGCACCGACGATGGAATGCTCGCCAATCTCGACACCGGGGAGAATGATAGCCCTCGCTCCGACCCGCGAATGTGCCTTCAAGCGCACGGGACCGAACCGGAACGTGAACTTGGTGCTGGTCATGAGGTTGTGCGTCAGGATCATGGCATCCATACCAGTACCGCTATCCTCCTCGAACGTGATGAAATGGGGGAGGATCGGGTCGAGCTTCGTCCACTGGCTGATGTGGCAACCCTCGCCGATCTTCACGCCGACGAGCTTGAACAACAGCGCACGCGACCGCACCCAGCCCGTGATGTGCGTCACGAACATGATGACCATGATATGCAGCACGGACTTGATGTAGTTGCTCAGCGGCCGGTAGTTCAGCTCGTACAATGCTTGCTCCACGAGGATCATGGGCGCCGCGGTGACGGCTGCCTTGATCTTCGGATTGGCCGTGTGGATCACGATATCGGTGCAGCGGCCGCACTTGACGATCTCGTAGGTCATGGAGTTGTAGTCCTTGCGGGCGCTCCAGCAATCCTTGAGGTAGACGAACACGTCAGCCGTCGTTTCGAGGAACAAGAAACCGAAGAGGAGGCCGATTGGTGCATACACCCCGAGGAGCACCAGCACGACGCTAGCGGGGAAAACCGTGTCCGACAAGAATATAAGCGCCACGAGGGTGTAGAAGATGTTCCAGAGGATCAGCGCCGACCATGTCACGAGCGTTCCGAGGTAGATCATCGTCCCCTGGTACCGCCATTCCTTCTTCTTGACCATGTTGATGCCGAGGCAGAACACGGGGACGAGCGCGTGGTATACGATGGCGAAACAAATGTAATATTCCTCGATCCAATCCCGGAACAGGCCCGTCGTGAACCACCATGTCCAGTCGAAGATGACCTGGCGTGGCGTGACGAGAATGGGCACGCCTAGCAGCTCGAGCAGGTAGGACAGCCCGATAAATCCCCCGGAAAGCAACAGCAATGCAAGCAAGCACTTCAAGAAGCGCCGTGCGATGCCCATGAAATATATCATTGCCCCGCGTATTATTAAACTCGCGATAAAAGCCAATCGATCGCTGGTTTTCCTTGGACTAACGCCATATCAACACTTGGAAATCATCCCAGCCACGCTTCCGGCGCGTGTCAACGAGTTGCTGGACGTTTGCCCTTATCTCCAGTGCACGGTGGCCGAGCCCGATGGCATCGAGGATGGCACCGTTCAGGGCCTGCCTCAAACCGAGGTATTCGAGCCGCTTCGATTTCTCCGCTGGGGAAGCACGCAGGCTCGCCTCGAACAGCGTCGACCGGGTCTTCCGGGGGATCAGTGCCCGCTCGGCGGAGATGATCGCGTCGAACTTGGCTTGGATGGCGAGTAATCTATCCGTGCTCAACTGGCGAGGATCGATGACGTGGAGCTTTTTTGCCTCGTAAACCATGCAAGATGCACGGTCGAGCGCTCGGCCGGCATAGACACGTCCCTGGCACTCGTAGAATATGGCGGACAGGTCTGAATTGAGCAACGCCGCGACAACCTTCATCTTGTCCACCCGGGGATCCATACCTGGCCAATCCTCTGGCATGACCACGTACACGCGGCTGTCCAGCGCCATTTCGGGATCCACGAGCGGGCAGATGAATTTCGACCAGTACTCCTTGGGAAAACCGATGCCACCCTTGAGCAGGGTTCCGAGGTTGAACCAGATAGTCCGGCCGGCGCACGTCGCGTTGCCGCCCGGGTGTTTTCCCCCTTTTGATGCTAGTCCCCCGCCGGCCTCCGCGTCATCGATGTACTTAGCGAGGCTGTCGTGGCCGTTGGCCGACAGCCATTGTTTCACCGCATCGGCTAGATCTTGTTTGTGGGATGCTAGTTCCTTTTCGATCGGGGGATCTGCAACGCATTCCTCCACGAGGGAATGCACGTCGAGCACGTACCAGTCCGTGTCGCCCGGCGACACTTGCATCCAATCGGATTGCCCGACCGCCTTCAAGAGGGGCCGGAAGTACCGCTTCAAGCCGGGATACTTGTTCTCGAGTTGGTGGAACTCGGCTTCCCGCCGGTAGAAAAAAAGATTCGCTCCACTCGTTATGCCGCGCCGGATCGTCGCGATCTCGCCGAGCTCGACGAACCGGGGCGAGTGCTGCAGCTCGAAAAAGATCGGAGGCGCGTACAAGTACGGACGCCACTTGTCGGAATTCGCCAGCACGTGCTGTGGCACGAGTACTGCATCCCACGCGTCTCGTGCTTCGAAACCTGGCCGGTTCCTCGGCGCACATACCGCGCCATCAAGATCATCCATGCCCACGACTTGCTTCACGCGCAAGAATAGGGCGAGGTGCTCGGATCGTTCTCCTTCATTGTTATCTTTCTCCAGGATAGTGATGACCGTGCCGATCAAGGCGTCGGCGAAGAGCTGCTTGTCGAACGCGATTACGGCCCGGATCTTGAAATGATCGAGCAGGAACTGCTGGAGGCCACGGCCATATTGCGTGTCGAGGTATCGCTCGGATGTCAAGAACCCGATCCGCCCGCCGCCAGCGAGCCATTGCTCGGCACGGCTGAAAAAATAGACGTATATATCCGATCGCTCGCCAATCCCCGCTTTGGACAGGTGTGCCCTGACCCGGTCCTTGTCCTTGATAAGTTCTTGGCGTATGTAGGGAGGGTTGCCGATCACCGCATCGAACATGGATGGAATGGGAGACTTGCCGGGTTCGATTTCAAAGAAATCTCCTTGGATTATCTCGGCGTGGATCTTGCCACCTGCTTTACTTTGTTTTTCAAGTCGCTTGAGGGCCTGGTGAATTGCACCGGCATCTATCTCGATGCCGAACAATTGGTGGCCATGTAAAGATTGATGCTTGACATTCGGCGATGCATCTAACTGTTCGAGCCGCTTTTTCGCTGCGACTAGGAACTCGCCATCCCCACAAGATGGATCGAGCACCTTGGCTGAATGACGCGTGATAGTAAGACGACAGATGAGGTCGCACACGACGGCAGGGGTATAATACTGCCCGAGCGCGTGCTTCTCGCTAGCTTGCGCATGAGAAGTAGGGCCGGTCAGCCCATCTCTATTTTTCCGGGTCTTCACCAAGGATCTCTATCTCTCGTTGCCTCGTCGACTAAGAATGATACATGACCTTATTCAATTCTCAATTCGATGGAAAAACATGCACGCGGAGTTCATCCGGTGCGCCATTGCCATCATCGATGCCATCCCGGCGGGTAAGGTGCTCACGTACGGCGCGGTGGCGGTGTTGGCAGGGAACCCGCGCGGGGCCAGGCAAGTCACGCGCGTGCTGCACTCGCTTTCCGGGAAGGAAGGATCGCCTTGGTACCAGGTCATCGGTGCAAGGGGGAATAGATCTTTGCCGTGTCTGGAGGGTCGAGAGGAACAAGCAGCGCTGCTCCGCGCCGAGGGCGTGATTGTATCGGACGACTATCAAGTTAATCTTGAAGCGTTTCATTGGCGTGAGGCCGTGGTAAACGAATGAAGCCTTTCAATAGGGAATACTAACCATTTTTATTCTCGACGGAGATAATGCAAGCATGGAACCCAAGTCACTCACCCTCAAGGGGAGGCTCGTTCGAAAGGATGGGCAGGTTTTCCTCCGCGTGAAGTACTTGCCAACGTCTCCAGAGATGGACGTTCCCTTGGAGGAGTTGCTGGAAGATTTCGAAAACACCGGCGTCGAGCTGAACATTTTCAGGAGAAACACGGGCGAACCGATCTGGAAAAATCTCGTAGCCGGGTGGGACACGGAGATAGAAACACGGGAGACCATGGACAAGGACTACCAGTTCTGCAGCGATGCTGGCCGCGAGAAATTCCTCGACATGAAGGTCGGGTTGATGGTGCATTGGGGGCTTTACACGTGGCTCGGGGTCACCGAGTCGTGGAGCGCGTATGCAAAGGAAGCACCGTCTTGGTTTTTCGACGTGTACTATACCTTGTGGCAAGTATGGAACCCGGTGCAGTTCGATGCCGAGGAATGGGCACAACTCGTCAAGAGGGCAGGGTTGCAATTCATCCAGGTCACGTCCAAGCACTGCGAGGGGTTTGCCCTCTGGGACACGAAGGCCAAGGTGCGGGTACCCAAGCGCATCGGGTCGAGGGCTCAATGGGCAGTCTATCCGTTGGAGGAGAAGGAACCCTGCATCGCCTACAGCGTGATGGACACGCCGTTCAAGCGCGACATCATCAAGGAGCTGAGCCAGGCGTTCCGCAAGCACGGTCTCGGGTTTGGCCTCTACTACTCGCACTGGGATTGGGAAGATCCGAACTTCCGCTGGGACGAGGGAAACCGCTGCTTCGACCCTGCATACAACCAGAAGGACAATCCAGAGGACTGGAAGGCCATGATCGATCGCGAACGCACGCACCTCACGGAGCTGTTCTCGAACTACGGCCCGATCGATCAAGTTTTTTTTGACACGACCTGGTTCGGCCTGGCGTGGCCCGAGTTCAAGAAAATGATAAAGGACATGCGGAAACTCCAGCCCGACTGCATGTTCTCGGACCGCGGCCTCGGCCCCTACGGCGACTTCACGAGCCCCGAGCGCTGGATCCCGGCCGATGCCGGCAACGCGGATCCGCGCGTTCGGAACCGGATCTGGCAGGTATGCGACCCGATCGGCACGCATTGGTCCTACGTCCCCGACGAGGTCTACAAGTCGAAGGAGACGCTGCTGCACAACCTCATCGACGTCGTGGCCAAGGGTGGAACGCTGGTTTTCGACCAAGGGCCGATGCCAAATGGACGTTTCCCGCAGGAGGCCGTGGATCTGCTGGAGACAATCGGCCGGTGGCTCAAGGTCAACGGCGAGGCCATCTACGCCACGCGCCCGTACAAGACATACAAGGAAGGGGACAACGTGTATTACACGCGGTCGAAGGACAACAAGCATGTCTACGTCATCCACATCGGCTGGCCGTTCCCGAGGCTATCCATCAAGAACGTGGCGGCCAAGGAGGGCAGCATGATCTTCATACTCGGCATCGCCGATCCCGTCCCGTGGCACCAGGAGAAGGATGCGCTGGTCATGGAGGTGCCCGAGGCTTTCAACGACAAGATACCTTGCGAATACGCGTTCTCGTTCAAGGTCGAACAGCAATAGCAAGCAAACCGGGAATGATGCAAAAGAATCAAGGAAACACCTGGACCGGGTAGTTCTCGGCGGTGACGGCACCGGGCTTCCACTGCCAGCCGGTCACGCTGCACCGGAAGAACGCGTGATGGGGGCTGTGTTCGCGGTGGAGATGATCCGCATACGATGCGATGACGCACTTTTCTCCCTTGTATTCCTTGATGATGTCCCCGAGTTTATTGAAGGTCGACTTTTGCACGCCGGGGCCTATGAACATTATCTCTGCGGGAAACCAGGGGTAAATCTCGGTTGAATCGCCGTATTCGGTATCACCCAGCGTGATGCACTGCTCGATAACCTGCCGCACGAAAGCGGGGCCTCGGATAGGGTCAAGCCAGAAGCAAAAGGTAATGGCACGCATCCCACCGCTAGCCATGCGCGGAGCGAGCCAACTGTCGAGGCGGTTGAGCCTGCGCTCGCCCGCATCGATCAATGCGTCTACCGAGATTTCTGGCAGACCCGGCGGCAATTTGACGCGGGCGTTGTTCTCGATGCTCGCGTCCAAGCCGTAACGATTTTTCAACCATTCTGCCAGGGCCGAGAAGTCCACGCTAGAAGGAGGGCTACCATTTTTGCCATGCTTCCTTGGAATTGCTGTTGGCAAAGCCCGGCTGGCCAGTTCCTTCGCAGCTTCGACACCAGTGCTTTCGGACTCGCTGAATCCAGCGGACGCTTGTTCTATTTGGAGATTGACAAATTTCACTAGCTCTGGCGTGAATTCCTCGAATGTCTTGACGTTTCCATTGAAATCGCGCAGCTCTTCCTTGAACACGGTCTCGAACAACAACCCGATGTCTTCGACGAGGATGTCGACGATCTCGTGGGGCGGTGAATCGAGCCCCGACACGATCGCCACGACGACGGCCTTGTCGCAACGCACTTCTATCCGGCGGTCGTTCGTCTTGAACTCGTTCAAGTCTCCTATTTTACATTCCTTCAAGAAGAGCCGGATCCCTTGCAATGCCCCTCCGAAGAGATCAGGGGCTGGACGTTCACCTCGTTGGTTGGATTGGAAATCGACGTGGAGGAGAGGGACGCCGGATTCGTGGTGGATGATATAAATGTCTTCGATCAAAAGGCTCTACCTTAGGGCCACCTCTGGAAGGAGGAACGAAATGCCCGCATAGAATAAAAAGATCGTCTATTCTCTAAAGGTTAATTCCCGATTCTTCATCCTTAGCCTAGGAAAAAATTGGCCGGTTTGATTAGCGTAATCCGTGTAATGGCTGCCAAACCGCTCTTGCAAGAATTCCTCTTCGTATCTCGCTTGCCGTGGCAAGAAAACAACCGTGACGAAGCCAAGAACGACGAACCACATCCCTGTCGCGAACAAGATGAAAATTGTTTGTATGACCTTGCCAACGTACATCGGATGCCGGATGATGTGATATGGCCCGCCCGTGGCGAGCGCATACTTGCCCTTGATCGGCTTGTACAAATTCGTGTAATTCGGGTTGTATATCATGACGAGCGTCCCCCACGCGTCCTGGACCCACATCCCGGCGATGCCGATCCCGTTCAACCAGACCGGGAAGTCAACTGAAAGGTAAGGAGCCATGTCCGCCCAAAGCGTGGTCAAGCATAATACGACCATGCTGAACACTGCGGCAGAGTCAACGCCGATGCCGAACACAACACCAAGCCGCGACCATCTGGTTCCAGGCGCAACGTCCTTCGCGATGTTCGGTTGCCTTTCAACGAGGACGGCGCCGCGGGGTAGCTTGCCCCTCATCCGTACCTTCGCTATGGCCAGCATCACGCCTGAGACGAGCCAGCCGATCAAGATGCAAAAAACCAGGGTCACGCAATCGAGCATGGGCATCACTTTGTTAGGCCCGCCTTCGACGTGCGGGCCAAGGCGTATACAAAAAACAAATAACCAATTGGATATATTTATTTTTCTTTATTTTTTCCGCTTTTTCAAGGAGCTCTCGATTTCCTTAAAATAATCCGCTTGGCCGGGTATGATCGACGAGTACTTGAGCTTCCCGTCGATCAACATGCACGGCAGGTGCTTGATGGCCATTTTTTTCGCCCGGGCGATGTTGATCTTGTCGATGGACTTGTATTCCACGACGTCGACCGCCTCGCCGTACTTGTCCTTGGCGGTGAACGCGAGGCTCTTCATGTACCCGCACGCGGCGCACTGCGCGGAATCGATCGTGAACACCTCGACGAGCGTGCGTGGCAAGTGCGCGTAGTCGGGAAGGACGACGTCGATGGCCTCCTCGCTCGCGGCCTGGTAGTTGCGGAGCATCTCTCGAACGCTATCGGGCTCGTGCACGGCCTGCGCCACCCCTATAACGTTCTCCGGCGGGACGTCGTATGGCATGTCGCAGCCCGGCGCGATGACGAGGTTTGCGTTCCCGAGGGTCTCGATGAGATCGACCACGTACTTCATGTTGTCTTGCTGCGTGCCATAGAGCATGATCGACGTGAGCGGGATGTTCCCGCCAAGCACGATGTCATGCTTGTCGGTTATTTTCTTCGCTGCCACCATGTCGATGTTCTCGTCCACGAAGATGGACTCGGGTCTCGTGCTGCACATGGGCTCGATGTTCTTGGTCGCGTCGCCGCACACGAAAAACGAGGACCGGGCACCATCTTGCTTGATGTGCTTGAAGATGCGCGAGAACGGGTCGTGAAGCAGGTCATCGAACGCCTTAGGCGACACTTGCGAAACGACGGGATCGACCACGGCGATCACGTCGGCACCAGCCGAAATGTAATGGCGTCCCATCTCGATCGCAACGTCGCTCGCGTAGTCCAGGAGCCTGCGCGTGTAGGCCTTCTGGCGGATGATGTCGACGAAAAGGGCCGTGCCTCGCAAGTGGGATGCAAGCGTGAGCGGGCCCGTCACGAGGCCGAAGATTGCCGTGGTGTCCCCGGCCTTCGCCTTGAGCTGCCGGGTCGCGTGCAGGAATATAGGCAGCCGCCCGTCGGATGCCGCCGGGAGGGTAGACGGGACGTCCGTAGTCGATGCGAGCGGGTGCGTCTCCACCGAGGGCGGCGCCTTCTCCGCCCAGCGCATCTTGCAGCCGCCGATGATCTCTGCCTCGACCTGGAGATCGAACGCGACGGGCTGGCCATCAGGGGAGTAGGCCTTGTTGACCTCGAGCAAGCACTCGACGAGCTTGTCCTTGTCCGTGAGTAACTCGGTTGCCGTGTAACCCTTGAGCTTCCCGGCGTGGACGCCAGCGAATGGCACCCACGGAACGTGATCAGTTGGCTCGTGGTCGAACGTGGCGAGGATCCGCTGCTTACCAGTCATGTGCATGCCGTGTCAACCTCTTAAGGTCATCTGGTCCCGCGCGTTTAAGAGGAACGCGGTCACATTGAGGGATCATGGTAGAGAAGGTGGACATGCGACCGGTGCGCCTCCCGGCGGAAATGGAGGCCCTTGTCGCCACGTGGATCGAATCGCTGCCCGTCTCGTTTGAGATGTCGGCGGATCGCCTTGCGGGTTATTTAACGGGGGATCCGAACTTCGACCCGGAGGGCTGCATCGGGGCGTTCACGCCCGGGGGCGAACTCGCGGGGTTCGTGATCGGGAAGCGCTGGCGCATCCCGAACCACGACATGGCGAACGACGACGCGATGCAGTGGGCCCGGGACGGCACGGGCGGGATCGGCATGGTCTGCGTGCGGCCGGGATACCAGCGGAAGGGCATCGGGAAGCAATTGATGGCCGCCATCGAGGCCTTCTTCGTGAAGCACGGCGTCATGGTCATCTCGATCGGCAGGGAGCCGGGGAGGCATTTCCTTCCAGGCGTGCCGCAGCCCCTGGAGGATTGCCTGGAATTCTTCGACAAGTGCGGTTACCGGCACGGCTTCGAATCGGCCATCGATATCATGGCGGATATCAGCAGCATCGATTCCGTCCTCGAAAAGAATCGAAAATTGAGGGACAAGATAGCAGCGAACCGCGCTGACGGGTACGACGTGATCCCGTATCAACCCGCCTTGGAGAAGGATCTCCTCGAATTCATGCGCGCCACCTTCCCGGGCAAGTGGTACTGGACCGTCGCGTCTCACGCGAACGCTCCAGGCGCGCCCCTCGACGAGCTCCAGGTGCTCGTCCGCCGGAAAGGAAATACAAGGCAAGTGCTCGGGTTCGCGAAGACCGCCACCCAGGCTAGCATCGGCCTCGGCCCCGCGACGCTCGTGCAATCCCGCGGCTCTGCGGATTTCGGCGGTCTCGGCCCGATTGGTATTGCCAGCAGTATTCGCGGGAATCGCGGCCTCGGGGCCATGTTGCTGCATTGCGCCCTCGCAAACTTGCACCGGAAGGGCGTGAACAATGTGCTCATCGACTGGACGAGCCAGGGGCTGCTCGATCGATACTATGGACCTGCTGGATTCGCGCAATACATGACATATATCTCGGTTAAAAAGGAGCTGGAATGAAGGATCAAGGGCGGCCACTCGCGCCCGACGCACCAACCTTTTCATCGAAAGCAATCTTTTCTTTCGCATGCTTCGCATCGAGTATACCACGGATCTCGGCTAGCTTTTTCTTGTCAAGCGGGTACGACAAGAAGCAGAAGAACCCGACCAGCGCCATGATGGCCGGGAAGAGATAGCTCGCCACGGCCACGCCGGTGAGGGCGCTCGGGAACCCGGACTTCACGTCGAACGCCTCGAGGGGCTTCAGGGGGTCCACCGGGGCAAGGCCGAAGGCAAGCAAGATCGCGGGAACCACCATGGCAACGATGGATGCCATCGGCTTCGAGAAAATGCAGTTCACGCCCGAGTAC
This sequence comes from Candidatus Sigynarchaeum calidifontis, assembly GCA_030587475.1. Taxonomy (GTDB): domain Archaea; phylum Asgardarchaeota; class Lokiarchaeia; order Sigyniarchaeales; family Sigyniarchaeaceae; genus Sigyniarchaeum; species Sigyniarchaeum tengchongense. The sequence goes on from JAUQYZ010000334.1 coordinate 27,190, forward strand.
ACGCTTTCGCGCCGCGAGCCGGTCAGGATCTCGTCGTAGTCGACGACATCCGCGTTCAAGGGGTTCAAGTAAATCAAGCTCCCGAGGATGCCCGGCAAGCCGATGCCGACGCCGGCCGACACGACCCAGACGTTCCATGGAAGCGTGTAAGTATCATGCGGGGCGCCCGGGGCAGGCTGACCGCCGAGGAAGGCAATGAAAAAGCCGGTGAACATGAGCACGTAATCGAGGATCAAGAGCGTCTTGAGGTCCCATCGCTTGGGCACGTAGAACTGCAAGATGACCCCGATCACGACTCCGATGGCAACCGGGATAAAATAAAGGATGAATCCAGTGATATCGGTCGGCGATGCAGCGTACGGGTTGTCGAGGCCGAAACTCCAGGCAAAGATGATCGTGATGAGGCCCATGAGCGTCTCGTTGATGCCCACGGTCAACCCGTCGTAGATGATATACACGCGGCATGCAGGGTTCTTGAACACGTGCTTGATGTTCCGCCAGAATGATTCCTTCTTCTCGGGGATGAGCTCGCCACGCTCCTTCACGAACTTGACCATGAACACCCATGCGAGCATCGAGATCGCCCCGAAGATGATCGTGCACCATTGAAACGCCTCGATCTTCTCCGCGGTGGGATTGGTCAGGAACATGAGCGGGAATATTTCCGACACGATCCCGCCGACTGCCCCGAAGATGGTGGCATAGATGGCCATCTCAGTTCGTTCCTTGAAGTCGTGGCTGACTTGCGGCAAGAGGGCTGCATACGCGAGGTACACGACGGTGAAGCCCGTGTCGTAAAGCAGGAGAGTGGACATGTACCAGGTAAATAACAAGACCTGCGTCGACTGTTCGGAAGCGGTGAAACGCCACCCGGACGGGACGAGAAAAAGCATGATAAACGAGATCGTGTAGATGGGGGAGAAAACCTTCACCCACGGGATGTACCGCCCCTCCTTTTTTCGAGTCCTGTCCATGAGCACGCCGAAGATGGGGTCGTTCACGACGTTCCAGATCATGTAGATGACCTGGCCGAGGATCATGTATGCCAGGTCCAGCCGCATCCAGAAAACGTAGAAGATCTGGATCTGCCCGAAAAAAGCCATGAAGAAAGCTCCCGGAAGTTGCCCGCTACCATAGGCAAGCTTCTCCTTTCGGCTCAGCTTGTACTCGTTCTTCTCCATCGAATCGACCTGCTGCATGTTCGCGTGATTTATTTCTCGGTTCGAAATCAGATAAGGCCAGTTAGGTTCGCAGCCATGAGGTACGTGTTGTAGAACGGCCACCATGACATAACGAAGTACACGATCCGGCCGCCGTCCTCGACGAGGTCGGGATGCATGAACGAGCCGTAGAGCCCGGGATATTCAGAAAAGGGGACGACGCCGATCGCATCGCTCCATGGCCCCCAAAGGTTCTTTGCTGTCCGCAAGATGATCGTGGCCGTGTAATGCTCGATGTACATGACCACGTACCGCTGCAAGTACTCGTTCCACATCACCGACAGCTCGCCAACGGGGCGCTCGATCACGGCGCGGGCGCTGCACATTGAAGGGCTCCAGGCCGGGCTACCGGCGCCGTCGGTGCCGGCGAAGTATTGATACGCGGATTGATCCAAGACCTTGCTCCTGGGCACGCGGAGCAGGTATGCAGCGTGGTACCGCCCCGCTGGCGTCGCGAGGAAGTATTCCCAGCCGGTCGCGATGGAATCGGGCCGGAAGTCTTGCACGTGGCCGAACATGTTGAAATTACTATCGCCTGGCCAGGAAACGTTCGTCGCCCTCGTGAAGTGCACGCCGTCGTCGCTGTAGGCGATGCTCCCGTAGTTCGTGTAGTAGACGCCCGCCGTCCCCCAGTGGTTGATGTCCATGTAGAAAATGTGGAACTTGCTACCATCGACCATGGCGGCTGTCGGGATCATCGTGAGGTCGACCTTGTCGATCTTCTCCACGGGGCCGAAAAGCTCGGTTGCGTTTGGGGGCGTCCCGTTCGTGACCCAACCGTTGATCACGATGCCGTCCGAGAACGTCGAGTCGTTGCTATACGCCATGACATTTGAACGCCAATCACAGTAATTACACGGTTGGTGCGGGAGGTAGTCCCCGCCGAACGTGTCGCCAAAGATGAAACGATATTGCCCCTGATACTTCACGACGATCCCCAGATCGGTCCCCATGACATCGGCGAGCCTCGAATCGTTGAGCGAGTATTGGCCCGTTAGTGGCACGACCATCCAGTGCTGGATAAAGGTTTTGGGAAGGCGAGGCGTGTTTTCATCGAACCAGGCGGGCATGAACACGTTCGGGACGATGGCCACGATGAAAACCAGGACGATCGCCGCTGATCGTTTCCGCAATTTCATATCAGCCTTGCACCGGTGATCTATTGCACCGCCCGCGTCTAAAAAACTACCTTGCCGCGGCTTCCCCGGCTGATTTCCGCAATTTTCCCAGATTCAGCGTGATGCGATCAATTCGTCGTGAAAGATGCTGAACCCCAGGAAGTTCGGGTTGTCCTGGTAGATGACGGCGGTCGCGTTCAGCATGCGCACGAGGGCATTGTAGTCCTTGTAGGTCGTGTATCCCACGCCTATGACGACCGGTGCGAGTGCGATGAGGGGATCGATCAGGTCCTGGTATTCAAACGGGTTGCTGCAGTAATACGTCATGGGCACGAGAAAGTCGAGGTACTGGTGCATGATCGCGGCGGAGCCGTTCGCGATGTTCGCCGGGTCATGGTAGCAATTGCAAATCGCCGCCGACAACGTGAAGTTCCTGCTGGTTCCGAGGCGGGAGTCGATCAGCGCCTTCATTTCTGACAAGAGCACGAGATAATCGTTAAACTTATCACTCCTTGCTTCATAATCGCCGGAAATGTCTGGTTCCAGGTCGACGTGTATGCCCGGGATGGTCACGTTTTCGACTTCGAGAAAATCGAGAACGCGAGTGATGCACGCGAGGTTTGCCGCGTGGTTGAAGTACGGGGCGAAATCCTCGCACGTCATCCAGTAGAGGTCGATGCCGTTCAACTCGCACCTGGCGATCAAGTCGAGTATCCGTGCACGCTCCCCGCTGGTAGGGATGGTCGGCAGCGAGAGATACAGGAAATTCAAGCCAGATGACAGCGCGTGGGCCATGATGTCGTCATTCGACTGCCGGTAAAATGCCCACGACCACGCGCCTATCCTGGGCCTGGCACGGAGCAAATCAAGCTTGTAAGGGTCGCCGTACTCGTCGTACCATGCAATGTTAAAGGCGGTCTGGGCAATCAGCGTGGTCGCGAGCAAGACCAACGCGCTGTTCCGTCGGTTCATTGCCATCTATCATGAAACAATGCATCCAATCAACAACTTGTCATCGCGATAAAAAAAGGCAGTCATCCCGTGCGTGTAAGGGGCAACGTGAACGAGAACTTGCTCCCCTTCATGCGGCCTTCCGATTCCGCCCAGATCTTGCCGCCGTGCTGGTTGATGATCTCCTTGGAAATGTAAAGCCCGAGGCCGGAGCCCGGGACGTTGATATCGGCGTTGAGGGCACCCCGGTCGATCTTGCCGAATTTCGTGAATAGCTTGCCGATTTCTTCGCCCGTGAGGCCAATCCCGCTGTCCTTGACTGTCACGGTGACGCTGTCCTGGTCGTGGATCGCGTCGACATCAATGGTACCCCCGGGAGGCGTGTTCTTGATCGCGTTCGTGATGAAATTCACGATGACCTCCTCGATCCGGGACTTGTCGATGTTCACTTGCAACTTGGGAAGCATGCCAACCGTGATGCGATGATGCCGCTGGCTCAAGAAAAACGAGACGCTCTTCACCGCATCGTTTATGATCATGGCAAGATCCTCGTTGGAGAGCTTCAGGGATAGGCGACCGGCTTCGATCCGCGAGAAATCGAGAAGGCGCTCGATCAACTCCTTCAATCGGAAAGCTCCACGGCGGATCAACGAGATGAGTTTCTTTATGGTGTCTGCATCCAGGGCAGAATAGTTTTCATCGAGCATCTGGATTGCCCCGTCGAGGCTCGTCAAGGGTGTCTTGAGCTCGTGGGTGGCGTCCATGACGAACTGCTTGCGGAGCTCGTCGACCGCTTTCAATGCCTTGTTTTCTTGCTCGAGCAGGAGTGCGAGCTTCTTGTGGGCCTCGATGCTCGTTCCGATGACTTGCATCATCGATCGGCCATCGATCTCGATCGTGCTGCCCATGAGTTGTAGCCATTTCAGCGACCCGTCTTTCTTGCGGACTTGCACGTCAACCGGGCGATCGATCTGCCCTGACTTGGAGGCGCGCAATTCCTGGTACTTTACCGCGAGCAGCGACAGGGTATCCTTGGTGAGAAAAGGCAAGTTGAGAAAAACCTTGCCAACGATCTCGTCGCGCGTGTATCCCGTGATGTATTCGGTCCAGGCATTGCATGCCCTCACGATGCCCTTTTCATCGAGCAAGACGATGGTGTTGGGAGACGTTTCGAAAAGGTGGCGGAACAGCTTCCCCTCGTCGACGATCCCGAGCGGATTTCCATGAGTCCCTTTCTTGCTGTCCGGATCCATTCGGCTTGCCCCCGACTTGGCCCTTGTGATAGACATTGAAGATGAGCATGGCCAACCCCTAATAAGCGTTAGGTATTGCACACAAAACGCATACCCTTGCTGGCCAACGGGCTCTATTCCAAGGAAAGGATGTGATCATTATACGTTTAAAAGGTCGACTGAGCCTCATTTCTAACCCAGGAGCCGCGCCGCGAGCCATTGGAGGTAAGCGCCGAGGTCCCGCCACGAGGTCGCGCAACGGCACGGCCTCCCCGCTTTATCGATGCGCATCCGCCCTGCGTCGTCGATAACGAGCCTCAAGGTCTCCATGTTCACGAGATTCTCCTCGATGGCGAGGTACACGGCGACCGTGTCGAACAAGACCGATGACTTTACCGGGCGGGTCGTCTGGCCGCGGGTGAAGTTCCACGTCTCGTAGTTCTCGATGATGGCCTCGACGACCGGGTCGGTGGATCGTGCAAGAGCCGCGTACCGCTCGCCATCGAGCACGACCGTACCGCAAGTGTCGAGTGGGGTGATGGTGATTTCCCAGGGCGCCGCGAACACGGCCTTGCAAGCGGGCACGTCTTGCGCCACGTTATACTCGGGGACAGCAGTCCCGAGCTGGCCATCATAGCCAACGCGGATGCTGCCGAGCATCGCGACGACGCGGGCCTTCGACGCGATGCGCGGCTCCTTTTTCAAGGCCAGGGCGATGTTCGTGAGCGGGCCGATCGTGAGCAGCGTGACTTGCCCGTCGGACGACATGATGGCATCCACGAGCGCCGCGACGCCGTCCTCGAGTACCGTGCCTGGATAAGACTCGAGGGCATTATCCAGCACCCATGGATTCTGGGGACCTGCTTTATCGGACGTCCGGGGGCCGATCCCGATGGACACGCCAGTCCGGCCCGCGATCTCGAGCATCCGTGCCACGATCTTGGCACGGTACTGGGTATCTCGCGTGGCCGTCGTGACTAGCTCGAGATCGAGCTCGGGAGACTTCAACAGCAGCCCGAGCGCCCACGTGTCGTCGATGTCGGTCCCGATATCCGTGTCCAATATTACAGTTCGACGGGGGATACCGTCCATATTGAAATTGTATAGGGCGTGTTTAAAAAAGCTGAACGCGCCGTGATCGTCATGAACGAAAGCAAGCCATTCACGCCCGGGAAGCGTTCCACGGCCACGCATCCCGCGATGCGTGCCGTATTGCTGGCCTTGGTAGTCTCTCCTCTCGCCATATTTTATAGTGTATATCTCACGGACTACAAGACGAAGCCCGTTGCCCGGACCGCGTGGGTCTCCTGGCATGATGACCCGATGCACGCGGTCTACATCGGCTGGGAGACGCCAACTGGAATCTTGTGCTCGGTACGGTACGGCATAGATCCAGGCAACTTGAACATGACGAAAAATGAACCCATCTCAGCCACGTTCCATTCTGTGAACTTGACCGGGCTAACGCCCGACACGGTCTATTACTACCGGGTGGAGACACCAGGCGGGGTCTACGCGAGTGGCCGGTTCCGGACCGCGCCCGTTATCTATGCGCCATTCACGTGCATGTTCACCGCGGATACGCAGCCCAAGTTCGGCCCCGGCTGGTACGAGCATCTCGCCAACATCGTCAACACGAAGGATTACTCGTTTCTCGCTATGGTCGGCGACATGGTTGAGGACGGTACCAAGGACGAGTGGAATTACTTCCACACGGTCGGCAGCAAGTATTATGACACTGTGCCCCTAGTGCCCGTGCGCGGGAACCACGACCGGCCGCGCGACCTCGACGATGACGAGGGCACGCCGGACACGTATTACTTCGCGTCGTACTTCCCGCAGTCGGTGGACGCGGCGATGAACGAGAACCCCTATGACAAGTACCAGCAGTTCTACTTCAGCTTCAACTGGAGCAGCGTGCATTTCCAGGTGCTCCACTTCCCCGAGGTAGACCTGGACGATGAGGGCGATGGCGGGCTGAGCCTCAGGGACTACCACCAGGCGTTCACGACCGATCACCTCACGTGGCTGGAGCAAGACCTCAACCGGTCGAGGGCGATGCCGTTCCGCGTGAGTATGTTCCACTGCCCCATCACGAGTGCCGGGTTTTACGGCGAGAACTACGTGATGAAGGAGCAGCTGCTGCCGATCCTGCACCGGTACAACGTGACGGCGACGTTCAGCGGGCACGCGCACCACTTCGAGCGCGGCACGCTCGTGAACCGGACGCACTACCCAGACAACCCGCTCACCTACTTCGTCGTGGGCACGGGCGGGGGGCTTGCCGACGTGGGCTTGCGTCCCGTGCCCGAGACGACCATCTGCACCGCCAGCCCGAGTTACACGGAAATGGCGGCGACCGCCACGACCTTGACGTTCACGACCTACGGGTTCGATGGCACCGTGATCGACACGATCACGATCCGCGCTTGAGGTGCATTGGATGCTGCTACAAACGCTCACGATCAACCCCTTGATCGCCATCCAGCTCGTGGCGGTCGTGCAAACAGGCGTCATGGCCATCCTCGTTTCTACACGCAAGCATACGAGCAACATGACGAAACGAGCCGGTACCGCCCTCGAGTTTTTCGAGAGGTTCGGCTATTGTGCCTTGGGCGTGTTCGCGGTCCTGTTCATCGACGCCGGCGTCGGGTGGCTCGCGGGGGCCTGGGGTTACGCGGACTGGCGGTACCAACTGCCCTCGGCGCTGCTCCTGGTCGTCGCCGGGACGGCATACTTACTCGCCGGGCTGCTGAAGCGCGGGAGCTGGATCACGCTCGTCTATCTCGCCGCCGTCACGACGACCTTGCTGCTGTTCTTGCACGCGTGGGTGGCCGCAGAGGTCGTGATGGGGGTGCTGCTGGAAACCGGCTTGCCCATCGTCCTCGGGGTGCTGGCCGGCGCCGGACTGTTGGTCGCCGGGGTGGAGACTGCCCTGGCGACGCGCCAGGAAGGGCGCAAGGGCCGGTTCACGTGGGACATCTCGCCCGTGATGGACCGGGTCTTCAACCGGTGGACGAACCTCGTGATCTGGGCGCTGGCCGTCGTGCAAGGGATCTTGCTCTTCTCGGGGTATTCCTTGCTCACGTTCTGGGTGACGTGAAAAAAAAATCGATCTTACTCCCGCTTTCTCCACGTGTATCACGCGGGATAATGCGAGAAGATGCCCGATCCCAGGCGAAGAGGCATGCAAGTGCCGCGATCGGGACACCCACGCGCTACGCGTGGGGTTGCGCAGCCCCGTGATGCTTCGATCGCAGCACCATGAGCTCGGCGATCTCCTCCGCCACGCCGGTGTCGTCGATCTTGAACTTGTCGTGCAGCGGCGTGATCTTGGTGAAGGCGCGGGATATCTTCACGATGAGGTTCACGAGGAACTTGGACGGGCCGGACATCTCCGCTGCCCTTTCTGCCACTCGTAGCGTTTTTTCGTCCCATCCACCCGCTAGCGTGTAGACCGGGAAGTAAACAAAGAATGGCCCGCTGAAAATCCCGATCACGATGCCGACGATGGCGCCGGGCACGCGGCCGATAGCGTCCGAGACGATCGGGTACAAGTAGGTCACGAGCAGCTGGATGTAGATGGCCTCGACGGTGATGGCGAATGCCGGGGCGACGAAGGTTTGCCAGATGTTGATCGTCTTGGTCTTGAAGTACTTCTTGTTGAAGATGGTGAAACCAACGAGCCATTTCACGCCCCACCCGATCCCCTGGGAGAGGACGAGCGAATACCACCCGGACGGGAACCAGACGATCAGCGCCCAGAGCAAGAAGAGCCGGACGCCTTGCTCGATCGAGATGAGGATAATGTTGTACTCGGCGTGGCCCGAACAGGTAAAGATGGAATCGTGAAGGCTCTGGAACATGTCTGCCATCTTGAACCAGATCGCGACTTGAATGATGGATGTCGTGAGAAAGAAATTGGAACCCGCGATGACGCCGAGCATCGTGGCGCCGCCGAAGAGCAAGCCGAGCATGAACCCGCCCATCGCGAACGTCCACTTGTACGCGGACGCGAGGTAATACGCCGTGAGCCGCTTCTTGCCATTCAGCCACGCCTCGCCAATTGTTGGGCCAATCGTGATGGAGAACGTGGTTACCATCTGGGCGAGCATCGTTCCCAGGTTGACCATGCCCATGATTGACGCGTAATTCTCGAGATAGAGCGTGATGATCATGATCGCGAAGAAATTGGCGAGCGGGTAGATGAGCGCGGGCGCCATGGCCCGTATGCCATAGGATAGCGACTTCTTGATGACGTGCCGGTCGAACTCGACCCGGAACAGGTCGCGGATCCGCAGCGACGGGTCGATTTTCCGCAAGACTTCCGCGAGATAATGACCAGACAGGATGGCGCTGCAAAACTCGCGCAAGTAGATGCCGATGATGGAGCCCGCCGTCGCGCCCATGACCTCGCCGATGGCGGGCAACTGGGTGCCGATCCAGCGGCCAAGTAGAATGAACGTGATGCGGAGGATGTTCTCGAACACCTGGATCTGGATGAATGAAACTAGCCTTGCGCGGTGATATTGCTGGAAAGCTTCGAGAGCTCCGTTGAAGACCCACAAACAGCCCGGATATTGCACGGTAGAGTATATCGTAACAAACCAGGCTAGATAGACCAGGTGGCTGGCGCCGGCCATGTTCAGGTAAATAGCCCAAACGGAAATAACGGTAGTTTGGCCCAGTCCAGTAAACATTTGATACCAGATAAAAAATTGAATGTATGCCAATGCATGACGGGGATTTTTGATGCTTTCTTCGGCCACGTACCGTGACAGCGATGCGCCGACCCCGAGGTCGAGCAGCGTGAAGACAAGCCCGAAAAGGTTGGTCACGGCATCCTGGTAACCGAGCCCTTGTGGGAATGGGAAGATAATGTTTGGAATAAACCACACGGCGAACACGATGCCGAACCCGGCAGCGATGATCACGAAAAGGATGTTGTAGAGAAGGCCGCCGAGCGGGCGGTGGAACCCGACGTTTGCCCACTCGTCGACCTTCTGCACGGCGGTGCTTTCCTTTGCGGGAGTCTCTTTTTCACTTGTCAACACAGCCACTTCCGATACCGCGCGTCCGGAATGCCGGATCACGATGATTAGATAGAAAACGGCTCAAAAGTATTAAGAGACCGTTTAACTGATCCTTTTTACCTTCTAAAGCCTTTCTGTTTCAGTCTATTCAACGTTTGATGTCACGACTGAAATGATACATGCCCGTGCAATGCCGTTTCTACCCGTTTTAACGTAAACGTCTCGGTTTTGGGTGAAGTTTATATCCGTGTGATACCCATATTTGTCTAAAGCCCGTGAATTAAAGGTGGACGAATCATGGCTATCATGACAGAGAACAATTATTTCGAGAAGCAAGGGCTCCAGCTCGTGGCGGATAAGGTGTTCAAGGTGTGCGACGAAAACGGGACTCGTGTCGAGACGAAGATCTTTTTTTCCGTGCCTTTTGACGACATTCTCGCGCCGTTTGTCGAGAAGTTGGACGCATTGTACAAGTGGGAGCCAGGCACGAGGGGGGGGGTGAGCCATTCCCACCAGTCGCCATGTTCAAGGCCGTGACCTTTGCAAAGTTGAACAAGAACATGTCAGATCGCGCACTGGAGCGGGAATTGCGCCGCAATCCACATCTCGCAGCCGCACTTGGATTTGAAGACATACCGAGTCATCAGACTTTCAGTTATTTCAAGCGGGAACGGCTAACCGTAGAGCTTTTGACCGAGGTCTTCAATGCTTTGCGCGATCACCTCGGACGCGCTGGTTGGATCGATTTTGCAAGCGTGACCATCGATTCCGCACCTGTCAAAGCATTCGTGAACTTGGGAAAGGCAAACAAGGAGATTAAATTGAACGA
>JAUQYZ010000361.1 GCA_030587475.1 Candidatus Sigynarchaeum calidifontis
GCACAACTACGAACTCTTTCCAGACTATATCGCGCAAGTGGAGAGTCGTACCAAGGAGGCGCGGGCTCGAATAAAGGAAGAACCTAGCGACAAGGAATTAAAGGCTGAACATATGCGAGCGTTAAACTATATCCAGCAACTCAAACGATGGCAAGGCGGCTATGCGAAAGTCTTCGACCAATTCTTCCGTATCGCTGAATAAAGGCGCATTTCGCAATCCCTATGTTTTGAGCCCTTACCGAGATCCAGGTCGTTGTTTAATGAATCCACGGAGAAGGATCGGGCGGTGTATTGTTCTACACCCGTCGCGCTGCAGTCGATCGTCACCGCGGCGCTCGTCGCGCCCGCCGATGCAGTGACCGTGAAGTCCTGGAATCCCGTCGAGAGGGCCGGGATGCTGGTTGCGGACGGGTTAGACGACGTCAAGTATCCGTACCCGTTATACACGAGGGTGCCGTCCATGGTCGCGCCGTACAAGCCCGTGTTGGCATAGTTCACGCGCACGGTGAACGACTCGCCGCCGATGTATGTGCCCCGGCCGGTCACGTCCTGGATGCTCGTGATGGTCACGACCGCGGCCGCCATTCCGATCCAGACGTGCATGTCAGTGGATGCCGTGGTCGTGTTTATCATAGAGCGTATCGTGATTGCCTCAATACCTGTAACGGTCACGTCTATCTCCACCTGCGACGCCGTCGCCGAGCTGCCCACCGTGATCGTGAAATCCTGGTACCCCGTGGAGCCCGCCGCGACCGTGATGGTGGCGGGATTTGACTGGGTTAATTGTGTGTATCCATTGAAGCTAAGAATCCCGTCGACGACCAGCGCGTCGGTGCCGCCGGTGTTCTGGTACGTCACCCGCACGACGAAGCTCTCTCCCCGCCAGTATGGTTCGGTGCCGGTCATGTCGACCATGCTCACGATGGCGAGGTTCGCTTGCTTCTGGATGGTGAGATCCAAATCGTTATCGTACGATTCCACGAGGAGGGGCTGGCCGGTTCCTTCTTCTTGACCGGTCGCGGTGCAGTCTATCGTAACCGCCGCGCTCGTCGCGCTTGTCAAGACCGTGATAACGAAGTCCTGGTATGCCGTCGAGTTCGCGGGAACGGGGACGGGAGCCGGGCTATTCTGTGACAAATACAAGTATCCATTGAACGCGAGCACGCCGTCAACCCACGAGGCACCGGAATCCCCGGTATTGGCATAGTTCACGCGAACGGTGAACGTTTCACCGCCGACGTACGTCCCTCGTCCAGTGATGTCCACGATGCTGGTTATGTTAAGCGCACAAGAGGATACCCTTGTTTGCACATCTTGGAATCCCCTTCGATTGATGCCCTTCTCGCCTTGCGTCATCGTCATGAGTACCGCGAGAATGACAATTGCGAAAAACAATATCAAAGCCCCGGGGTTCTTTTTAACTTGTCTCGTCATCAAGCACGACCTCTAAACGATTCTTGCCAAGCGGTTAATCCATGTGTAATGACCAAAGAAGGTTATATAAAACGCGTGGGGTCAAACACGGACTGAACGAGAATGGGATCCCCTCTTTTTAACCACGCTTGATGCGGGGTATGGATTCTGGCGATTATTCATCCTATGACTCTTTTTTCAACACCGGCTGCAACCTCTCGAAATCGAAGCGGACGCCTTGATACTCGGATTTCTTGAGCGGCAGCTCGACCTTCCGCTTGTTGAGGGACGAGATATAGGAGGCGATGACGCCCTCGACGTGGGCGCGGCCGTCGGCATAGCCGGGCACCCATGCTACGGGAAAATCGACAGCTTCCGGCTTGTTCCGGATGCGGGCGATGAACGCGTCGACCTGTCGTTTGTAGGCGGCCGATAGCCTAGCGTTGCCCGGCACGAAGTACGGCGAGCGCTTGTTGAGGATGATGTTCGTGCCGGAATACCTTTGCAGTTTCACGGGCTTGAGCGTGTACTCGTGCGGGGCGTCCCAGTAGATGCTGCCCCGCGTGCCGTGCACGTAGCCGCGTTCCTCGCCGAACGGCCGCCCCTTCACGTCCTGGCTCCGCTCGACCAGGCCCAGGGCACCGCTCTTGTACTTTATGGCGACGAGGCCGTGATCCTCGTGCACGCGCCCTGGATAAACCCTGGCGATCTCTGCGCTCAGCAGCTCGGGCTCGCCGAGCCAGAACTTGAACAAATCGTAATAATGGGGCAAATGATCCATCAAGTCACCGCCGCCTGCCCGCGCGTCTGTCAAGCGCCACGCGCCGAAGCTGTCCTCGAGATCAACGCCCAGCTTCTTGAAGAGGTTCAAGGTCCCGCGGAGGAGGCCGGTACTCAGGTCGGGTATGTAGTGGTACCAGTAGATGCTCGCCTGGAAGGGATCCCCAATCTCGCCCTTCTCCAGCGCCTCCTTGATCCGCTGGTGAGCCCGCTCGAACCGCTTTTGCGACGCGACTTGGAATATCGATTTTGAACCACGCACGGCCGCCTCGATCTCGTCGCACTCGTCCATCGACACGGCCATTGGCTTTTCGACGAGCACGTGCAGCCCGCGCTTCAGCGACGCGACGATCTGCTCGCGATGAGCCCAATGCGGGCTGCATATGCTTAAAGCATCGATCTCCCCGGATTCGATGAGATCTAGCGGATTCTTGAATTGTTTTTGGATCTTGAACGACCGGGAAAATTTCTCGAGGTGCTTCTCGTTTGGATCGGCGGCCGCGACCAGCTCCACGGCCGGGTTCTGCCGGTACCACGGCGCGTGGCCGATCCTGGCCACGGTGCCGCATCCTACTATTCCCACCCTTATTTTTGACTCCATGGTGCCGCATCCTCCTATTCCTACCCTCACTCTTAATTCTTTGCGATTATAAGAATTGCGTCATGAGGAACCCGGCTTTTAACAGACAAGAACCGGCCTTCGAATCCTTTTATTGCTTTTTCGTATGCACGGTATTCAAGGCCATGGTCTTGAGGCCTCATAGAGGAGAACTTTAGGACTTCGGAAATCACGGTACTGGAACTCAATATCTGTTTCGTCTTGTCGATAATTCTCGTCGCGGTCAAAGCCAGCTTGGTGGTATTCCTTTCAATAAAGGAACATAACCATACAAGGGCCGTTGTTTTCCTTGTTCACGATCCATTCGTGCAATCAGATAATCCCCCTCGAAAGCATGTGCTCCAGGGACGGTGCTCGAAACACGGCGGCGTTCAAGCCTCGGAACATGGCTCCTTTCTTGATCATCCTTCCAGCGTCACGGAAACGATTCACGGCGATTTCCAGCGCCACGGGCTTGCCGACTTCAAATGGCTTGACCCCACCAGCACCACGTAATGCCGCTTGGACGCCATCGTGCAAACGGGCTTCGATGTCGGGCAAGTCGATAGCTTGTTCCAGTCCCTTGCTCTCCTTGACCGCGGTCGTGATGATGCCCGTCACCTGACGTGCTGCCTCGGCGCAAGCTTTGTCGTCGCCAGACAAGTAGATCGTGCGAACGCCAAGCTCGCCTGCAACCGCAGCCCATAAGCCGAATTCTCCGACTTCGATGCCGTTGAGCTTGTAGTGCTTGATGGAATCATGGGACATCGTGTGGTACAAGTTCGCGCCGGGCGTGCCGTTCATGGCATGTTGCCCGACGAATGCCAGCGCGTCGATCCGCTCGGCACGGAAGTAACCGGGCACGTCGACACGCGATGGCGGGAAATACCTTGCAACAGGGAGGAGGGCATCCTTTACCAGACCGCCGGCGCCGTGGCCGTCCCACACGTGCACGCGTATCTCCTTGTCGAGGTCATTTATGCCGCGGATGACAGCGTTCAGCTCCTTGGTAAGCTCTTGCCTCGCCTTGTTGATGTAATGACTTTTCGCGCTCGCTTGCTCGAAACGGTAGACGCCCGCGACTCCCTCGAGGTCCGTGATGATGAACACGTTCTTGGGCAGTGACATTGCATCCGATCCTTGCAGGGATATGAAAATGCGATGTTATTTGCGGAGCCGCTTCATGAACCAATCGGGCATTACCACGGAGAGGTAGATGAGCACGTGGAACAGCACCGCGAATACCCACGCGATGTACACGAACTCGGAATAGCCCGGGTGGTTTATCGCGACGATGAGGATCGTGTCGAACACGAACATGAGGAAGAACAAGACCAGGCAGATCATTGCCCAGAACATGAGCTTCAAGCCCGTGCGTGCGACCGGATCCTTCGCGTCTGCCATCGCATGGCGGCACACGCTGGCGATCGTGATGTAGATGGTGTAAGAATACCCGATGAGCGCGAGCGTGGAGTACAAGCGTATGCTTACCTCGTTGACGATATCCGCTTCTGGATAGCCCCACCAGTTCCATGGCAAGAAAAGCACGATTGCCAGGATGATGCCAAGGATGACGATCGTGGCGAGCGCGTTTCGACCGCGGTTGGTGATCACGATCGCGAACTTGTAGAGAACGATGTCTGCAAGAACGATCATCGTGTAACCGAATGGCAGCGAGAACCGGTAGAGATCCATGTAAAAACGGTTCAACGCAGAATCTGCCAATCCCGCTGCCAGCATCAACAAGGCAACGGTAAAGATCGTAAAGACGATCGCCATCAACAGCGGGGGCTGCACCTTCCGTTGCTTCCACTTCAAGACCATCTTGACCGTCAAGACGATGTTGAAGATGGCAAGGCCCATGTAATAGAAAAGGAAGGGTAACACGCGTGCTTCGAATGGTTGGTAAGTCATGGTATTACATCAAGCCCTTCGGGAGATAAAGCTTCTAGCAGTGGCGCGAAAGCGTCAGTCTATTCGCTTGATCTCGTACTCGATCGAGCCGTTTCCTAGTCGTGTCAAGATCTCGCCGAGCAAGTAAGGGTTCTTGGCGTGGATCTTCTCGAAGAGGTGCGAGCCCGCGCCGAGCTTGTAGTCCTCTGGAATACCATCTTGAATCAAGTTCTCCTCCTTGATCATATCGAGCGATGCCTTGTCGATCGCGACGAGATCCCTTGATGCAAGGATGCCTAGATCGGGCACGAGACTTGCGGATGACATGCCCCAGCAATCGCAGAACACGGTGATGTTCTTCAAGACACTGACGAAAAAAACGTTATCCTTGCCGAAATGGTCTAGCACGTGCTTGATCACGCGGGCCATGGCCTCCTGGAAGTCGCCGAAGTTGTTCCCGTCCGTCGTCAACGCTTTTTCGGGGCAAGCAAGGATGCAATGCCGGCAATACTTGCACGCGTGCCAGAACACTTCGAACTTGTCCTTGTCGTTGAACTTGTTCGCTTTGTTCGGGCATTCATCGATACATTTCTTGCAATGCTTGCACTTCGCCTCGTCCCACTTGATGCTGCCCTCCAGCGCGTGCATTTTCGCGCGCGTGCTTGGGGGCACCATGCCCATGGCGATGTTTTTTCCCGCGCCCCCGAACCCGCAGTCCCCATGGGCTTTCAAGTGGCTGAGCACGACGAGCACGTCGGCATCAAGTACCTTTTTCGAGATGTCCGCGGTGTCGAACGTCTTGAAGTTCATCGGCACGTTCACGGTCTTGCCACCTCGCCCGAACAGCGACACCAGCGGCGCGTGGACGGATCGCTTCGTGTACCCCCGGTTCTCGGCATCCTTGGCGGATCCATCGCACACGAACACGGACTTTGCTTTCGCCTTCTTGATCGAGTCTACCAGCGTCCGCACGAATACGGGATGGATGGTGGTATATCCGATCCCGCCACCGAGGTGCATCTTGATGCATACCTTCTTGCCTCTCACGATGCTCTCGAGCCCGGCTTGTGCAAGCATCCGCTCCATCTTCTTCGGCAGCGTGTTCTCCGCTTCCATGTGCTTGATCTTCTCCGGGCAATGATACACGGTTTCGGTCATGATGATCTCCAATCTGCCGGCCGGTTTTTCTACCTTGGTGCGTTATCCGCGGGGCTACACGTCACAATTCTCTGCTCACGATAAGCATCCGGGGGGGATTTTTCAAGGCTGAAATGCGATCCGGAATAACCTGCCATTGTCCCGATCACGTCCAAACCGGATTTCACGAAAAACCGCTTTGAGTTTTCTGCTGGCATCTTCCCGGAGATCTTTGTAAGCTTATGAGACCGTTTAACTGATCCTTTTTACTTTCTAAAGCCTTTCTGTTTCAGTTTATTCAACGTTTGATGTCACGACTGAAATGATATATGCCCGTGCAATGCCGTTTCTACCCGTTTTAACGTAAACGTCTCGGCTTTGGGTGAAGTTTATATCCGTGTGATACCCGTATTTGTCTAAAGCCCGTGATGTAAAGGTGGACGAATCATGGCTATCATGACAGAGAACAATTATTTCGAGAAGCAAGGGCTCCAGCTCGTGGCGGATAAGGTGTTCAAGGTGTGCGACGAAAACGGGACTCGTGTCGAGACGAAAATCTTTTTTTCCGTGCCTTTTGACGACATTCTCGCGCCGTTTGTCGAGAAATTGGATGCGTTGTACAAGTGGCAGCCAGGCACGAGGGGGGGTGAGCCTTTCCCCCCCGTCGCCATGTTCAAGGCCGTGATCTTTGCGAAATTGAACAAGAACATGTCGGATCGCGCGTTGGAGCGGGAATTGCGCCGCAATCCACATCTCGCAGCCGCACTTGGATTTGAAGACATACCGAGTCATCAGACTTTCAGTTATT
>JAUQYZ010000036.1 GCA_030587475.1 Candidatus Sigynarchaeum calidifontis
TTTTCGTTTTATCATGAAAATAGAATAACAGAATTCGCTAAAAAGGTTTATTTTCTTTGAAATGGTGAAATATATTAAAGAATCCGCAAAATCAATTGAACATGTTCATTGACGAAAATGGATGTGACCGTGAATAAGATCGTACGATCAGCAGGAGAGCGCTCTGGTCATGAACGTGAACCGGAAGAAAGAAGAAATAATTTGTGCCCGTTATGCCCCGTCGTCGTTTTCATCATTCGTTTGTCAAACGAGCCGTGCCTTGTGTTATTTCTTTAACCGCTGTTGTGAACTCGAGGGAGCCCGCCACATGTCGAAGCTGCTTCAAGACCTCTGGATAATGACCCCCGATGGCACCGTGTTGTTCAAACGGGTATTCGAGGAAAAATTAAACGAGCAGCTGTTCGGCGGCTTCATGTCCGCTATGGAAACTTTCGCGTCGCAGCTAGACGAGCACGGGCTTTCAAGTTTCGAGATCGGAAGCAAGAAATTCATCCTCAAGAAAGAGCAAGGATATTATTACGTGGCCAACTTCGACAAAAAGGTCAACCCGAAGAAAGCGCAGGCCGAGCTCGAAGACGTGGCGAAAAAGTTCATTGGAACTTACCAGGTCGAGCTCATGTCGTTTCGCGGGGACGTCGAGGTCTTCAAGGGGTTCGAGAAGCAGATACAAGACTCCCTCGAAGACGTCGTCCAGAAGTTCCAAGCAAGCTTCTGGTAATTCGTTGACACGAGCCTGTCCGAATGAAAAAGAAGAAAGAGAAAATCAAGAGACGTCCTCGACGATGATCGTCGCCTTGATCCCCTTGCCAGCCAACTTGCCCGCGAACTCGCGTGCGGCAGATCCGGCAGCGAAATGGAAAATCTCGGTCAGCGGGCTCTTGCCGACGACCACCACGTAACGCTTCATCATCTCTTCCATGGTTTTTTCCCTTTACTCGGTTTTCCCGGAACACCGGACAGATCACGGGATGGCACTTGATTATCCGCCTTTTCCACATTTGAAGCCTCCTCATCTAAAAATAGAATCGAAATCATGGCGGCGAATCAGTCTCGCTCGCGATACCGTTCGACAATGCGAGCTGCTCGGCTAAATGCGGCTTCAATAGCTTGAACGCGAGGATATATGGGGGGATCAATGATAGTTCGACGAAAATACTCGTGATGAATGGGCTCACGATTCCCATCGTGTCGACGAGTCCACCGCCGATGATCGGCCCGAGCGCGCCCCCGAGGTGGTTTGCGGCCGACCCTGCCCCGATCACTTGCCCGCGATGCTTGATAGACACGCGAGAGAACACGTTCGAGAGTACCAGGCCGCTCGCGTTGCCAAATACCATATCCACGACGAGAATGGCAGAGAACAAGAAGATATTATTCGTGGAAATTATGGCAACAGTCGCTAAAGCACCTGATACGCTGAACAGTGCAATTCCCGTGTATGGATTCATCCGATCCGCGAGTTTACCGAGTTTTGGCGAGGCGAGTATGGTCAAGACCCCGGCCGGCGCGTATGCGAGCAGCACGAAGGTTGGGTTATCGGTGACGACCCGTAGGAGGTATATCTGGAGGAAAGGCTTTGCCATCATAGCATTCACGGAACTCAAGAAATAGCTCGCGAGGAGCAACGCGAGGCCGGGCAGGAGCCCCCTTGCTTGGGTGCCCTGGCGGTCATTGGTGCTGGCATTTCCTGCGTCCGCGATAATGTCGTTATTCTTGGCCTTGATGTCCGCGTCAGAAAAGCCGTTTTCCGAGGTAATGGCGTGGCTCACGTTTTCACTCGTCGTGGTGGTCGATGCCTGGTAGAACACGTGCTCGTCGACTCGGCGCGTGAAGAGCCACCCGCCGATCAAGTTACTCGCGAAGTAGAGGAGCATCGGGCTGAAGAGCAGCGCGTCGACACCTGGTGCAAACTCGCTGGAGAGGATGAAGATCGTCACCCCGATCGCGCCGCCGACGAGTTGCCCGCGGCCGACGGCGGCATGTCGTTTCCCGAACGCGTACGAGCGGTCGTCCTTGTTGGACTTGTTGGAGACGAGTGAATCGAACGGAACCCAGAAAAAGGCCACGAGAAGCCCCAGGATGAATGTCCCCGCGCTCATTGTCGGTATGGAGCCCAAAAGGATCCCGGTGTACATCACCAGGTACGATATACCCCTCCCGATCGAGCCGATGAGGATCAAGGTCGTTTTACGCATCTTGTCGGTCAAGTAACCGACTACTACCGAGGAAATGGCCCCCCCGAAAACGAGCAGCGAGAACATCAGGCCAATGCTCAAGCCACTTCCGCCAAGCGAGACCCCCGCGTACGGTATCATGAATTCCGTGAAGAAAAAGCCGGCGCTGTTCCAGCTCACGATCGATATCATCGCGTCGAAGTCGGGGGTGACCCTCGGCCCACCTTGCCCCGCTCGTTCCCTCGAGGTTTTTCGCCAGCGCATGGGATCATTCTACAACCATGAAAAATCGGTAATGAAAATTGCGGGCAAGGAGAGACTAGGTACCTATCTCGCATTTGGCAGGGGGAACTCGCGTGCCACGTCGACCCACCGCCGCTCCCGGGCGGATCGCTTCATGCCGAGCAAGATGGCGTGGCTGTTGAGGTTGTCATGTAAATCGGTAACTGGCGGCCTGTCATCCTTGATCGCGTGATGAAAATCTTCTAACAAGTAGGCAATCTTGTCAAAGTCGATGAGCGGAAGGTACTCGTCGGCATTATCCCCGTACTTGTCATCGAGACCGATCCCGTCCGCCTTTCCCTCTTGATAGAGGTATGGCTGACCCGAGCTGTCCCTGAACAAGCAGCCCTTCTCGCCAAAAACGTGCACGCGGCCATACCAGCCGATGTCGTGCCCCTTGCAGCTCATCGAGCCGAAATACGACACGTGGATGTCGTCATCGAGGATCCACGTGCCCGCCGCGGACGTGCCCGTTATCTGCTTGATGGGGTATGATGGCGTCGTCCACGCCGACGCGACGAGCGACTTGCATTTCTTATTGCCGGATAGCATCCGTATCTCGTCGATCTGGTGGATCCCTATGTCGTCGAGGAACATGTTGGGCAGACGGAAGCGCCAGTTCCGCGGGTCGGATGGATCGGCCACCCAGTTCCAGTGCGACTCGAACACGATCTGCTCGATGCGGCCGATGATGCCCTGCCGCAGGTGGTATTCCATCATGCGCAGGTTCACCTCGCTCCGCAGCGTCTGGCCGACGATCGCTTTCTTGCCCGGGTGCGCGTCCAGGCGGCGCACGAGGTCGACCGCCTGTTCCCAGGTCTCCGTGATGGGCTTTTCCAGGATCAAGTTCAAGCCCGCGTCGAGTACCTTGCAAGCGAGCGGGTAGTGCAGTTCGTTGGGGACGGCCACGACCGCCGCGTCGACGTCCTTGCACGCCTTCAAGGCGGCATCGAGATCCTGGTACAAGTCATTTGCAGCAACGCCGAACTTCTTGCCCGCCTCGTCGAGGCTCGTTCTCGTTTTTGCCACGATCCCGGCGATCTCCCAGTTCTTGCTGCGCTTCGCGGCTGACATCCACTCGCCACCGAAGCGCGTGCCGACCACTAGTAACCGATTCATGACCGATCCTCCGATTCCTAAGTTAAAAAAATATTGGCGAGAAAAAGTGTGATGCTTCCCATACTGGCCGGTCAAATGATCGTGAGCAGCGGGTCGCCGAACAAGGATACGCCCATGGATTGGGGCTTGTGAGGGCCATGCAAATCTTCGTAATTCGGGGTCCACCACTGCCGGAAGGCCTCACCGAAGCATTCGCCCCGGCCGAGCGGCACGTAGAAGAAATGGTTCATGGTCATGCCCCCGTTGTTCCTCGTCGAGCCGACGACCGCGAGCGTGCTGCCCGAGAATAAGTAAGAGACGGCGAGGCAGTCCGACAGAATGAACTTCGCCGCCTGGCAACAGTACAAGTTGTAGAAGAGGGGCTTCAACGGGGCCGATGCTGCCTGGATCTGTGCCGACGTGATGTTGTTGTTGGGCAGGTAAAGCTGCCCCAAGGTTTCATGCAACTGAGTGTCGTGCCACGAGTGGCAGAATAAGTGCACGAACTCGTACGGGATCGTCGTGATGTTCCCGAGATAGCCGGGCGCGTTCGTCTGCGTCCAGTTCGTGTAGAAAGTGACGTTCGTGTAGGCGGTGATGTTGCCGACCCAGTCCGTCGTGTTCCACGTGTCCTCCTGGTAGACGAGCATGCTGTGCGGGCGGGACAGGGAGCCGGTGCGATAGGCGTGCAGCCGGTTGAAGTAGTCGTGGTAGAGTTGGTCATTACAGGTCGATAACGTTTCGGGGTACAGCCGGGCCAGCCATATCTCGGGGAGCATGTCGCCCGTCCCCGCATTGTGCACGTCCATTATCGTGTCCCCGTCCGGGTCGTCCCAGAACCCGTCCAGGTCCATGAAATAGAGTTCCTGGGGGAATACTTCCACGTTCTCTATTCGCAGTTGGCACGGCTGGACCCCCACGAGGATGGCACCCTTGATGGCGAGCGTGTTGTAGGCCTGGGTAAGGTTAGCCTTCAAGGAGGCCGCGTCCGGCCACGTCTTGTTGAAAACGCGCAAGTCCCACCCACGCGCCTCGACATCTTGCTCGTATTGATTGATGTCATTAGTTATACTGCCGTATAATATACTATTAACGAACATGTACACGATTTTCGGCCCGCTGGGTTTCGGGGAAAATATTGTGTAAATGGTGAATATTGACACGCTGGCGACCGTGACGAGCGCGATGGCCGCGCCGATCCGCTTCCCCTTCCCCCGTCGTTTCTCTGCTGACATATTACCATCTGTGAATACCTATCGGTTTCGGCCATATAAACCCAAGGGGGCACACGAACTCGCCTTGTTACGATATACATCTTTGAGCAAGTACCCGGTTGCGATCGACCGCCAGGACCAAGCTATATCCCCCGCCGCTCCTTCCCGTCCACGAGGAGCACATGATCCGCAAGTGCACCGGTGCCGATTTCGACGCCATTCTCGGCGTCATCAACGATTCCGCGATCGCCTACAAGGGCCACATCCCGGCAGATTGCTGGCACGAGCCATACATGTCGCGCGAGTACTTGCAGCACGAGATCGATGCGAAGGTCGAGTTTTGGGGGTATGAGGAAGGCGGCACGCTCGTGGGCGTCATGGGCATCCAGGACGTGCAAGATATCACGCTGTTCCGCCACGCCTACGTGCGGACAGCCTATCGAAATCGAGGCATCGGTAGCAAGCTCATCGCACGCCTCGACAAGCTCGCCCACCGCCCCGTCATGATCGGCACGTGGAAGGCAGCGGCGTGGGCCATACGCTTCTACGAGAAGCACGGCTTCTGCCTCGTCGACGAGGACACCAAGAACATGCTGTTGAAGAAGTACTGGACGATCCCCGACCGGCAAATCGACACGTCCGTCGTGCTCGTCCAGGATGGAAGCAAGTACTTGAAAGGATGAACGTATCGGCCATCATGGATTTTCAGCGTTTATCTCCTCGATGACATCGTGGATGTACCTCAGGCCCTCGCCCATTCGGGGCGCCGAGAGTACCACGTTGATGCCCGGCACCATCTTCTGCACGGCGCTCAAGCAACGCGCGAGGTCATCCACGAACAGCACCTCGGGGGGATGCAGTGGATCGTCCTGGCACTCGGCGATGTTGAAGTCGTGGATGATAGCCTTGACCCAATCTCCTTTCCGGTTGCAATTCTGGAGGTAATCGCCTTTCTGGGCCATGAACGCGTGGCGGAACAAGGCACCCATCCCGAATGCATCGATCATGAAGGGCGTGTAGTCTGGCTCGGCGGAACTCGCCACGCTGAGCCATATGCCGCGCCGGCGCAGCTCTCGCAGTACCTCCTGGACGTGCGGGAATGCCCTTTCCACGAACCCCTTCCGGTCTGGCGGGGCGATGACCGTGGGATACCCCGCATCGTCCCTCTCCAGCACCTCCCACTTGCCCGTCCCGGCCGATCGGTGATCCGGTTCGGCGTGAAACAACGTGTCGCCGAAATCGAAGATGACGAGTCTAATCACGGTGTTAGATACCTCCGCGCACCTGGAACTGGATGCTTGCGGCCGCGTGCGGTGGCATGTCGATCGATATTTTCCCCGATTCGACTGCCATCTCGCTGCATTGGAGTGATATCCGCGCGGGTTCATCTCTCGTGTTGCACGCGAATGGATCGTCGTGATGGAGCAATGTAATGGCTGCCTTCCCGTCAAGCGAGATCGCTTGGCCGCTCGCGAGCATGATCTCTATTTGCTTCGGTTCTTTGAAATGTTTATTCACGACGAAGACAGATATTTTTTTACCATCCTTGGAAATCGTCGCGGCCGCGTCCAAGACTGGCGTGGTGGCAGCGGGAAAGTCCCGCGAGTATGCCTTGGTGGTGATGGTTTCGGTACAATCAACAGACGTGGGCAAGGCGAGCTCTCCTAGCGCGTCGCTGTACATTTTCATGGCGTGGTATTGCGGCGTGAGGACGATCTTGTCGTCGTAGGTGATGATCAAGCCTATGGTATTCACGAGCTGGGCGAAATTAGCCATTTCGACCGCCTCCGCGTGGCGGATGAAGGTGTTGATGACGAGTGCCGCCCATATTCCCTCGACAATCCTATAATGTGGCATATCCGCCCGGTAGGCCTGTCCCAAGCTGGTCCAGACGTTCCACTCGTCGAAAGAGATCTTGCAGCGTGCCGGGTTATCCTTTCCGTACACGGCATCGATATCAGCGATGGTCTGCTCGATAAGTTTCTCGTATGCCGAGGCTGAGTTTACTTCCGTGTAGTAATGTGCTTCCGTCGCTGGTGGGGGTTTCTTGCTCAGGAAGAACCCGATGCTCGGCTTGTTGCCGAAATAGAGGTGGATCGACAAGTAGTCGACCTGTCCCTTGATCCGCTCGAGCAAGGCCCGGTTCCAGATGGACCGGCCATTCCAGCCCACTGCCACGAGCTTGATAGCGGGATCAACCGCTTTCATCGCCCGTGCGAAAGCGAGATATCTATTGGCATATGATTCCGGGTGTTTTTCCCAACCCTTCTCCCAGATCGCGTAGATCTCGTTCGCAATTCCCCAGAAAACCGCCCGCTTGCTCCTCGCCCTGGCATGGGCCACCCAGGCTGCAGCTTCCTCTGGTGTCCCGGAGCCATAATTCACGTTGATGTACGCGTTACAATCCAATTCATCGCACAAGGCGAGAAACTCGCCCGTCCCGAAGTGATTTCTCTCGCGGGGGCCGAGATTGTATAAAATATTCTTGATCCCGCCCCACGCGAGATTTTTCCGGGCGTGCCGGCCATCACGGGGGCCTACCCCATCCCGCCAATGATACCCGTCAGAGAAACAACCCCCAGGCCATCGCAGGACGGGAACACGGAGGGCTTTGATGGCATCGAGCAAATCAAGGGGAACACGCTCCAGCGGGGCTTTTTCAAACAAGGGCCGGCCGGTTTTTTGGTACATCCAGATGCCGTTCTCGATGCAACGGCCGAGGTGCTCGATGAAGTGCCCGAGGATCTTCCTGTCGACGGGATGCCGCTGCATGCTCGTGTCCAGCACGATCCGGGCTGCATGGGCTCCTAGCTTGTTGCCTTCCATGTATCCTGGATCGCGCTAGCCGTATTAGAATCTTCAACATCTGGCGTGTCCTGCCGGAATACCTCGCCCTGGCACCTTGATAGGAAAAAAAATTAGAGATCGTCGTTGAGGTCGTCATCCGGGAAAGGAAGCTTCTCGTCCTTCTTTTCCTTCTTGATGTCGTCGAAAACCTCGTCCTCCTCGTCGCTATATGCTTCCTTGAGTAGCTCCTCCGTGATTTCCTCGCCTTCATCCTCGTCCGCTTGGAGATCCGCGAGCGACATCTTCTCCTCGGCTTTAACCTTCCTTGGTGCCGCTGCTGGAGCCGCGGGAATGACCGGGGCCGGCTCCACCACCGGCGTGGGAACGGCGGCTGGCTTGGCCTCGGTGCTCCTTGCTTCTGCTTCGACGCCCGATTGCTCCGATTGCTTGTCCCCCGCCTCCCCGTAGAAGGCATCGACGAGCATCGCGTACACGTCCACGGGATCGGTCAGGGGACCAGCGTCGTACCTCTCCTCGAGCAAACAATTGCTGCACTTGATGATGGCAAAGCCGTTTTCCTCCGAGCGCTTGAGCTTCTCGACCTTCATGGTATTTTGGCCGCAATTGGGGCACGCGAACTGCGTGGGGGCCTTGCGGATCGGCCGGTACGACACTGACTTCCGTTTTCGTCTGCCCATGGGAATCAACCTACCTCGGATTGATGCGCTTTAATACTGCACCCAATGCTGCAAGTGTAAGCCGGATAATAAAGTTTTTCGACCACTTCGACGTGTTGGAGGATTGCACCTAAACTAAAAAAAAATTGAATCGAAAAAAGAAAGGGGAATTATTGACCTGAGGTTCCTTTTTATTCAATGTTTCTCATCGATTTTGAAAAAATCTTTCGTTGTGACCATTCTCGACTGCTCAGGGCTGAGTTCCAATACGAGCACGCGTATGGCCAGGCCTTTATCCGTCAGGTATGGAGCCGGCTTTTTCAGATCTACCGCACCAAAATTGATAAGCTGCTTCATGGCGGTTTCACGGATGACCTGATTTTTTTCAGCATCGCCACTGCCATGGATGATGTAGACCATTGCACGCACGACCGAGATGATGGCTGATAATGGCATGTCGTTCCCAAAGATATCCATTCGAGGTGCGATTATTTCATTGAGGAAATGCGTCACCAGCCCTTCTGGCGGGCCATCATACCACCGCGATTTATATATCGACACGTCGCTGGTTCTTAAATCGGCGACGATATCGATCTCCTTGCCTTCCACTTGCACGGGACTTGCCTCGCGTAAAAAATGACCCGTCGCAACATCATCTATGATTATAGGAACGGGCGCTATAAACGGCTGGACGTTAATGGTCGTGGGTGCATTATCTTCTGTAGACGATTTAGCCTTCGATTTCTCGGGTTCATCATCATCCCACTGCGCGTTATCGTGCTCCACGTCGTCGGATCGTTCTGTGGAATTCGGCAAGTGCAGTTGGCCGGGCTGTTTAACCTGAACCAAGGGGGGCAAGGTAATGTTACTCGAGGGAATTACTTGAACAGGGCTCTTGTTCTCCCCGGCTTCCCCCTCGATTGACCTCGGTGCCTCTGGCGGCCGGGAATTGACCGCTAAGGCAATCCTGGCGGGAAATCCCCTCGCGATCGGTGCAGATTTTACTTTCGAAGCCCGTTCATCATGCTTCTCACCAAGAATATTATCAATTTCATCTTTACCTATCGGTATCTCAGAGCCTGACGTATAGCTTGTCAACTTGGATTTCGACGGGTGGGATTTGTTACCGGGAGATGGCTCCGGGGTTTTAGTCCGCTTGGAGGGAACATCTGCCTTCTTTACCTTTTTCCCCGATCTGGCAGCAATTATCGCCAGTAGTATTATCGTGGCAAGGATGATCGAAATGATCAAGATGTTCTGTATCGCTGAAGTCGGCGCCGATTGTGCTTGTGGTATCGAGATCGACATCGAGCCTGTCGTCACGTTTACGCCAGAACTCATCGTAACAAACTTGTACCTGTGGATTCCCGGAACCAGATAGACCATGCAACTGTAGATGCAGCCGTCGACATAGGATCCATCGCCAGGGTCTTCCTTGGCCATGGTGAACAAGACCTCATCGATGATTGCTTGGACATAAGCCGGGGCATCGTTGTCGCGATCTGTATAACAAACCCTGAAAGTACAACTGGCGGGTTCACTCTGGCTATTCACCGTGATCTGTCCAATGCTCAAGACCGGGGGCAAGTTCGCTTGCGTAGAACTTACAAGAAATCCGAAAAAACTCGAAGAGAACACCTGCGTGTTACCGTCGCTCGCCGTGAACGTGAAGTTATATGTTCCCGGGTCGAGCAGCGTGGTGTATCGGTACAAACATCCATCCGAATAGGTCGTGTCGTTCGGATCAACCTTGACCAAGTCGAAGACTGCTGTGTTGATCACGATCCGAATGAACGCCGGTGCCTGGTTTTCCGCGTCGCTGTATGTCGTGCTGAATTGGAAGGTCGTCAGGTTGTTCCCTGTTGAAGGTGTAACGGCTGCATTCGCGAGCACCGGGGCGTGGTTGACCGCTTCCACTATCGATGTTGCCGACGTGACAAGGTTCAGGCCATCGGAGCAAGAGAACGAGTACGAGTGGATGCCTTCGACCAGGGTCGTGATGAACTGGTAAACGCAGCCATCAGAGTACACGTTATCCGAAGGGTTTTGCTTCGACATGGCGCAGGAAATCCCGTCGATCGAGACGTTGATCAGCGTTGGTGCCTGGTCCTCAGCGTCGGTGTATCTCACCGTGAAAATGAACATCGTGATGATGCTCCCTGAGGTCGGAGACACCGATGGTATCGTTAGCGTCGGCGGCGTGTTGGTCACCAGCAATCCAGGAATCGTGTTCGTGCTGATCGTCGTTCGACCATCCGAACACGAAGCGGAATAGGAATGGCTCCCGGTCGCGAGCATCGTCCCGTACCGGTAAATGCATCCATCCGTGTAGGTGACATCGCCAGCATCTTGCTTCGACATGGGATAGGGTGTGCCGTCAATGGTCAAGGTGACGAACGACGGCGCCTGGTTTTCCCCGTCAATGTATATGACGGTAAAGATGAATGGCGTGATTATACTACCTGACGTGGGAGACACGGCGAGATTCACCAGCGATGGGGCAGTGTCCTCTACCTGCAACCCCAAGAAGGTTTCCGTGGATGCATCGTTATAACCATCCGAGCAATTGAAGCTGAACGAGTAGATTCCGGCGAGCAAGGTAGTCTGGTACTCGTATTCGCAACCGTCAGAGTATATGAAATCCCCCGGATTGACCTTACTCATGGTGATCGCCACGCCGTTGATGATCACGTTTATGACGACCGGCGCGGTGTTTTCAGGATCCGAATACGTCACCGAGAAGCGGAACGTCGTTATAACGGTTCCAGCGGCAGGCGTTACCGAAGGCGAGTTCAGTATCGGTGGTAGGTTCGGCGTGAAGGAAACGAGCAAATTCGTATACACGATCGTGACCGCAGAGAAGGTTCCATCGGAGCATACGAACTGGTAGCTGTAATTCCCTGGTGCTAGCGTCGTTGAATACACGTACACGCATCCATCCGTGTACGTGAGATCCGTGCTGATGAGTTTCACCATGGGGTGGGACGTCCCGTTAACGATCACGTTCACCACGAAGGGCGCGTTATTGTCGACGTCGGTGTAGGTCACGCTGAATTGGAAGTTCGTTGCCTGGTCGCCGGATGATGGCGTGACGCTGGCGCTCGTCAGCGTTGGTGCGAATCCACCCCCGCCGGTGCTATCGACGATTGGCCCACCGAACGGCCCATAGCTCAAGGAGAAGTTACCATCGCTACACATGAAGCGGTACTGGTGCACACCCGATCCAAGCGTAGTCGAATAAACATACATCACCCCGTCGATGTAATTGAGATCTGCCGGGTTTTGCTTTGTCATGTCATATACAGACATGTCGATGACGATCCTGACGAAGGACGCGGAAAGATTATCGTTGTCATAATATATGACTGAAAAGGTGAACAATGTAACAACAGTTCCCGTCGTTGGGGTGACTTGCTGGCTGCCCATCGTCGGAGCATACAAGTTTTCGAGATGCACGACAAGTCCCGTGTAGGTCACAGTCGAGTTGGTGAACCTTCCATCGGAACACGAGAAGCTGAAATTATAAGTACCGATCACAAGCTTCGTCATGAAGATATACACGCATCCATCGGTGTAATCTGAATCTGACACGTTCGCCTTCGTCATCAAATAGGTAGTCGAGTTGATGATGACGAAGACGTACAAGGCCGAATTATTCTCGCGATCCGTATATACTACCTGGAACGTGAAGTCAGTCATTTGATGTCCAGTAGCAGGCGTATAACCCGCACCCGTGAGTGTTGGTGGTAAAAAGTTCCGAATGAGATTGATCGAAAAAGGCGCGGCCCATTTTCCTGTGTACT
This sequence comes from Candidatus Sigynarchaeum calidifontis, assembly GCA_030587475.1. Taxonomy (GTDB): domain Archaea; phylum Asgardarchaeota; class Lokiarchaeia; order Sigyniarchaeales; family Sigyniarchaeaceae; genus Sigyniarchaeum; species Sigyniarchaeum tengchongense. The sequence goes on from JAUQYZ010000036.1 coordinate 12,036, forward strand.
TGCCGAATGATGGAGCCACCCGCCAGTAATACAATCCCGTCGTGACGTTGATGAACAACATCGTGCTGGTGGATTCGTTTGAACCGAGTATCCCGGTGACTTCCATGGCGATCGTCGTGAACGCTGCAGAGGTCGATAGTTGCCACGTGTAATTGACCATGCCCAGACTGAAGGAGATGCTCGTCCAGGAGAACGTGATGTTTCCACACAAGAATGAAGCCCCGGTTGGGGGTGCGATCAAGGAAAGGCCGCCTGGAGGGACGCCAAAATAGCACTTTACGAGCATCACGTCATAATATGTTCCCGCCACATAGGCATATCCGGCGATGTACAATGCATCATCGACCTTGCAAACGCCCCTCGCGATTTCCGTTTGGCTTGTTCCCCACGTGGTATATTTGACAAACGTGCCCGCCGTCGTGTATTCCACGAGCAAGAAATCCTCCACACCCGCACCAAAGCTGTTCGTGTAACCCGCGATGAAGACTTGCGTACCGATCACGAGGACATCATTACCATACTCGTAATACGAGCCACCCCACGTCTGGTACCATTGCTGGTTCCCGCTGGCGTCCCATTTCACGAGCACGAGGTCTGTGTAGCCAGTCGACAAGCCCGCCCTTCCCGAGGCGTAGATGTACGTCCCATCTCCCGTCAAGCCATATCCGTAATCCGGATAGCTCGTCCCCCACGTGCGGTACCATAAGTATGAACCACTTGTGGTCCAGCAAGTCAAGAACAAGTCGTAACCGCCCGCGCCATAACTGCTGGTCTCGCCCGTGATGTAAACATACGAGCCACTCACGTATATATCTCGGCCATATTCGTATAATGAACCGCCCCACGTCTGGGACCATTGCAACGTCCCGCTGGTATCCCATTTCACGAGCACGAGGTTGTTGTAGCTCGAGGCTCCCGCGGCGCCGGTCGCATAGATATACGTGCCGTCGCCGGTCACGCCATAACCGTAATCGGCATAGCTCGTGCCCCACGTGCGATACCATTGGAACGTTCCGGCCGTGCTCCATTTAACGAGCACGATGTCGTAGTTGCCCGCGCCGTAACTGTTGGTATATCCAACGACGTATAGATTCGCTCCGTCAGACCAGATTGCAAAGCCGTAATCCGTGCTGACACCGCCCCACGTGCGGTACCAGATCTGGTTGCCGTTTTGATCCCACTTGATGAGGAGAATGTCGTATCCTCCCACCCCGATTCCATATCCGTATCCTGCGGTGTACACGTAGGTCCCATCGGTACAAGTTGCATGCGCGTAATCATTATCATTTGCTATGTTAAGTGTTCTTGTCCAGTTGATGGACGGGAAATTCACGACAGGCCCTTGGAAAGGCCCGAGCGAGGCGAAATACGTGCGATCCGTGCAGTTGAACCAATACTCGTAGTTCCAGTTTGCATCGAGGGTCGTGCTATAGGTGTACACGCAGCCGTCCATGTAATTGATGTCTGCGGGATTCCATTTGACCATCGGGAACGTCCACCAGTTGATCGAGACGTTCACAGAACCCGGGTAATTGTTGTCTGGATCGGTGTATACGACGGTGAAGGTGAAGACTGTAGTTCCATTAAAGCCAGATACAGGGGACACTTGCCCGGATGACAGCGTCGGTGGGTTATAATTGACCTCGATGACCGTTGGCCCGACCGCGAGTGTCGTGGACGCGTTGTAGCGCCCGTCCTCGCAGGAAAACCTATATTCGTAGGTACCTGGTTGGAGCAAGGTGCTGTGCACGTACACGGCACCGTCCGTGAAATTCATGTCTGCCGGATTCAACTTGTTCATAGAAAAGGCCGTCCCGTTGATGTATACGACAATGCTCGTGGGCTGGTTGTTATCTTGATCCACGTATGTCACGTTGAACGTGAACGTCGTGAACTGGTCGCCGCTGACTGGGTTCGCACTCGCGTTGGCAAGCATCGGCGCGAAATCATTTCTAATGATCGTCATGTAATTGAACCCGGACCAGTTACCCTTGAAAACACCATACACGGGTTGAACGCGCCAGTAATATACGCCGGTCGAAAAATTACAAGTCCTTATGATGCTGGTTGTCGTGGGCGTTTCGGGTATGTTCCACAATTCGTCGATTATCGTGGAAAACGTCGAAGTGTTCGACATCTGCCAGTGATAAGTTATCGGGCCGAACGGCGCGGTAATGTTCGTCCAAGAGAACAGTATGTCTCCGTTGAAGATTGTTGAAGCGTTCACCGGTTGTATCAAGGTAATGTCGTTGCCAACCACGCTCCCCGTGACCTTGACATCATCGACGAGCCAACCACGGTAAGTGTTCGCAATGTTGTCAATTGAGTCGAAGAAAAACCTGATGCGGACGTCCGAAAATCCACAATACGCGGAAATGTTCAAGATAAACTGCTGCCATGGTGCGACGTTCACGTTTGTCTGGAGCAATAAGATCCAACTTGACCCGCCATTGGTGGAAATGTACACATATGCATAATCATAAGCACCCCCCTCGCCCTGTAGCCAGTAATAGAACTCGAGATATGCCTTGGCGTAGGTAGCGAGGCTGAACGACATCGATACGAGTTCGCCATAAGTCCTTGCACCCGTGTCGTAGTTCCCCGTCGATTCTTGCCCGTACCACATGGAATGCGACGGCGAGTGGTACGGGTTCGGCCAAGCGCTCGCGGAACTTGTGAGGTTCCAAAGGCCCGTGATCGAGATCCATTTCGACGTGCCGCTCTCGAAATCGTCGTAGAACACGGTTTTGTTGGATTTGAGGTCATTGAAAGGGCTCGAGACGGGGCCATCTATCCATTCCGTCCCGGTTTGGAAACCATCGTCCGAGCAATTGCACCTGAACCGGTAGACCCCCCACGTTAGCGCCGTGGAAAAGACGTAATTCTTTCCGTTTGTCACGTCTAAATCCAATGGATCACCAGCAGTCATAGAATATATAGATGAATTGATCGTGATCGTGATGTTTATTGGCAAATTATTATCCAGATCGATATATTCTACCATAAACATGTAGATCGTCTCGTTGGTTCCTGAAAATGGCGAAACATTCGGATTGAGTAACTGCGGAGCTTGCATGTTACTCTCGACCACGATCGGACCAGGATACACTGAAGTGGCGCTACCAAACTTCCCATCGGAGCAAGAGAAGGAGAAGTTGTAGGTCGACGTGACATGCTGGAAACTGGTTGAATACAAGTATATACAACCGTCCGTGTAATTCACGTCACCAGCATCCTGCTTTGCCATGGCGTATGCCGTGCCGTTGATGTAGACGAGCGTGCTCGTGGGCTGGTTGTTGTCTTGATCCACGTAAGTCACGTTGAACGTGAACGTCGTGAACTGGTCGCCGCTGGCCGGGCTTACCGATGTGTTCACCAGGGCGGGCGTGAAATCGTTTCGGACAACGTTGATCGATCGAGGATCGGAATACGTGCCCCGGAAGATGCCCAGCGTCGGCAATACTCGCCAGTAATATGTTCCCGTCTGTAGATCGGCATCGAGAAGCGCGGACGTCGTGGATGCTTGTTCCGGGATACCCGTGTATTGCAAGGCGATACTGGAGAAATTGCTCGTGTTCGACGCTTGCCAAGTGAAGGTGAGCGGCCCGGTCAACGCGGAGTTCAAGCTCGCCCACGAAAACGTCGTGTTCCCGTTGAAGATCGTGATCCCATTCGCCGGCGCGCTCAACTGTGGCTTGAAACCGATCGTGTACTTCACGAGGGCGAAATTGGGCGTGCCCGTGCCGTAGGAATACGTTTCGGAGAGCGCGAAGATATCATTCTCGATTAACTCGATCGACCGGCCGTAGTCCGTTGCTGAACCGCCCCACCAAGTGCTCCACGTCTGCATCCCTTGCTTGTTCCATCGAACGATCGCCAGGTCCGTCGATGCAGTGATGGAATTATACCCGTTGCCACAGACATAGATGTCGGAACCAAAGAACTGCAATGACATGCCATAATCCGCGCTCGTTGTGCCCCATGTCCTGTACCATTCGAGCATACCACCCATCGACCAGCGCTGGAGAAGAAAATCATAACTTCCAGCCCCGTAACTGTTCGTGTAGCCAACGGCGTAGAGGTTAAGGCCATCACAGAAGATTTTATACGACATCTCGTAGCCAGAACCCCCCCACGTGCGGTACCACTGGAAATTACCGTTATCGTCCCATGTGACGAAGGCCAGGTCCCCGCCGGTTCCATAGGAATAAGTTACTCCAGAGAGATAAACGAGATTTGCATAAACACTAACTCCATAAATGTACTCGTCGCTCGTCCCTCCCCAGGTCCGATACCAAAGGAAGGTACCGCTGGTGTCCCATTTCACGAGGGCGAAATCATTTGCTCCCGCGCCATAAGAGGTCGTATACCCTCCCACGTAGACGGCGCTGCCGTTCACGGCCACCGACCACGCGTATTCCGTGTTCGTCCCTCCCCACGTGCGGTACCAGATCACGTTCCCGCTGGTGTCCCATTTCACGAGCGCGAAATCGTACCCTCCAGCACCATAACTGCTGGTTCTTCCAACCGTGTAAATATACGTGCCATCCCCACACACGCCGTACCCGTACTCGATCGAGGAGCCGCCCCACGTTCGATACCAGATCACGTTCCCGGAGCGATCCCACTTGACCAGGACCATGTCGCCGCCCACGCCATAACTCGTCGTATAGCCCGTCGTGTAGATGTAATCTGCGTCCGCCCAGGATCCATACGAGTATTCAGTGCTAGATCCGCCCCACGTCTGGTACAAACTAAACTGCGGGGGAAGGGCCAGGAACGGGTTCACCTCGGGGGCATCCACCCACGCCGAGGCGTTTGTGTAGATGCCGTCGGAACAGTTGATCTGGAACCGATACATTCCCCACGTCAGCGTCGTCGCGTGCCGGTAGACCTTCCCGTCCATGGCATTAGTGTCATAAACGTCGGCCTCGGACATGGGTATTACGGTCGCGTTGATCGTGATGTTGATGAACGAGGGCATATTATTATCCTCATCTGTGTAGGTGGCAATGAATACGAACTGGGTCGTGTTCGTTCCCCTGGTCGGCGAGACCAGCACATTCGAAAGTACGGGTGCCGCTGCGTTCGTGGCTGTCACGACAAGCCCAGTCCTGACTGCCGTGGTGTTCGAGAAGCCATAATCGTTGCACGAGAAGTAATATTCGTACGTGCCGGGTTGGAGGTAAAGTGATGTCGTGTAGATGCAGCCGTCCGTGTATTCATTATCCGCGGGGTTCACTTTCCCCATCGGGACGGTCGTGCCATTCACCACGAGATTCACGAACTGGGGCGGGTTGTTGTCCGCATCCGTGTACGTGACGTTGAAAGTGAACAGCGTGCTCTGGGTGCCGGTTGATGGATTGACGGAATCTCCAGTGAGGGCCGGCGGCTGGAAGTTGTTGATACGGTTCATAAGCCCAAAAACGTCCGTGCTAGAGAGCGTCCTGTTATATATGCGCACCTCGTCGATCAAGCCGTTGAAGTAGTAATTATATGCCGGATCCCTCCCGATGAAGAAATTATTAACGAGGGTTGGCGTAGAAAACACAACCGAGGTTTGTTGGACCATCGTCCCGTTAACATAGCTCGTAACAAGGTTATTCTGTCGGTCGAAGGTAACGACGAGGTAATACCATTGACCCGTCAAGAATGAATATGGGTGGGTAAGGTAGAGGTTGTTCACGACCATCGATATGGTCGTCGACGAGACTCCCATCCCCGTGCCATAATACGACGCCCGGTCGCTGTCGATGATAGGGGAATCCACAAAGCTGTTGGACAGGAAGGAATTCGCTCGGAACAAGGCGCATAGTGAATAACTCGTTGCACCATTCGCAACCGTTGTATCGATGTAACTCGCGCCTGTGAAGGTACCCGCGTTTCCAAATGCCCCCGCTTGGTAATTCATCCCTGATGCTATGCCGTTCCTGTTGTAACCGCCGTAATCAGAGGCGTTAGTTTCCAACGGGTAGAAAAGCACGATGCCGTTTTCAAACGCCATGGTGGAGATGTCTATAAGCGTTGGGCCGGATGCGAGTGTTGTGTTGACCACCGTGAGGCCGTCCGAGCAATTGAATGAGTACGTGTGTGACATCCCGGAGGGCAACGTCGTGGTATAGGTGTAGGTGCAACCGTCCATGTAGTTCGTGTCGGCCGGGATGGATTTTAGCATCGCATGGGCCGTCCCGTCGACGATGGCATTTATGAAGGCCGGGGCGTTGTTATCCGGATCGGTGTAGACGACGGAGTACGACACGGGCGTGATGTTCCCGTAGCCTTTCCCCGGAACAAACCGGCCTTGTGCAAGCGCTGGCGAGTAAGAGTTCGTGTATATCACGTTCAATCCAGTCACGACGCCGGTCGCTGCATAATATCCTCCATCGGCGCACTCGAACGAGTAATTATACACCCCTGGTGATAGAAATCCCTGATATCGGTAGGCACATCCGTCGGTGTAAACGTTGTCGCCAGCACTTACCTTCGACATGGTAACGGGCGTGCCGTTCAATAGCACGTTGACGAATTGCGGGGCATTGTTATCCGCATCCGTGTACGTGACATCGAACGAGAACAGCGTGGACTGGTTCCCCGATCCGGGCATTACTGACATACCTGTTAAGGTGGGAGGATAGGTGTTCCGCGGGTATCGGAAGAGGATAGAGAAATCGTTCAGCCCAGCGGATAATCCAGTGTATATGTTGTAGAAGCTCAAGTTTAGCCCGTAGTTCAGCCCGACGGTCTGCCCCGTGACAGCCGAGACGATGTCGTAGTTGAAGTAGATGTCCCCCGTCTGGTAGAGCACCACCTCGAAGGTGCCTATCGCCGTTCCCCCGAGCGTGTAATAGTTATAGTACTCGACCACGAAGCGGTTCGGCGCGGTGAACGACCGGTAGAAGACGTTGCACGTGCTCTCGCATCGCAGATCCTCCCAGAACGGTGCGATCATCAATGTTGGTGAAGATGTCGGGAATGCGACGTTGCTGTAGGAAGAGCTTGGGTTGAAGCTCACGAACCCGTTCGAGCAGATGTAGATGGTGGAATAGTTCGTCCCGTAGAAGGTGAACGGGAATGGCAAGGATACTGCCTGGTAGCTATCGTCGGCGCCATTCATCGAACACCTCGTTCCGAGCGTTGCATCGAGCCAGGAATAAGTGGTTCCGGGGGTCATGATGTAGTTTAGCAACCCCCCGAGGGCCTGTGCCGAGACTGTGGGCCCGGAGAACGGGCCGATCGTGGACGAGTTGACCCCGTCAGAGCAGCTGAAGTTAAACACGTGTCCTCCGGCCCAAAGCAGGGTTGAATAGGAGAACAGGCACCCGTCGATATAATTGCTGTCCGCGGGGTCGACTTTCGCCATCTGGTGCGTGCTCCCGTTGATTATGACCCGAACATACACGGCAGGATCGTTGTCTTGATCCGAATACGTGACACTGAACGTAAACATCGTGGTCTGGCTCTGCCCGGTTATGGGGGTAACATTTCCACTCACGAGTAAAGGCGCGTGGGTGCTTGGGATGGCGCTCACCGTTGGTCCGGCAATCGTGGAGGTGCTGTTCGAGAAACGCCCGTCGAAGCACGAGAAATAGCACAAATAGCTCCCCGGTTGTAGGAAAACAATCTGCTGGTACGTGCAGCCATCCGTGTAATTAAAATCTGCCGGATTCTGCTTAACGAGTGAATACGATGTGCCATTCAAGTGGACGGTGATACTAACAGGTGCATTATCATCAGCATCTGTATAAATAACGGAAAAGTTGAACGGCGTCGTTTGATTACCTATCATTGATGAGACGGATGGTAAAGTGAGGACCGGGGCGAAATCGTTTCCTGCCACGTCGAGGATAGCACTGCCACTCCCGGAAATCGCTTTCGCCACGACGTAATAGATCCCCGTGGTTGAAGGTATGAACGTGAGGAGCTCGTCCTGGCCCACCACGGCCGAGGTGCTGCTGTTAACCTGCACCGGCTCGCCATAGGTCGACGCGGAGCCCGAATACAGGTGCAAGTCGAAATCCGCCCCCGCGGGAACGTCGAGGGTGATGTAATACTGGACACCCGCTACGAGATGCACGTGGCCACCAATCGCGTGCTTTGAAAGCGAGTTCACAGAACTGCTACTCAGCACGTGGGTTATCGGGCCAATCGATTGGATATCGTTTATGCAAGCCTCGATCGCAGCGTCAACATTAATCCTCCCATACCCCTCGTGCACGTCTTTCCCACCCCTGTTCAACAACGGGCTATACGACGTGTCCACTTCTCGCTGCAAGGGATAGGTCTCGGTCGCGGTCATGAGGAGCAATGCCTTGACGAGCTTGGCCTCGTTTCCCGTGAAGTTCCAGTTCTGCCGCCCGCCAAGGGCATCGATGACGAGGTTCGCCGCGCCCGCGACAGCCGGCGTGGCCATGGACGTGCCGAGCATCGGGGCCATGTCGTTCGTGAACCCCTCGGACATGTACGTCTCGGCATCGTTGTCGTTCGTGTCCACGGAGAACATCGATAAGTTGTAATAGCTGCCACCCGGCGCCATGATGTCGGGCTTGTTGGTATAGCCCGTGTAGGATGGCCCGCCCTGGCTGCTGAAGTCGGTGACCCGGTCGGCATCGCTCATGGCCGCGACCGTGATCACGTTGTCTGCATCGCCCGGGGAGCCGATGTAGTCACCACCGGATCCATCATTCCCCGCGGCGACTACCGTGACGATACCGCTGTTCACCGCGTTGTTGACCGCCGTGATCATGGCGGTCTGGCCTCCAGAACCGCCCAGGCTCATGGAGATCACCGTGATGTTGTAGACCATCCGGTTGGTGATCGCCCAGTTTATCCCGTCCACGATGTCCGACAAGGTGCCAGAACCCGATGCGCTCAAGACCTTGATGCCGACCAGGCGCGAATCCGGCGCCACGCCTTGCCATCGATTGTTCGAGTCCAGGGCAGGTGCTGAGAACGGCCAGTGGACGATCCCCCTGAAGCGCCACACCGGGTTGTTGCAGTTACCATCGGCGCCATAGAACTGCATTTCCAACCGCAGCGAGTAGTCGCCCAGGGTCCCGGCCGCCGCCGCGATCGTGAGAGTGTCTGTCCACGATGTGGCCGTGCTCACGTAGGAGTCGACGATCGTCTCGCCGCGGTAGAGATACGCCCGAATGTAAACACGGTCGCCGGACGTGCTGTCGGTGAACGTGCAATCGATGTCTATCGTGCCCGGGTCCGTAACGTTAAATCGCGCTGCAGTGATGGATATAGTCTGGCTTGGTATGTAATACCCCGTGTAATCGTAACCCATGCCGTAAGTCGCCACGGCTCGGCTCGAACCATCCAGCGAGTAATTGCCGGAGCCGGCGACGATGCCCGAGCAATGCGACCCGTGCCCGTTATCGTCGTAGGGTGAGGTGATGCCGCTGACCTGGTCGCTCCAGCCGGTCATCTTGTACGCCCCGTTCCCGCTCGAATACCCCGGCGCGAACATGGCGTGCGAGTCGTCGATGCCCGTGTCGATGACCGCGACTGCCGTCGATGGGTCGCCGCGGAAGCCGTACGTGGACCACGTGAGCGGTCGCAAGTTCATGTTCCTGGAAGCGTAATAGAGCTGGGCTTGCACGATCCCGTCCTCCTCTACCAGGAATGGAACGTTATTCTTCCGCAAGTTGGAGCAGAACGCATCTAGCCCCGCCGCGCTGATGCTGCCTGCAAAGCCGTTGATCGCAACGTCATACCAGCTCTTCAACGTGCCGCCCAGGTCGACGAACGCCGCGATGATACTGGAGATATTTCCGGTCGGGAAGCTCACGACCACGGGCACGTCGTCGAGCGTGAATTCTCCCTTTTCAGGGATGCTGGCTTTGCCTTCCAAGACGTGAACGAGATCCGCTCCCGTCAACAATGCTGGCTGGCTCGTCTTTCCCATTTCCATGTCGCGGATCTTTCCCTCCAGCGGATCGCTAATGCCGTTCGTGTCACGGTCCGATAAGCTAGTGATCTCCTTCCATGATGCGATGTCACGAAAACTCGCGTTTATGGAATCATCCACTTCACTGATCTCGTTGCTATTCCCGGCATCTTGCACGTCCGGGGTCATCTGGAGTTGTAACAAGGTGATGATGCTGAAAGATACGATAGCAAAAAGGAAGATGCCCTTCGTGTTCTTGATCCGTTTCACATTTTTTCCCTCGTTTTTCTATAACAACAGAAATTCTATCAAAGAACTTTAAGAGCTCCGCTCTTTGCGCATAGAATTCTATTTTATCAGTTATTTACAGAAACGAGAAGCAAGCATATAAAGCCGTATTCCCCAAAATTGGAAAATGGAAAAAAGAAAGGATAGTCGGTCACGCGGGTACTTCCTTGAATTCCTTCATCGATTTCACGAATGTCTTGAAAAACCTGAATGCCTGGGCGATTACCATGAACAGCGCGGACACGGTGTTCAAGTACACGATGCTCGCGGTAACGTTTCCTACACTGAACCCCGGGAGAGGAATCGAGGTGAGATTCGCCGCGAGTTCCACGTTCAGCTGGCCAAAGCCATTGTATGGCATGAACGCCGACAAGATCGAGCAACCCATCGTGTACGCGACGATCACGTAGACAAGGAAGCCTCCCGATGAGAGCATTTCAAGGCGGGCGTGATCCTTCGCGACAGCCGATAGAACGATGAGGAATGCCAGCACGCCTGACATGATCCAGACCGTTTGGGCATAGGTCACGACGCTGAACGCCCCGAGGAACGTGTCGAGGAAGCCGATTGCCCAGAAGAACCCATAGGTGATGGCGAGCAACCCGCCGGCGCCGATCATGTACAAGATGACTTTTCCTGCGCTCATGGGAAGCTCAGCCCTCCTGGTAGTTCCATCGTGGCCTTCAGGGTCGTCGTGGCAAATATATAGCTCACGTGGAAGGTGATTCCAAGAACGAATGGCGTCGTGCTATTCAAGATCGCAAACAATGTCGGCGTGTTCGCGCTCACGAGCGTGACGTTGAACGGGCACTTGTTCGTCCCGAATGGTATTGTCCCGATGTTCGACGTGGAACTCGTGATCAAGGTGTTATTCGATGCGTAGGAAAGGCTGACATCGATCCAGAGATCCTGCACGTCGAAGCCTATCGCCCCCGAGTTGTTGACGTATGCCGGGATGTAGACGACGAGATGCGTCGCGTTGGAATACGTGCTGATATTAGGGACGGTTTTATTCGGGTAAAAACCCCACGAGATTAAATAACCACAAGCGAGGTTGTAGCCATTCACGGCGAGCGTGCCTATCATGAACAAGGCCGAGAGCACGGAGATCAACTTCACGACGTTGGGGTGGCTCACGACCTCCCTTTTCTTGATTGACATCGCATGTTTCACTCTGAATGATTGTTGTTGTGATGGTAGACTTATGCAAATCAATCGTTTATAAGCTATTGTGCGATTCTACCCGTTCGCTTCCCGGTCACGATGCGAGCTGGACGGGCGCGAAAAGGAATCTAGCCCTCTTCTCGTCCTCCTGGATGCCCGTCAAGGGATTTCCCCGCAAGTCGAGCAGCCGGAGCTTCTCGAGGCGTAGCAAGTTCCCCAAGGATTCGATCTGGTTACCGCTCGCTAGGAACTCGCGAAGATGTGGCATGGTGTCGACTTCCTTGGTGTTTTTCAAGTAATTGTTGTGCACGTCGACGTGGGACACGGCGGGGAAGTTGCTGATCCCCTTCAGCGCGCCCAGGTTGTTGTCCGACACGTCGAGGCGAGTGATGCTCGGGAGCGTCACGTCGTTTCCCAGCTTGACGAGCCCGTTCCCGTTCAAGAAAAGCATCTCCAGCCGTTCCATGGCGGGGAAATCTTGCAAGTTATCGAGCTTGTTCCATGCAAGATTGACGGAATCAAGCTTCTGGCAAGCTTCGAGTCCCCTCACTTGCGCCATCCTGGTGATCTGGTTCCGGGAAAGGTCGAGCACCTTCAACCCGGCGCGAGCAAAGGTGACATCGACACTTTTCAAGTCGTTACAGTGGAGGTCGAGGAAAATCACGGGGAGTTTCTGGCCGGGCGACTCGAAGCTGGGAAGCAAGTTCCGGGACAAGTCCAGGCACCGCAAGTCTGGCCATATCCCGAGCGAATCGGCATTCTTGATCGCGTTGTTCGAGAGATCCAAAAGCTTGAGCTTGGGCAATTCCTTGATCGCCTGCGGGATCTCCTTCAGCCGGACCCCGGACAGGCCGATACCGATGACATTCCCCTTGTGGAGCATGATCCAGGGTGCCCGCTTGAGTTCAGCGGGTAGCATCGGGAGCATTGGTGGCGATTGCCCACAATCGAACACGTGGACAACAGGCGGGGCGGGCTCCTTCGTAGGAAGGATGGAAGCGAGAGCGTCGACGACGCCAACAGGGACGCCCATTTCATCAAGGCCATCGAGCCGCGCCTCGCGGCGATTTTTCATAACCGCTTCCAGGTCAGGCATTGGCCCGTACCGATCCGCCCAGAACGGGGCAAGTTCATCGCTCGTGATCAGTGCCCTGCGGGCGGTTTCCAGCTGCTTCTTGATGATGCCCTTCATCGCGTTGACTTTATCGGGATCAAGTGCAGTGTCGGAAATCCGCTTGTTCCACGACGTGAACTGGCGATCCAATGCCCAAGGGTTCGCCATCTTGAGGTAGGAACGCACCTTGGCAGCGTCGTCCTCCGCCTTCTTTTCTTTCTCTTGCCGCTCCCGCTTCAGCGCTTCCTTTTCCTCTTCGTCGAGCTTGACGCGCGCCGGGCGTGTCGAAGCCGGGGTAGTCCTCAAGGCATACAAGCGCAAGAAATAATTGGCGTGGACGACCCGCATGTCGTGCTTGATGAACGTGGCGATGGCATCTCGATCCATGGATTCCAGCAATTTGAGGACATCGTCTCCCTTGTCCTCGGACGCACTTCCCGCTCGGAGCAGCGCATCGATGAGCACCTGTTGCTTGCCGTTTCGCTTCAACAAGTCCTCGAACACGCGCCTCTTGGCTGCGACGCTACAGCCTTGAAGGAGGGCAGCGCTCTTGTGGAGCAGCCACGCGTGCCCCGCAGGATCGTTGTTGAGGACTATCTCGGCAACGGCAACGGCACGCCGCGCCCAGTCGATGTGTTCGAGCTGCTTTTCCACGAGATCCATGATGGTGTTCGTGAAGGGAATGGCACCCTGGGATCCGACGAACCCGGCGAGAGCCGTCGTCAACCCGCTGTTTTCACCCGGTTGAGGGATGGTTTCGGCATCGCCACCCGTTCTCACCCGTTGTAAATTCGTCAGCGGGAGGAACTTCTTGATGATTCGCTCTACAACAGCCCTCGCGCTCGCTCCTTGGAATAGCTGCCAGTTGTCGGGATGCAATAGCACGAACAGCTCCTTGCACTTGCCCGAGATCATGTTGAATATACCTGGACGAAGGAGCTGCTCGGCGACCTTGTTGGCGTCGTTTATATCGATGGCGTTCCCTGACGGGTCGAGAACCGTTCCCATCCCACCTCCCCTCCACTCGATCACCCTGCTGAGTACGATGCCCGATGGTCGATCCGCATCTGGTCGCACGTCATCGAGGTCTTGCCGGATGAGGTCGGCGAGGTATGGCATTGTGCTATCACCAGGTCGTGAGGGATGCGTAGTGAAAAAAATCAGGTAAATGAATAGATCACATGGGATTACACGATTTTCTGGGCTAAGCCATTCACGCTGCCGATAATCCTCGCGAGGTTTTTATTTAAAGACTTCCAGTTCCGTTCCAAATCGTGATAGACGAGGAGCTTCAGGTCGTTGTTGATTGTTTTATCATAATATACCTTGTGGAAGTTTTTCAAGTGTTTCAAGAGGTCATCGATGAGGGCTGGTGCGATTTCAAGGTTGTCGAATTCATCGAGGACACTTTTTTCGTCCAGGTTGAGTATATCGTCCCCGATGACCTCGTCGATTGCCATATTCAAGTCCTGGAGGGTTTCTGCTAGCTCGTAGAGCTCGCTCGTCATGGCTTGCACCCTCGTCTTGCGGTTTTCATCGTCGATGGAGCCGATGTCCTTCATATTTTCTTCCAGCTTGGCCGTCGATTGCGTCATCTTCTTGGCCAGCTTGCGCAGCTGCACGATCAGATTGGCGCCGCCGGGGGCGCTGTCTTTGATTTTCTGGGTCTTGGTCATGCGCACCATCTCGTTCCTCACGGCCCGGATCTCATGAAAGGTCGTCATCAGGCACGTCGATGACGCCAAAGTCGGACCACAGGTTCAGTTTGAGCGATATCTTGTTGCGATCGATTTTCTCCGTGTGGAAGCCATGTTTTTCCAGGAAGGCACTGCCGTCCTTGTAATTCTTGAACAGCGTGGTGGTTATGCACGCGATGTTCTTGCTCTTTTGATGCTGAATGAACTTTTCCATTAATAGTTTCCCGACACCCGTCCCGCGATATCGCGAATTTACTTCCACGAAGAGCAACCGGAGACAAGGCAAGGGGATCGGGTTGCCGGTCAAGCTTGCATCGACATCCAGCATGCCCACGACGGCACCAACGGCAAGTCCCATCTCGTCACATGCCACCAAGCCGGTCACCTTTCCACTGGTCATTTTTTCTTCCAGATCCGGGATCATGGGCGCGAGCTCGTTGCAGCAAGTATTCACGTCCAGGTAATCGGCTGGAACGAGTGGGCGGATCGTCACGCCGCCGGCCAAGCTGCCCGGTGCCATCTTGATTCCCGCATCCTTGCTTTTTACATCTACGCGATATTTGGTGAAATGTTTTAGGCTAATAGAACCTTCGCCTCTTGCATTGGAGATGGATGGAAGAAAGAACGAAATAAATTACGAGGATCCCTCGCCTTCGACGATGTACTTGGCCATGCGCCGGAGCTGGTCGAATTTACGGATTTCCTTCTCGAACAAGGGCACTTTCACGACGTCGAAATCGTCCTTGTAGAGGTCTTCTATTTCGACGAGGTGCTTCAGCTGGAACTCGCGCCGGGCCTTGCAAAAATTACAATCGAGATTTTCCGGGAAGATCTGGTTCACGATCAAGTGCCGTGACGGGATCTGGTAGGAGATCAGCGCGGACAGCAGCCGTTCGGTCTCGTAGATTGCCATGTCCTCCGCGATGAGCACGATGACGAACTCCGTTTTCGCGGGATCTTGCAGTTCCCCTTTCGCTGCCTCTATCGAGTTCTTGAGCCGCTCGATTGCTTCCATGGCATCCGCCTCGTCATCCTTGTCCTTGTTGCGCTTGAACATGTTCTTGAACGCGCCCATGAGCTTGCCGAGCTTGAGCCGCAAGGTGATGAGCTTGCCGATCCAACTCGATAAGAGCTCGGGAAGGCTGAGCAGCCTGAGCGTGTGCCCAGTCGGCGCCGTGTCGAAGATGACCAGGTCGTATTCCGAGTTTTCGAGGAATTCCAGGACCGTGCCGAAGGCCATCGCCTCGTCCGCACCCGGCGGGCTCATGCCCGAAAGGTCGCCCAGGTCCCCGAGGAGCGGGATGTTCATGCCCTCCATCCCACCGCCCATGGCCATGTCCAGGCCGCCCGCGCCGCCCATCTTCTCTTGCGCCTCCTTGAACGCCTTGGTCGGGCTTATCTCGAGGGCGAATAGTTTCTCCGTGCCTGGCACGGGGGTCACGGTGCCGGGCTCGAGTTGCAGCCCGAGGCTGTCGCCGAGCGAGTGCGCCGGATCCGTCGAAACGATGAGGACGGACTTGTTCGTGTTCTCGGCAGCCCACAGCGCCGAGCACGCGGCGGAGCTCGTCTTGCCCACGCCACCCTTTCCGCCAAAAAGTATAAAGTGGGAATCGGGGCTCGTTAGCAAATCTTTCAGAGCCATACTCTAATCAAGAGATGGATGTTCTTGAAGTTCGATATTGTATTCACATGCTATCACAATACGCGACACATGGGAACGTCTAAAAGGGGGCCCCGGACGACGCGGTTTTTGAGCAAACAAGGTGCCACCTACTTTTAATGTCATAAAAGGTTTTATTTATTGCGCGGATTCGATCACGTGGTATTAGCATTTAGAACGAGTTAGTAACGAGCGAAGGTGATTATCCGCACGACCGTTTCCCGCCGGGTGCCAGCCGGGCGGGAAAGGCGCGTGCACGTGGGTCAAGATAACGAATGGCTGTCCCATGAATTCTCAACGGTAACGTTCAGGGAAGCAAAAATGAGTGAAAAGAAAGCAAAAGCTGGTAATATCGAAGCGAAAGGCGAAGCGAAAGCTGAAACAAAACCAGCGGCCGAAGCAAAACCTGCTGCCGCCGAGGAGAAGCTTGCCGAGATCGGAGTTTTCGTGTGCAATTGAGGCATCAACATCGCAGGCGTGGTTAACGTTCCCGAAGTCGTCGAAGCCGCCAAGAAGATGCCCGGCGTGAAATTCGCTGAAAAGAACCTTTCCTATTGCACCGAGGCCGGTGCTGTCGCCATCCAGAAAGCTATCGACGAGCAAAAGCTGAAGCGCGTCGTCATTGCCGCTTGTACCCCCAAGACGCACCTTCCCGTGTTCCAGAGCGTCCTTAAATCGGCCAATCTCCCGAAACGCATGCTCGAGTTCGTGAACCTCCGGGAGCAAGACGCGTTCGTCCACATGCACGACAAGGACATCGCGACGGAGAAGGCGAAGTCCCTCATCGCGGCGGCCGTGGAACGGGCCAAGAACCTCGAGGATATCCCGACCGAGATCGTGGACGTCACCAAGAAAGCCCTCGTCATCGGTGGTGGCGTCGCTGGACTCCAAACAGCGCTCGATCTTGCCAAGATGGAGTACGACGTGACGCTCGTGGAGCAATCTCCGACGACTGGCGGCAAGATGGCCAAGCTGGACCGGACGTTCCCGACCGACGACTGCTCGATCTGAATATTGGGGCCGATCATGCTGGAGGCGAACCGGAACCCGAAAATCCGAACCCTCACGTATTCTGAAGTTGAAGGTTTCTCCGGATTCGTCGGGAATTTCGACGTGCGCATCCGCAAGAAGGCTCGATATACCACGAGCAAGTGTAATGGATGCGGCACTTGTTTCGACGTCTGCCCCGCGTATCGACCCCATGACTTCGAATATGGCATGGCCCAGTCCAAGGCAATCTACAAGTCATTCGCGCAAGCCGTTCCAGGCGTTGCACAGATCGACAAGCAATATTGCATCGATTGTGGGTTGTGTGCCAAGGTATGCGAGTTGGAAGCGGTCGATTACAACCAGAAGGACGAGATCATCGAGGAGAAGTTCGGCATCGTCGTCGTCGCCAGCGGGTTCTACGAGTACTTGCCCCCCATAGGCACCCTCGGCTTCGGCGAGTACGAGAACGTGATCACGCAAGGCCGGCTTGAACGCATCCTGGCACCCAACGGCCCGACCGTCGGCCACCTCGTGCGCCCGAGCGACGGGAAACACCCCGCGCGCATCGCTTTCGTCCAGTGCGTCGGCTCGCGGGACACGCAATCCAATCCCCATTGTTGCTCGACTGGCTGCTTGCTTTCGGTCAAGAACTCGAAACTCATCAAGCAGCACTACCCCGATACCGAGGTCTACGTGATCTTCATGGATCTCAGGTGCACGGGCAAGATGTCCGAGGAGTACTCCATGGCCACGCGCCAGGAAGGCGTCCGCTTCATCAGGTCGAACATCGGTCGCGTGTGGGAGGACCCGAAGAGCAAGAATATCGTGCTGCGCTTCGAGGACACGATGAACCCGGGTAACCTCCAGAAGCTCGAGGTCGATATGCTCGTGCTCACGACAAACATGGTGCTCGGCGAGGACGGCACGAGACTTGCCAAGATGATGAAGCTCGACATGTCTCCCGATGGCTTCATGAAAGAGTACCACGCCCGTCTCGACCCGATATCGACCAAGATCCCCGGCATCTTCCTCGCGGGAACGTGCCAGAGCCCGCGGACTATCGCCGAGACAATCAGTAGCGCCAAGGGCGCAGCGTCCAGCGCGGCCCGCATCTTGCAAGCGGGAAAGTACGAGATCGAGCTCATCCGGGCGGTCGTGGAGAAGCAAGAGACGTGCTCGAAGTGCTACCGCTGCGTGGAAGCGTGCCCGTACAAGGCGATCTCGATCGACGAGAACGGCAAGATCAACGTCGACGTGATCCTGTGCAAGGGTTGTGGCACCTGCTCGAACGTGTGCCGCTCGCAGACGATCCAGCTCCGATATTACCGGGATCCAGGCTACGATGGCCAGATCGACGCCCTCTTCGCGTCGGCTG
The DNA here is from genome assembly GCA_030587475.1 of Candidatus Sigynarchaeum calidifontis. Classification (GTDB taxonomy): domain Archaea; phylum Asgardarchaeota; class Lokiarchaeia; order Sigyniarchaeales; family Sigyniarchaeaceae; genus Sigyniarchaeum; species Sigyniarchaeum tengchongense. The sequence goes on from JAUQYZ010000036.1 coordinate 30,216, forward strand.
CGCCTCAAGAAATCAAGGACTCGAGCAAATGAGTCGTGCGCCCAAAGCTAGCGCGCTCGATGATGGAGGCAGCAAGCCTTTCTCGAGTATGTCATTTTCACCATGTATAACGATCATTTCATCATCATATTCATCATTCTCATCCGACTGAACCAAAATGAGCACGACAGTAATGAAAAAGGGCAACCAGCCCAATTTTAAGCGGATCATATCAGAAGTACTAGAAAAAAAAAGGTGCTGTGACTGCGGGATATGTCAAACGGTTTGTTATCTCGCAGGCGCTGGCGTGATCAAGTACGAGCGCCCCGCTTACCGCGTCTACGATGATGAGAAGTGCGTGAGATGCGGTTTTTGTCAGGCTGCGTGCCCCGTGACTTCATACGACACCAGCGCATCGGATTATACGGTTTTCCGGGGATACATGGGCAATTACATGAGCATCCGCTCGTTCACGTCCAAGGTAGAAGGTGTCCCCGAGCGCGCACAAGATGGCGGCGCGGTGACCAGCATGCTGCTCTATATGGTCGAGAACCACGTCGTCGATGCGGTTATGATCACGAAACATGTGCAAGGATGGGAGCCGTCGTCGTTCCTCACGAACAAGCGCGAGGAAATCATTGAGGCGGCCGGGAGCAAGTACGCGACCAACCCCGTGTTCAATGCCATCACCTCGCTCAAGGATCTCCCACCTGCGGAAGTCGCCAAGTATGGCGTCAAGAAGATCGATGACCTCCGCATCGCGGTCGTTGGCTTGCCTTGCCAAATATCGGGCCTCACGAAGGTGCAGAACCTCGGCATCTTCCCGGCGAATCTCATCAAGGTCAAGATCGGCTTGTTTTGCTTCAAGAACTACAACTGGATCCGTTTTCAAGAGTTCCTCACTAAAAGGCTCAAGATCAAGCTCGATGAAATCAAAAAGATCCGGATTCTCGGGGACATGACCATCACTCTCACGAGTGGAAAGGTCGTGACCGTTAAATCCAAGGATTACGACGACCTGGTGAACGAGGGATGCGCCTGGTGCAAGGATCTCACGTCGCATGATGCCGATATCTCGTGCGGGAACATCGGTTCCAATGAGGGCGCGACGACCGTCATCGCGCGCACGAAGAAAGGACTCGAGATCGTCGACCGCGCGCGGATTGCAGGATTCATGGATGACGCGGGAGTCGTGAACGTGAAGGAAGTAACGAAACAAGCCCGGATGAAAGTGGATAGGGCAAAAACGGGGTGAATGAAGCAAAATGACCGAGATTCCATCCGCGGTTCAAGCCAGTCTCCAGAAAGACTATGCAACTTTGCAAAAACGCACGCTTCTTTGTTATCAGTGTTCGAAATGCACGTCCGTGTGTCCAGCGTTCCGGATAAACCAGTTCAATCCACGAGGCTTTATCCTCGCCGCGGTGAACAGCGGTATCGACGCCGTATCGAAGGATAAGACCATATGGGGTTGCAGGAACTGCTCGTCATGCCAGGTTTGCCCGATGAGCATCGATATCCCGAGCATGGTCCTGCTCGCACGTCTCCATTCGCTCAAAAACAACAACGCACCACCTGCAACGAAGACAGGCCATCGCCGTATATTCAACCTCGCCCAAAAAATACAAGCTGCATCCCCTGTCCCACCAATCGCGAACAAATGGCCCCTCAACCATCAAAAATTTTCTGAAAAAGGCAAGATAGCACTCTACACTGGCTTGATGCCTATCTGGGACAATTTAATGTACAATTACGACTTGAACTTCGTCACTGGCTTGCGAGCTATTCTCGAGGCAATGAATCTGGTCGGCGTCGAACCGGCTATCCCGGCTGGAATCAAGGACAGCGGGCACGATGTTTACTACGGCGGCGACGAGGCAACCTTCATCTCGTTGGCACAATACAACCGCGACGTGATCGAGAAGATAGGCGTTGAAACGCTCGTCGTGGCTAATCCGGAGGATTACCACGCGATGAAGCACCTATACCCGAAGTATCTCGGTTCAATGGCAGCTGAAATCGTTTTCTGGACGGACTTCCTCGTGGAAAAGGGCTTCGTCGAGAAACTGCGTTACCAGGCGTACCTCGACGTCGAGATCCAAGCAGCATACCACGACCCGTGCAAGCTCGGTCGGAGGAGCAAGGTCTTCGATTCGCCGCGGACGATCCTGGAGAACGTGCCCGGGGTCAAGCTCGTGAATTTCAGGGACGAAAAGGAACTCGCCCCTTGCTGTGGGGTCACTGCATTCATCGGATGCGATGACGGGTCGTTATACTTGAGGCACGAACGCCTCAAGGAGGCCCGCGACCTCGGCGTTGACGTGCTAGTGACCACGTGTCCCTCTTGCGTGTCACATTATTCATGCGCCCTCGCGTCGCTCCAACCTTCCAAGGACAACCAATTGGTGAAGCCTTTACAAGTTATAGAACTTGGCACGTTCTTGGGAACGCGGCTATTCCATTTCAACAGCAAGCAATGAATCCAGGATGAACGTGGGTCAAGATGTCGAAACCATCCAAGAAAAATCCCCTACCCTCGGATGATTACTACAACATCTCCGACTCGGTACTCGTGGTTGGCAGCGGGGCGGCCGGTATCCAGGCGAGCCTGGACCTTTCACAGCTTGGTGCAAAGGTGATCCTCGTCGAACGTAACAAGAACATTGGCGGTCTCATCGCGAAGCTCGATAAGACATATGCCACGCATGATTGTGCCGGTATTAACGCGCTCTATTCTATTCAAGACGCCTGGGGAAAAAAATGCTTGCAGATGCAGCACGGTGCCTGCGGCAAGTGCCACATGCTCACTCAAACATACAATAACGCAAGCGTGAAGATATACCAGAATTCCACGGTCTCGGCCATCAATTATCTCGACGAGGGAAACATCCGCGTCACGATCGAGAAGCAAATCCTCGGCATCGACGAGGAGCGGTGCAATAACTGTGGTGCATGCTATGAAATATGCCCCGTCCGGTTCGACGAGGACATAAACTGGTTCGACGCGGGTCTCGGCACGCGACGTGCGGTGAACACGCCCTTCCCGGGTGCCGTGCCTCCCACGCACTCGATAGAGAAAGACCGGTGCATCTACGTGCAAAACGGCCTCTGCGGGAAATGCAGGGACATCTGCCCGACGAGCGCCGTCACGTTCGAGTTCAAGAAGGAGCTGCACGAGTTCACGGTCGGGGCGATCATTTTCGCCACGGGTGCTAACCAGGCACACCCGTTCGACTACGACAAGTTTCTCGGGCACCATCCCGACGTCTTGAACGGCCTCCAGTTCGAGCGGCTTGCCAGCGAGAACGGCCCGACCAAGGGCGCGATCATCAAATTATCCAACCACAAGCCCGCCAAGCGCATCGCCTTCATCCAATGCGTCGGGTCCAGGAACACGCGTCCCGGCGGCATGCCGTACTGCAGCACCGTGTGTTGCATGTACGCGATCAAGGAAGCCGACATGGCCAAGGAGAAGGATCCATCGTGCGAGACATACATCTTCAATGTCGAAAACCGTGCTTATCTGAAAGGCTTTCACGAGTATTATATCCGCGCCAAGCGAGATCACGGTGTCAAGTTCATTCAAGGCCGCGTTGCCAGCGTGCGTCCTGATGTCAAGACAGATGACCTGCTAGTCGAGTACGAGGACGTCGATGCTGGCGAGATCAAGTCCAAATCCGTCGATCTCGTCGTCCTCTCGACCGCATTGATCCCGAACGTCGACGGCGTCTCGCAGATCCTGGGCATCCCCTTGAACAAGTACCATTATTTCGACAAGCCGGTCGTCGAGGACCTGGAGCAAAAAGGCATCTATTTCGCCGGCTTCTGCATGCACCCGATGGACATCCCGTCGTCGGTCATCACCGCCGACGCGGCGGTCGCCAAGGTTTCCCGTCGCTTGTTCCACACGCTCAAGGCAAAGCAGCAAGAACCGGGCGAGGTCGTCGACGAGATCAAGCTCTTCGGGACGCCTCGCATTGGCGTGCTCGCGTGCCAGTGCGACAAGGAATCCGCGAGGGTGTTGAACAATGAATCCATCGTTAGCGCGATCCGGAACATTCCCGGCGTTATTGCCGCCGAGGCCCGCGTGTTTGACACGTGTGCAGAGTCTCGATCCTTCCTCACCAGGATGGTCAAGGAAAACCGCCTTAATCGCATCGTGGTCGGTGCGTGCTCGCCCAGGACGTATGGGTCCATCTTTATCGAGGCCGTGAAGGAGGCGAAGTTAGATCCCAACCTGCTCGAGATAGTCAACATCAGGGAGCAAGCCGCGTGGGTCCATCAGCACGAGCCGGAAGCCGCTACGAAGAAGGTCATCGATCTCCTGGCAATGGGAATCGCGAAAAACCGCGAGCTCACGTATCAAGAAAACAAGAAGGTACCCATGACGAAGACTGTGCTCGTGATCGGCGGCGGGCCATCCGGCATCTTCGCCGCGGACAACATCGCGAACCAGGACATAAAGGTTTACCTCGTCGAGCGGGAGGACAAGCTCGGCGGAGCAACGAACAAGATCTCCCGGAAGTTCTTGTTCGATGACGAGCAAGTCATCCTCGACAAGATCGAGGCCATCGTCGCCCGGTTCCCCAAGAACAAGAACATCGAAGTGCTCACGAAATCAAGAGTTGTCGACGTGTCCGGCTTTGTTGGCAATTTCCAGGTACGGATTGATTCGGCCGGTGTAGAAAAAAACATTCGCGTTGGCTGTATCATCGTTGCTACAGGAGCGTCGCAAGATCCTAACTACGATAACGTGGTTCAAGGGAAATCTGCCCGCGTGTTCAACCAGGAACAGTTCGAGCACTTGCTCATCAAGGGCGACCTTCAAGGCATGAAGAAATTCGCCTTTATACAGTGCACGAACCAGCGGGCCGATGGTAACATCAAGCCCGATTTTAAGAACTGCTCTGGCATCTGCTGCAAGATCACGCTCAAGCAAGCCATCAAGATCAAGGATCTGGTGCCCGATGCCGAGATTCATATCATCCAGCGCGGCATGCAACTCTCGGGCGAAGTATACTACGAGGATGTCCACCACCGGGTACAAACCTTCGCCGCCATCGAACGCTATTCCCCCGAGCAATACCCCAAGATAGTTGCCGCGGGCGATAAGGTTCGCGTCTCGTTCAAGGAGCGTAACATCGGCGAGCAGCTCGACATCGACCTCGATGCCGTGATCCTCGCCACGCCCTACCGATCAGCTCCAGGCACCCAAGAACTCGGCGCCTTGCTCAAGGTGCCCGTGATGCAAGCCGGGTTCTTCCTCGAGGCACACGTGAAGTTCCGGCCCAATGATTTCGTCGTTGATGGCATGTTCCTCGCCGGGGATGCCCATTGGCCGAAAACGATGATCGACGCGGTCTCGCACGGGCTCGCGTCGGCCGCGCGTGCCAGCGCGTTCTTGACGCGTGGATACGTGGAGATCGAGGGCACGGTCGCAAGCGTGGACGAGAACGTTTGCATCGGTTGCAAGAAATGCTACGAAGCTTGCCCGTTCGATGCCATCGACATGGTCAGCGTGCCGCGCGAGATCGAGGGGCAAGTTATAAGCATACTCAAAGCACGTGTGAATGAGGTGCTCTGCAAAGGCTGTGGAACGTGCGTGGGTCAATGTCCAACACACGCGGTGGACCAGGTGAACTTGAGGACAGATCAACTTTCGGGAATGATCAAGGTATTATTTCCGGTTTTTAACCCGGCGAAAATCGAGAGTCAAAAGGATGTCATATGAGCAAAAATCAATATAAACCGAAAATTCTTGCATTCTGCTGCAATTGGTGCTCGTATGCTGGAATTGATGTCGCCGGACTCACGCACGCGCAGTATCCCGCGTCTATACGCCTCGTCAAGGTGATGTGCATCGGTAGGATCCATGCTGACCTCGTACTCGAAGCATTTGCGCGCGGTGCAGACGGGGTACTCGTCGTTGGTTGTAACGTCGGAGATTGTCATTACTTGCACGGGAACCAGTTGGCAACGGATCGAATGATGGCAATGGGCAAGTTACTTGAAAGTCTTGGTATTGATCATCGACGTCTGAAAATCGGCTATATATTCGCTTACGAGGGCAAAAAATTCTCAGAACTCGTAACTGAAATAACCAGCGAGATCTCTGCCCTTGGGCCGAACACGATCAAGGTCGAAACTTGAAGTCCTTCTATTTAATGCTCGTGATTCTTATAAAATCTGGACTTGAATGTTTTTATTGGACATAAAACAGTTACGCATAGAAGAAAAACGTGTAAAGATCCAGCTCGTCGTGTTGTATTCACGATCGGGCGGATGGTTTATGACAATCCAGTCTTTATGCCTTCCAATTGGCGCAATCAACGAATTCAAGAATGAAAAACGCGAGGAACATGTCCGCTAAACCCAATAGCAATGTACCTAAATCTGGCGAGGTATTGATCGTAGGAATGGGTGTCGCGGGGATTCAAGCGAGTCTCGACCTAACACGCCTCGGATTTCACGTCACCGCAGTCGAAAAAGGGAAAACCATCGGTGGTATCATGGCCCAACTGGATAAAACCTTTCCCACGAACGATTGCTCTCTCTGCATCCTCGCGCCCAAGATGGTCGAGGTGTACCGGGACCCGAACATCACGCTCTATCAAAATACAGATCTCCGGTCGGTGGAATACCTTCCAGATGGAAATATCAAGGTCAAGCTCGAAAAACGTAACATGGGCATCAACGAAGCAGCTTGCAAGAATTGTGGCGAGTGCAACAAGGTTTGTCCCATCCAATACGATGAACCCATCACTTGGTTCGATGCCGGCCTCGCGCGCCGCAAGGCAGTCAATATTCCATTCCCGTCGGCCGTTCCTCCCGTGTATGCCATCGAGAAGGACCGGTGCTTGAAGGCAAAGCACAATGCATGCGGAAAATGCCAAGCTGCTTGCCCCGCGAATGCCATCACTTACGACTTTAGCATCCAGTCCATCGAGCTCATCGTCGGAGGCATCGTGTTTGCCACGGGCTGCACCCCGATGGAACCCAAGCGGTTTCCACGGTTTTTCGGCCACCATCCCGACGTGCTTTGCAGCATCCAGTTCGAGCGGCTCATGTGCGCGAGCGGGCCGACCGGCGGCGAGATCATCAAGCGTTCAAACAAGAAACACGCGAGTCGCATCGCATTTATCCAATGTGTCGGCTCCAGGTCGAAGCGCCCCGGCGAGCTCGAGTATTGCTCGTCGGTCTGTTGCATGTACGCGATGAAGGAGGCGCAGATTACCAAGGAACACGACCCCCACGTCGAGTGTTTCATCTTCAATCCAGAGAACAGGGCGTGCGCGAAAGGCTTCCACGAGTATTTCTTGCGCTCCAGGAACGAGTACGGTGTTAAATTTTTGCCTGGGCGCGTTTCACGCGTCCATGATTTCAAGGACTCGCCAGATCTCGCCGTGGAGTTTGAAAATGACATCACGGGCGAGCCTGCTGAGCTGCGCGTCGACCTGGTCATCCTTGCAACCGGTCTCGTTCCGAACACGCAAGCGATCTCGAAGGTGCTTGGCATCGGCTTGAACAAGTACGGGTATTTCGATAACCCGGTTATCGAAGACCTGGAATCGAAGGGCGTCTACCTGGCAGGGTTCGATATCAAGCCCATGGATATTCCGTTGTCGGTCGTGTCCGGCAGCGCGGCTGCAGCGAAGATCTCGCGGCGTCTAAACGCTGCCCGGTTTTCCCGCATCGTCTCCCCGAATCTGCCCAAGGAGAAAAAAGTCACGAGCACGGACGAGCCGCGAATCGGCGTCATGGTGTGCCATTGCGGCATCAACATCGGGCGCACGATCGACTGCGAGCGCGTGGCCAAGGAGATCGCCAGGGTGCCCAACGTCGTTGTTGCCGATCACAACAATTATACGTGCAGCTCCGATTCTCAAGTCACGATCAAGAACATGATAACCGAGCACAACTTGAACCGGTTCATCGTCGCGTCTTGTACCCCCAGGACGCACGAGGCGCTGTTCCGGGGCACGCTCCAGGAAGCGGGCTTGAACCCGTACTTGTTCGACCTCGTCAACATCCGGGAGCACGCGTCTTGGGTGCACATGAACGAGCCACAAGCCGCGACGGAGAAGGCCATCGAGCTCATCAAGATGAGCATCGGCAAGGTGCGGGAACTCGGCCCACAACAGAAAAAACAAATAAAAGTCACCAAGTCCGTGCTCGTTATCGGTGGCGGCCCGGCCGGCTTGTTCGCCGCGGAAAACCTTGCAAGCCAGGATTTCGACGTGTTTCTCGTTGAAAAGGAGGCCGTGCTTGGCGGGGCGACTAACAAGTTTACCCGCAAATTACTGCTCACCGACGAAAAAATAACGATTGACCGCATAGAGGGGATAATCCACCAACTCGGGAAGAATCCTCGTGTAAGGATCTACTTAAAATCACGCGTTGAAGACGTATCAGGCTTCGTTGGCAATTACAAGGTCAAGATCGCGCACGACGGCAAGGTAGACGAGGCCGAAATCGGCGGCATCATCGTCGCCACCGGCGTTACCCAGGATCCAAACATCGCCATCTCGACGAGGGCGATTTCGCCACGCATCTTCACCCAAGAGCAATTCGAGCACGTGCTCGACGAGGGCAAGCTCGATGGCATCAAGCGTGTCGGTTTCATTCAATGTTCAGGTCAACGCCACGATGGAGGCATTGTTTCTGATTTCCCGAACTGTTCCGGGATATGCTGCAAGATCACCCTCAAACAAGCTAAGCTCATAAGGCAACTCGAGCCCGAAGCTAGCATCTACATCATGCAACGCGGTATGAATCTCAGCGGGGACGTGGAAAACGAGGCCCTTTTTCAGGAGGTGCAGCGATATGCTGGTGTTGCCCGGTACGACCCGTCCGAGTATCCTGATATCAAGGTGGCGGGGAACGAGCTGCACGTTTCCTTCAAGGAGCGGAACTCGAGCGAGCAGCTGGACCTGGCCCTCGACGCGGTCGTGCTGGCCACCCCGTACAAGTCGGCCGCCGGCACGAAAGACCTCGCCATGCAGCTCAAGGTCCCCGTGACCCAAGACGGCTTCATGCTCGAAGCACACGTGAAGCTGCGGCCCGTGGACTTCGCGACGGATGGAATCTTCGTTGCTGGCGGGGCACAATGGCCAAAAGCTCTCGAGGATGTCGTTTTGCAAGGTATCGCAGCCTCAGGACGGGCGATCGGCCTGCTCGCAAAAGGCTATGTCGAAGCTGAAGGGATAACGGCGGAGGTCGACGAGTCCATGTGCATCGGGTGCCGGAAGTGCGAGAATGTCTGCCCGTATAAGGCCATCGAGATGGTCCCGTGTACTTCCGTCATCGACATGGAGCCCGTAACCGTCTATAAATCTCACGTTATAGAGGCAATGTGCAAAGGATGCGGTACTTGCGTGGCTAACTGCCCCACGAAGGCAATAGACCAGCGACACTTCAAGAATGCGCAAGTCTTGAGCATGATCAAAGCTTTGTTCGATAATGAGGGGTGCACATGCTGCATTCCCCAACCCGTTCCTGCAAACGGCAACGGAGGCGATTCCGCGTGAATGCAGGGGCAACGGCTGCAGGGAACAAGGCTGAAAATCACCGGGAGAAGGATGAGACAAAGAACACCAGCGCCCCGGGGGAATGGCAACCGAGAATCCTCACCTTCGCGTGCAACTGGTGCTCGTACGCTGGAGCCGACCTTGCAGGCGTTTCTCGATTCCAATATCCACCTTCCATCCGTATCTTGCGGGTCATGTGCAGCGGACGCGTCCATCCGGAGATGGTGTTAGAAGGATTCGCGCACGGGGCGGATGCAGTGCTCGTCACGGGCTGCCACATCGGGGATTGCCACTACATCAGTGGCAACCAGTACACGAAAAGCCGCATGGCGATGGTCCCGCAACTGTTGGAGGCGATCGGCGTGGATCCGCGGCGCTTCAAGCTGGACTGGGTCTCTGCATCGGAAGGGAAGCGGTTTTCCGAACTCGTCAAGTCGTTCACGGATCAAGTCGAGGCGCTCGGCCCGCTGAAAATGAAAATTGCTTGATTGCATTCC
>JAUQYZ010000059.1 GCA_030587475.1 Candidatus Sigynarchaeum calidifontis
TCGAAGTACAGGGTGCTACCAGATGCCATGGCGATTTTCACGAGATTCCCGGTCGGAACGACGTCGAGTTTCTGCGTTTCGGTCAAGTGGTACAGCGTGTCCACTGCGGTCGTTTTGCCGGACGCTGCACTTCCCCAATAAAGTATCTTGATGAATACTTTATTGTCACTTACCCTAACCGTGACATGTTCACCTATTTTCCGCGAATATTCTTCTCGCCTATTCGAAAACCGCCAATTTTTTTAACGCGCGGAACACACTGAGCCCCCCGCGTTAATGACGATCCACGATGACCTATCTACATACTATGTGGTTCCATGACATTAAAAACTTAATCGCAATAGGCGAGCTTTTTTTTAGGAGATTTGCCCTCGTCCCCGACTTGTATATTCATGCGCGCGAGAATGCCAGCATCGTGGATCGACAAAAACCTTGCAAGGACGGGATATGGATGGGGCTTACCCCCGAATGCATGTTTTCTTTCATACATTCGGGTAGGAGGGCCATTCTCGGTTCGAAACAAGCAATTAAGGCTAGCTACGGGCTTGCCTCGTGGGAAAAGCGTGGGCAACCCATGAATACGAGATCTTAAAGCCGATCATTTTTAAATCCGGGCGAGCATGCCTCGCTTGATGATGCGAACTTCCGAGTTCCTCCGGCACGTCCGGGAAACGAGCCGATATCCGATCCAGGTGAAGCAAGGCTTCATCACGACCGAGAAAGGCGGTCAATCGTTCTTGATCGACGGCTACAGCGGCGACCTCTTCGCGCAGCCGCTCGTGCCCGGGCGACAAGTGCTGGACCGGATCCGCGCGAAGCAATGCCCCGCTTGCTTCAATCACGCGTCGCCCGAGGCCACGTTCAATTGCATGCACTACGTGGCGGAGGGGTACGTCCACCCGGTTCGGATCTGCGTCGTCACCGAGTTCCATGACGGGAAAATGGCCGAACTCGTCCGCGCGAACCAGCGCCTCGGCAACGTCGAGTACACGCCCGTCCAGCTCAAGATACTCGCCATGCTCTTCGCGATCCACGAGGGCAAGATGCCCGACGATGTCCAGCGGAAGATTGACGCGGTCCCGTCGCAAGAATCCTTGCTCGGCGGCTCTTGCCCCTTCTTCATCGGTACGCGGGACATGAACGTGCACTTGCTCACGAGGAACATCACCCGGCAGCAGCGCAAGCGGAGGTTTCTCGATGTCCTCAAGAGCATGCAATTCTTGAGCCCCGGCCACCACGCGATCGGCGCGAGCTACTTCGACCGGAAGATAGCCGAGCTCCAGGGCGCGCTCGCGAAAATCCGCGCCGGCTCCGCGTAAATCCCGTCGCCATGGCGTGAGAATAGATTTTAAAGGTTCCCTTCATTCTGTCCCTCGATTCAGACCAAGGTTCATCACCATGGCAAAGAAGAAAGGAGCCGACCAGAAGATCGATCCCATCACGATCAACGCGGAACAGCTCAGCTTCAACCACGACAAGGAGATCGACAACCTCGCCCGCTATCTGGAAGAGCGCATCCCGAAGGCCAAGGGGCTCGACGAGGTCGTGCGCTCGAAGAACATGCTATCGTTGACCCTCACCAAGCAAGTCTCGAAGCGTGACATCAAGCAGTACATCACGAAGTTCCTTCACCGGGCTGGCCTCCGCCTCGATTACCGCTGCCTCGCCACGTATCAGGAGAAGGACGGCGATTTCATGATATATCCAAGAAGGGTGTACGAGATCTAGGAGCTTTGAAATCTAGTCCTTCATTTCGTGATTTTCTCGGCACATCACGCCGAACTTGCCATGTAACTTGGCGTGTTTCTTCACCTTGAATGGTGATCACACCGGTTTTTTTGAAAAAAGAAGAGGAGATCACTGTAGCATTGCATCGGCCAGCTTCTTGGACTTCGTTGTCGCCGCCTCGACCGCGCGGGCGAGCGTGCCGCGCAAGTTGCCGTCCTCGAGAGCTTGCAATCCATCGACCGTCGTCCCGCCCGGCGACGTGACCTGGTCCTTGAGCACCATGGGATGCTTCCCGGTCTCTTGCACGAGCCGCGTCGAGCCCAGGACCGTGTCGAGCACGAGCGCCCGGGCGAGGTCACGTGGCAAGCCCATGCGCACGCCCCCGTCGATGAGCCCGTCGATGATGTAGAACACGTATGCCGGCCCGCTGCCGGATAATCCGGTAACCGCATCGAGCAGTTTCTCCGCGACCTCGTGCACGTTGCCGATCGCGCCCAGGATCTTCTTGGCATCCTCCTTGAAATCGGCACTTGCCAGCTCGCTGAACGCGACCGCCGTCACCCCCGCGTTGATGAGCGCCGGCGTGTTGGGCATGCACCGCGCCAGCGGGAATTTCTTCCCGGTAACCTTGTCGTAGAAGGCCATCGGCACCCCTGCGACGATGGAGATCATCGGTTTCTTGCCGTCGAGCGCCCCCGCGATCTCGGCAAGGACGTCCTTGAGCACCTGCGGCTTCACCGCCATTACAATGATGTCGGACGCCTTGACGAGTTCAACGTTCGACGCGAAGGCCGTGTTGACGCCCGCATCGGCCTTGATGGCATCCAGCGCGGCCTTGCTCGTGTCGAACGCGTTGATCTTGGCCGCCTTGACGATGCCCTTGTTGATCAATCCCTTTATCATCGCCGTGCCCATGTTGCCGGCACCGATGAACCCGAGGGTCGTTATTGTCATTTTCCTTTTCACGTCTGCAATTAGTTGTGGGTGAGGAAGAATTCCGTGAGCTTGCGAAGCTTGCGCGTGTTCTGCGCGAGGCCTTGCTCCTTCTGCTCGAAATACTCCTTGAACACGTCCCAGGAAGCCTTTTTGTCTGCAGGTGTTTCCTGGACGAACTTCCGGACGGATTGCATCTCCATCACGTCGATGTAGACGTCGGACAGCTTGTTCGCCTCGCCCGACAGCAAGAACACGTAGTACACGCCCAGCTCCTCCGGGGCCAGCACGGTCGGTGGCTTCTGCCCGTCGCCCGCGTTCTTCCCCCGCAGCAGCTTCGTGTCGACCATCGTGGGCAATACCATAGCGAACGAGATGTTTTCCTTGGCATATTCCGTCGCTATCGATTTCTGGAAGCCGGCGACCGCCCATTTCGATGCCGCGTAGCAAGCATACTTCGGCATCGTTTCTGCGTTCGGGTAAATGGCGCTCCCCGTGATGATGAACCGCGCCCGGTCGGCCTTGTCGTCCTTCTTCATGAGTCCATAGGCGGCCTTGAACGTGTAGAACACGCCGAGCACGTTGACGTTCATCACGCGGCTAAACGTGGCGGGATCCAGCTCGTGGGTTTCCTTCTTCCAGTAGGTCCCGGCATTGGCGATCACGCCATTGAATGGGCCAAGATCCTGGTTCATCTCCTTGAATGCCTTCTCGACGTCCTCATACTTGGTGATGTCGCCAGCCTTCACGACGACCTTGCTGCCAGTCCCGAGATTTTCGATATCCTTCTTGGTAGCCTCGAGCTCGTCAGCTTCGAGAGCGAACAGGCCCATGTTGGCGCCTTCCTTGGCGCACGCGATGGCGACCGCGCGGCCGATTCCCCGGCCACCGCCGGTAATGACGACATTCTTTCCCTTGAGTATCATGCTTCGTATCATCCAATTGGAAAGTGTTAATTGGTGATCTTGCTTGGTTACAAAATAAACCTTGCAGTAAAAGACTAAATCGGGTAAAGAGACATGATTTTTCCGAACCAGAAAGGCGACATGCCCCGGATACACGAATCCGCGTTCATCGCGCCCGGGGCGACGATCATCGGCGACGTCGAGATCGACGAGGGCACGAACGTCTGGCCCGGCGCCGTCATCCGCGGCGACATGTGCAAAATACGCATTGGCAAGCGATGCTCCATCCAGGACAACTGTGTGGTGCACTCGGAGGCCGGTACGAGCATAACTATCGGTGACGACGTGCTCATGGGCCACGGCGCGATCGTGCATGGTCCAGGTGACATCGGCAGCAATTGCCTCGTGGGTATCGGCTCCATCAAGATGATGAAAAAGAGTGTCGGCAAGGGCTGCATCATCGGCTCGGGCGCCCTCGTGACCAAGGATGTCGAGGCCTTTTCCAAGGTCATGGGCGCCCCGGCCGAGGTCAAGGGGAAGCTCGAGGCCAAGGACACGACGCCGGAAGCCATCGGGGCGACAATTTACTACGAACTCGGCCAGGCGTACAAGAAGAAAGGCCTTGACCAACGAGAATACAAGGGATAAAGGAAAAACAAGGATATCTTTTTCTACTTCTTTTTATTCTGTGCCATGAGCTCCACGAACGATTCCATTCGGTTTTTCATGGGTTCCTCGGCATAGGCACGTGGATCGTCCATGTCGCAATCCATCAGCCAGACCGGGATGCCTTTATCGTTCTGTATGGCGTTCTTGAGATCGATCATCCCCGTGCACGACGGCCTGCACGACAAGTTCGAGTGCAAGATGATGCCGTCCAGCTTGTACTCGTCGATGATCTTTTCGAAGTAGACGATGCGCTTTTCGAGCGAGTAACTGTACGGCACGTTGATCATCATGCGCGCGAGTTCCCGGAGGGTTTTCTCGTAAGACAAGCCGAGCTGCTTGCGCGGGCCGAACGAGTACGTGTAGGGCTCGTACGTGATGATGGCGCCGTAGTTGGCGAGCTCGTGGAAAAACTTGATCTTGTACCACATCGGGATGCCCTCGAAGAGCACGCGGTATTTTTCTTGATCCTTGGTGAGTGCCCCCACGCCATGTGCCACTCGATCCTTGATGTCCTTGAGCAAGGCCTCGTAAAACTTGATACCTGTGTCGAGCCCGGGCAAGATAACCATCGGGAAGATTGCTGCCAAGGTATCTTGAAAAGCAACTGGTGTAGGGATGAGCTTGCGATATTCATAGATCTCGTGCCAGAGCTCGCAGAGACGGTCGGATTTCTGGAGGACCGAGAAGAACTTCTGCTCGGAGAATTTTTTACCAGTCACATTCCCAACGAAGTCGACGAAGTCCTTGTACTGGGCGACGACGTAGTCGATGTACTCGTCCATGCGCGGGTCATCGGTGCCGCTCACCGCGCTGGGGATGTCGAAGCAGAAATAAGGGACACCGAACTTCCGGGCCTGGATCTGGAACCATTTCACGTGCGTGTCGCAGATCGTGTTCGTACTGGCGCAGAACGTGGGCTTGCCGATGCCACCCTTCGTGAGTCCGACCTTCTTCTCGACCGCGCCGATGTTGGTCTTGAAGTACGAGCACAGGTCCCGGGAGAACCCGAGGCTCTCGGCGTACTCTATCAGCTCTTGCGACACCTTCTGGGTACCGGACACGCACGCGGCGTTCTCCGGATGCATGGGGAAGATGTCAAACATGTAACACACCTCGACCGGGAACCCTGCCGTCACCCACGCTGTTTTCTTCCACGGCAGCATGGACATGAGCTTCGACTTCAGTAAATAATTCGGGATGATCTTGTTGAGCATCTTGGTCGATGGGAGCCGGTCAACCCGCGTCACCGTCGATGTCTTGGCTGCTCCTGGTTCACTTTCGGTCATGCTTTCGCGCCTCCGATTTCAAGGAATGCCTCGAGCCGGTTGATCGCTTGTGCGTCTTTCACGGGGCTAAACTCGCGCTCGATGTGGATGTACTTGTAGCCCTTTGCCTTGATGGTTTTCTCGATATGAACCGTGTCGAACAAGTATGGCTCGCAGAACTTCACGTTCTGGGATATGACCGTGTCGAGCCCGCCATCCTTCAGCGCATTGATGAGATATTCGGTGCGGGAATCCGGCGGGTTCTTGGTCGACGGGCGGGGCATGGCAAACTTGTACGCGACGAGCGCGTCGAGCGGGTCATTCTTCTCGGGGATGAGCGTGGCGTAGTACCGCTCGCCGATGGACAAGTCATCCCGCACGGCGCGGATGTTGGCTGCATCCAGCGTGTCCATAAATTCGGGATACGTGATATCGGATCCCGTGAGAACGACCCTCTTCTTTCCCGCGGGGAATGCCGGGCGCGCCGACCAATCCTTCAGGGTTGCGTCGAGCGCCTTGACCACGTCTGCCTTGGCCAGCGTCACCGCCTTCACGCACGCGTCGAAGTAATCCCGGTTCGGGACGTCTTTCGTGGCGCGCAGGGCGGATAGCTGCTGCAATCGCGCCTTGACATCGTTTGATTCCTTGATGGCGGCCTTCAGCTTGTCATTCGAGATGGAAACCTTGAATTGCCTTTCTAGTGCCTTGATCAACACTTCCATCTCCTTCTTGAAGAAGGCTGCCGCGGACGCCGTGCCGTAGACCATCGGCACGTTGAGCCAGTGGATGAACGGGATCTTGACGTGTTTCTTCCAGATATCAAAACCGCGGTGGGTGATGTCGCAGCCATGTGCAATGACGATGCCATCCCAGTTTCCTGAATGAGCCAGTGCATCTGTTAGCATGCTGCGCGCCGCGGGGCACAAGAAGTTCTGGAGATATTGATCCGCGGGGGCGTTATCCACCTTTACATCACCTAGAATCTTTACCGGGACGAAACCCGCGGCCATGGCGATTTCCTCGGGGAAATCATGACTCGAATCGAAGTAAGCGAGGACTTTCATCAAAAAACACGCGTTGATTGTTGATGTACCAGGTAAATATTGATTCCAGACGTTATCAAGATTGCCAGCAGCGTTCACCATGTGGAAAAAGATCGGTTCACGACCTTCTAATTCTGGGAATCAAGCCTTATATGTCGTGAAATCAACCTTACACCGTATCATTAATCCAATTGACCTATGAGAGGGATTAATGCAAGAGTGATGTGAATGGTCGAAGAAATGAAAAAGAGCGAATTGTTCCCCGGGAAGGTGCTGAACGCCGCGGAGACAAAGCCCTGGTTGAAGGCCTACCCGAAAGGCGTTCCGGAACACATCGATTACCCACGAGTAAGCCTGTACGAGAAGCTAATGCAATCTGTCGAGAAATATGCAAACGAGCCGGCTTGGGATTTCTCGATAGCATCTGCGACCTACCAGCAGTTCGGCGCCGACGTCGACAAGTTCGCCGACGGGCTCGCTGCTGCGGGTTTCAAGAAAGGCGATATCATGACCATCAGCATGCCCACTAGCCCGCAAGGCATCATCGCAGTTTACGCGGTGAATAAGCTCGGTGGCATCGCATCGATGATCCACCCGCTGAGCCCGCCGCCCCAGATCAAGATGTATCTCAACTTGAGCAAGAGTAACTGGGCACTCACGCTTGACGCGTTTTACCAGAACTTCAACGCTGTGCTCAAGGAGACGTCCGTCCAGAAATTAATTCTCGCGTCGATCCCGGACTACTTGCCCGGCATAGGCAAGCTCGTCTTCAAGTTAACGAAGGGCCGGAAGATCCCGAAAGTGCCAGCCGACGATCGCGTCATCTGGATGAGGGACATGATGAAAGGAAATCCTCCCAAGGCAAGTAAGGCTGAAATGAAGCCGGACGACACCGCCATCATCTTGTACTCGGGCGGGACGACCGGCGAGCCCAAGGGCATTGAACTCACGAACATGAACATGATCTCTGAAGGTATGCAAGTGAGCGTTTGGGGGAATATGGTACCGGGCAATTCGATTCTCGCGATACTGCCAATTTTCCACGGTTTCGGGCTTGGTGTTTGCGTGAACGCTGCATTCATGAACGGTGGCAAGACCATCTTGATCCCGCAGTTCACCCCCGAGGATGTCGCCAAGCTGATCAAGAAAAAAAAACCGAACTTCATGGTAGGCGTGCCCACCTTGTTCGAGGCCCTGGCGTCGAACGCTGATTTTTGCGGCGCCGATCTCTCCTGCCTGACAGCAACGTTCTGCGGTGCAGACACGCTGCCACGCAAGACGAAGGAGAAGTTCGAGGCGGTGGTCAAGGCTGGCGGCGGAAACACGAGTTTGCTCGAAGGCTATGGTCTCACGGAGGCCGTGACCGCCATCATGGCGACACCACTGGGGGATTACCGGGAGGGCAGCATCGGGATACCATTCCCTGACATGCTCGCCAAGATCTGCAAGCCGGGAACCATCGATGAGGCCCCGAGTGGCGAGGACGGCGAGATCTGCGTCTCAGGACCTGCCGTCATGAAAGGCTATCTCAACAACCCCCAAGCAACCGCGGATACCCTCAAGAAGCACGAGGACGGGCGGATATGGCTCCATACGGGCGATATCGGCAGCATGGACAAGGACGGGTTCTTCTATTTCAAGCTCCGGCTCAAGCGCATGCTCAAGGTTAGTGGCATCAACGTGTACCCAACACACGTGGAGGAAATACTCCGAAAGATGCCAGACATCGAGGACGTGTGCGTCATTGGCGTCCCGGACGAGAAGCAAGTGACCCGAGTCAAGGCATTCGTCATCCTCAAGGACAAGTCAAAGGCTGGCGATGAAATGGTCAAGAAAATCCAGGACTACGGGTTGGCCAACTTGCTCAAGTACGAGTCGCCACGGGAGATCGAATTCCGCGAGACGCTTCCCAAGACCTTGATCGGCAAAATTGCCTTCAACACGCTCGAGAAAGAGGAGCTGGAAAAGCTCAAGGCCCAGAAAAAGTACCCGTTTGACAAGTAAAGCGTTGATTTTCGCCTTTTCCTTTTTTTTATGAGATTTCAGCCACGTTTCCCTGGCGAGCAATTTATAAATCGGATGCTCACCATCGATCGATCATGGACGCTCCCCCGCGGCAACGCACGCAGCGGCCGTACGGGGTTCGCTCGATTAACCTCGCCGGCAGCGCCTTGATCCTTGCGTCAACATTCTTCGAGTGGACGAAGACCAAGACCTTTGACCAGGCCATGGCTGATTCAATCCCGTGGGGAGCTGTGCTGCTCGTCTCGGCTGCCGTCGCGAACATTGGCTTGACTATACTTTATCTCTTGCAAGAATCCCGCAAGATCCTCTGGTTCGTATTACAAGCAGTTGCCACGAGCATTATCATATTTATATTCCTCACGGTGACGAATTTTTACGTGGATTTCTTCAACTCGCTCGAGGTCGGCTATTTTCTTTGCGGCATGGGCATCGTGCTGGCCGTCTTGGAGCTGGTGAGCCTCTTTATCTTCCAACCGGGTCTCGAGGGAAATGGTAATAGAGATCATAAAAACGCGGAGGGGAGCGCGGCTGCAATAAGAACTGCCACTTCGGAACTCGAGAAAAAATTCTATGAGGCACTCGATCACGAGATCCGGCGTAGGATCCTTAGGATGATCGGGGAAAAAGGCGTTTGCACGTTCACGGAATTCAAGAGCGAACTCGATATCGGTACTGGCACGCTTTACCACCATCTCAACATCCTATCCCCGCTCGTGTTCCAGAAGGATGACAAAAAGTATTACCTCACCAAGCTTGGCGAGATGACGCTCCGGTTCATGCAAGATAACTTGCCGTACCTCGGTGCCGTGAAGCCACGGGACCTGGAGGGCAAGGCGGCGCACAATTTCCAGAGGTATTTGACCTATCTAGATGCCCGTCCGCTCTTCGCGAAGCTGTTCGATGGCACGCCCCGCCTTCGCGTGATATACCTTCTGGTTCCGCTGGCATTCTACATGTCCGGCGCTGTTCTTGGTTTCCAGAATTACCTTTATTTCTTCGTCGTCCACACGTCGCCCCTATTCGCCCCGTTGCTTCAGGTCCCTGCATTCATCATCCAGGCAGTCATATCGTGGTTTGTCATGTGGGCGCTGATCGAGGGCCTTTGCTACGCGAATTTTAAGAAGAAAGCTGACTTCCCCACGTCCTTGGCAGGATGCGGCATAAGCTCCTTCCCCATTTTCATCTACGAGCTCGCCATCTTCGGATTGAAAGCCGCGTCCGTGGACGTGCCTGACGTGATATCGGGGGCATTACTCGTGATCGCCCAGCTCGTGACCGTGTATTTCCTTGTCATATTCCAGATGTACCAGAAGGGCTTGAAACTGGAAAAATCAATATCTATCGTGCTTCCCGCCCATTATATCGCGATCTTTCTTTACCTACTTGTCTTTATCGCCTTGTAGGTAGGCATCAAGCCGCCCGAGGTTCTCGATCGCTGCCGTTCGAGTTCGGCCTCTGGCAGCGATGAAGGCGGAGATGCCGCCGCTCGGCATTCCAAGCCGAATCACGCGGTAATCGGCGGAACGATCATATTCGTGGGCAAGATTGGAAGCAGGCCCTGGCAACGTGATGCCCTTGAATGCGGCAAAATCATTTTGCGGGATCCAAGGCATGGTAGCCGGTTTATCAGCTTTTTCTCCAGCGATGAACCGCAACAATGATTCGCGATGCAACATCTTCAAGCCAACGAACGACGTGGTGAGCCGGGGGTTCAGCTCTACCACGATGGGAATCCCGCGCTTGTCGAGGATGAAATCGAAGCCAAAATACCCATCGAGATGGAATGACCGCGCCGCCGCTCGTGCCACCCGCTCGCACTCGACTGCGAGCTCGGGATACAGTGGCCCGGCGATTCCACCCTGGTATTTCGAGTCCGAGGACCTCGCGGCCGAGAGAACAATGTCTTGCTCGTTGATTCCAAGCAAGACAACGCCATTCTGCGTGGCGATCGCGCTTGCACTGAGTGACATGCCAATAACTCGTTCTTGGACGATCAGCATGTCACGCGAGAATGACAATCGATCGTTGGCGGTGATCGCTTCTTGTAACTCCGTTTCATCTCGCGCCAGGAACACCCCGATGCTCCCTGCCCCGCGGTTTGGTTTGACGACCACGGGGTAGGGGATGGCGGGCGCAGCGATGAATTCGTCCATCGCTTGGGTGGCGGGTACATCGACTCCTGCCGCCGCTAACTGCACGATAGATCCTTTCTTGTCGCTCCCGGCACGCACGGCGGTTGAAGGTTGGCTAAGCAGGACGACATGATAAGATTCGAGCAAAGCCGTGTATTGTTCAAGGTAATTGCCGAATTCCGGTGCCACGATGTAGCAATAATGAACGCACGGGGCGAGATCCTTGATCATATCATACACGCTGGCATCAGAACCCGTATAATGCCAGTGCGCGCGGGAATCAGATGATATACTCGTTTGAACCTTGATCCCATCTTGCAATATTGCGTGAAGCTCGAAATCACCATCTATCGCATCGGCGACGAGCGCATCCAGCATTGCCAGTCCCTCGATGCTGATAGATTCCATACATTCCCTGTCATAGCCCATTCCGCCCGCACTGGTGAGCTCTAATACAAGGATCGCATCCCTTTTCTTGCTCATAGCCACCACGAATCTAAACAAATGACATGAGAAGAAAATCTGCCGTGAACTTTTAATTGCACGGCGCATCCTTTGAGGTTCATGGCCGCGTTTCGCATCGTTCCCGTCGTGGACGTCAAGAACGGACGCGCCGTGCATGCCATCAAGGGGCATCGGGACGCTTACGCTCCGGTCAACTGCAGCTGGTGCAATGACGGGGATTTCATCTCTTTGGTGCGGGGTTACAAGGAGATCTTCGGATTACACGATCTATATGTCGCTGACCTCGATGCCATCATGGTGCGCAAGCCGAACAAGGTATTATACCGTGAAACTCTTACGCTCGTCGACGGAGATCTCATGATCGATGCAGGGATCTCCTCGATCGGCGAGTTCCATGAACTGGCTTCAATAGGTATCAAGAACCTTATCCTTGGCACGGAATCAATCCCGAACTTCTCCTTGCTCGCCAACATCATCGAACAAAGCAAGCACGCGGCAATCGTGAGCCTTGATGTCAAGGACGGGGCCCTGATCTCCCCGGCGAAGCAATTGGCTGGATTAAAAATCCACGAAGCGTTCCAGGTTATTGAACGCCTCGGGCCAGCCGCGATAATTTTCCTTGACATGTCAGCCGTTGGTGCCCGCACGGGGATCAACTCGATTGCAAAAAAGCTGGCGGCAAAAGCCACCATCCCGTTGTATCTTGGGGGCGGCGTGAGTTCGGTCTCGGATATCCGCGTCGCGCGCGCCGCGGGCTTCGCCGGCGTGCTCGTCGCCACCGCGTTACAAGCCGGCTTGATATCGCCCGATGAGGTAGCTCGAGTCGTCGCGTGAGGACGACGACGACCATTTTACTCGTGGCAATCGGGACATCGGGCAACAAAGATCTTCGATGTAGCAAGCGCAGGCAAGGTACGCAAGGCGCTTCAAGCAACTCACGCCCATCGAGGCCATCTGCGCTATACTCCTTTCGGGGATCCGGTCGTGCTTGCAGCTCCAACCGGAAGTTTCCAAGACCTTAAAAAAGATTTAACCTATCTATCGTTCTCTTCTGCAGACCGGCTCCGCGCGAGAGACCATGCCAGATCCAGCTACCAATGACCAGGTCGAGACCAACGCGAGGCTGCTCAAGGCAGACTGGATCGCAGAGATCGACTCCGGTATGAAGCAAGTCGTGGAGATAATCAAGCGCGTGTTCCGCCCCGATGGCTTGC
Source organism: Candidatus Sigynarchaeum calidifontis (assembly GCA_030587475.1). Lineage (GTDB taxonomy): Archaea > Asgardarchaeota > Lokiarchaeia > Sigyniarchaeales > Sigyniarchaeaceae > Sigyniarchaeum > Sigyniarchaeum tengchongense. The sequence goes on from JAUQYZ010000059.1 coordinate 12,380, forward strand.
TCGGCATCATCGCCGATCCATTCATCGACCTGGCAGCTATCGCTTTTTTGAAATCGTCTAGAAGGACGGGTATAAAGCAGATGAACATCACGATCGAATGCGCCAAGGAATGCATCGCAACAAGGATGCACGACGCCACCATACAGAAGCATTCCGATCGCTTCCTTGAGCTCGATGATATGTTCGTCTACGGGAAAAAAACGCACCCGCGGTTCAAGGACATCGAGAAAAGCATCCGTGAGGAGTTCGCGCTCCGGGTAGAGGAGACCACCTGGCTACTAGAAGCAAGACCACCAGAAGGGGGCGTCATCACCAACGCCCCCGACATCTATAAAATCGCGTATAATCACGACGTGGACAAGGCAAAGAAAGTACACGCACAAGAACTCGGTTTTATCGAGGACAGGCTCCGAATGGTAAGGGAATACGAGGATCTAATAGAAATTCCTTTTGGTCTGCGGGACAAGGTGCTCCAGGTCGTGGCCGAGGGGATGAAATTCACGAAGGAACGGTATGAGCAAGTATTCAAGCGCTGGTTCTCGTGACCAGCTGGCCACCTCCGAATGACTTTATGTGGGCTGGAAGACTATTCATCAAGAAGACCACCAACACGGCAAGAACAACCATGGGAAACGACATCCAGGTCAAGAAATACGAGGAATTCAACGTCGGGGATACTGCATCCGTTACCAAGACCGTGACAGAAGCCGACGTCATATTTTTTGCGGGCATCACGGGAGATTTCAATCCGATGCATATTAACGAAGAATTCGCAAAAAAAACCCGGTTCGGGAAGCGCATCGTCCACGGCTGCTTTTCTAGCGGGCTTATCTCAGCCGTGATCGGTATGAAGCTGCCAGGCCCAGGAGCGCTCTATGGCGGGCAGTCGGTGCGCTTCGTAAAGCCGGTTTATATAAATGACACCATCACTGCGAAGGCCACGATCGTGGAAAAATACACGAAAAAGAACGGCGAGTTGAAATTCCTCCGGATCCAGACGGATTGCTTCAACCAGGCCGGAGAAAAGGTCACCGAGGGCGAGGCGATCGTCATCGTCATGTAACACCCGTTTTTCCAACTTTACCGATTTTTCCAGACCCTTCTTGGGATTCCCATTTTTAGATGATACGCATTCATAAGCGACTCTGCTACTCCACGCACGTGGGCCATGTCTAGCTTGCGCACCAGATTGTAGCGCTATCATGCCGAGGAACAAGGAACTGCGCGACTTCGCCGATCGGCACAAGAACGAGCCCGGCAAGGAACCGGGGGAGCTGGCAAAGGACGACGAGCCGCGCATAGTTGAGGAGGTCGACGGCCCCGGGGGAAAAGCTCCATTGCCACCAGAGCGCATCGTGGTGAGGAATTGTAAGGTGCACAAGACGAAGATCGAGGGCTTCAGTTACCGATGCGACAAGTGTGGCTCCGTGTTTTGCCTCGCGTGCATCACGAACGTGCTGGAGCCGGAGAGGAAATGCATGGTTTGCGAGGCGCCCGTCACGATCACCGAGGAATATCGCTCCCTAATCAACAAGGCGGCAAGCGGCGTCGACCCGGATGCCTTCACCTTGAGCGGGCAGGTCACGACGATCGCCCCCGAGATATGGCGCCGGTTCGAGGAGCTGGAGCTTGAAGATGACTTGATCGACGAGGTCATTGATAGATTGAAGTATGTACCACCCGAAGACCGATTGAAGTACATCGATGCCTTTTTTAGCGAAGAAGACGAGCGTGAAGACCCATTGTAGAGGTCGGCGCGAGAGCACCTTCTTCCACCTCACGCCCTCTTTACTCGTTTTTCCCAAATAATACAAGCATGGATTGCAAAGCCATAAAAGATGCGACTCGCCGAGATCAGTTGGCGAGTGATGATTGAACTAAGGAGAATGAGACAAATAGTCTATGACTGTCTCCGGGGTACATGAGCTCGCCTTTCTCGAATCTATTGCCACGGCGCCGAGAACAGCCGCTCGATCTCCTTGACTCCGCTGGTCGCGTCGTCTGCGTACGTGTCGGCGCCGAGCTTCTTGGCGAGGGCCATGTTGAGCGGGGCGCCGCCGACGATGAGCTTGACGTTCTTGCGCAAGCCAGCGGCGTTCAAGGCATCGTCCACGACCGTGATCTGTTCGACGGTCATAGTGAGCAAGGATGATAAAGCCACGACCTTGGCGCCTGATTCCTTGACCTTGGCGACGATTTTCGACGCGTCGACGTCCATGCCGAGATCCAGGATCTCGAAGCCTTTCGACATGAGCAAACTTTTGAGGATGTTCTTGCCGATGTCGTGCTGGTCACCTTTGACTGTTGCCAGGACGATCTTTCCCTTGCTCGAAGACGAACCCTCCACTTTCAATGCAGGGGCGAGAATTTCTAACGCTTCCTTCATTGTCTCGCCAGCAAGGACGAGTTCAGTGAGGTAGTACTCCTTCTGCTCGTATTTTTTGCCGACCTCGTCCATGCCCTTGGTCGCGGCCTTCATGATATCCTTGGCAGGAATGCTGGCATCAAGGGCGTCTTTCACGAGTCCCTTAATGTTGTCCACGTCAAGCTCGATGATGCTGTTCGTGATTCCGGTCAACTTGTCGGTCATATGCTTCGACCATGGAATATGTTCTATTAATGCTCTATCGTTAGTTACGTCGACCCGTGACCATAAAAAGATGTCCGGGAATGCATCGACATGTGTCCACGAAGATTGGTAAAGTGAGGATAGGGGCATCCTTCGGGGGAATCTTGGTGGTCAATTTGTCCTCGCTGTTATATCACAAAAAGGAAAATACCATGGACGCGTTCCCTCGATGCTGCTACTTATCTGTACTTATAGCATTATTTATTACTTGCTTTGGGTGATATTAGCTTGATCCATAGCTATAGAACTACACAAGGATTGTTGATTGCGACAAAAATCCACGAATCAAGATTATATGCTCGAATACGCAACCATCGAGGCCCTTCGTGGCATGTGATGCCATGTCATTTCCAGAGAGAACCTCTTGATACCTGCATGGTCCCGTTAGGCTGTCGTTGCCGATTGCAACTTGATCGGCCGTTTTTGTCGACGTCGATAATCCATATCAAGCTATAGAATGCTCGATCCATAGCCATAGAATGAAAAATGACACCAACCGGAGGGAAAACCATGCTTGGAGATTCTGAGCTAACATTGGAAAAAGGAGTCGTGAAGTTCATGCGGAAGCCCGCGAAGATGGGCGAGGACTACATTTTCTGGATACCACGGGTCTACATCAAGAATGGCCTCGTCGATCCTGGCGTGGAATACGATGTGTACTTGCGAAAGCGCTCGAAAAAACAAGAATGAAAGGGGGGGCAGCAATACCGCATCGGAGCGGCATCGCGCTCGCATCACGCTCCGAACCCTCCGACTTTTTCTTCTTTCTTTCGTCGTCCAACTATGTCGATCGGTTACTGGACGGGATCACAGCTAGGAGTCGCCGTGCTGCACGTTTATAAGCCCCGGATGCGACTTGTGAAGTTGGGTAGATAGACATGATGATACAACCAGGCTCCCCCGAACAATGGATCCTCGCGTCCTTGACCCTGGGGATCATCATCTTCAAGGTGGTGCTGCTAATCGTCTTGCTCGCAAAGTTTAATACCAAACGGCGAGAACAAGGCATCGTCGCGCTCTATTTCCTCAAGGCCGTGATAATTCTCTTTCTCTGCTTGGCAATATCACGCTCGCTTGCGCTGACGTTCGATTTTTTCCTCACGTATCTCGATATGGATCTTTACGTGGTCGGATATAACATCTATTTCTGGAAATTGGCGATGGTGATATCCAACATCGGAAACTTGGCCGTCCTCTATACGCTGGACACCAAGGTGCTGGGCAAGAAGCTCAAGTACATCCCCGAGATCATCATGGCCGTGGGGCTCGTCGTCATCCTGTTTTTCCCTGTTAGCGAAAAACCCGATTTCGTATTACTCTCGCAGATCTTGATCGTCGCCATGGCCGTCTCGGCCATTATCCCGCTCGTGTTCCTCTACCTGGGTATCAAGATTCCCGGCCTACGAAAGACGGCCTTCTTGATCTTCTTCGGGATCCTCATCTACATCGGGGCCGGCTTGCTCGTGAACGGGAACACGCTGGACAGCATCATCAAAAGTTCCGGGGTCTCGATCGTCGTTGTCTACACGCTCTACCTGGTGATCAAGCTAGCCGGGCTGTCGATCCTCGCCTATGGCACGACTAAGTTCAAATTATCCTGATACAAAGGGAGACCCATGGTTAGGAGCATATTCTCGGGCTTGTCCGACGTCGAGAAGAAATGGAAGCAAGATGTCGGCGAGGTCTTGAAGGTGGAGCTCGCCCCGCACGTCGATGCCATCGAACGCGGGGAGAAAGAGATCATCGACGTCGTGAAGGCGCTGGGAAAGCACGGGTATTGCGGTGTCACGTTCCCGCAGAAACTAGGAGGCCTGGGCTTGCCCATCCGGCACGAGCTCATCTTGTCCGAGGCGATCGCCTCCTATAGCCTGCCCGTTGACATGTCGAGGCTGTCCGGGTCGTACCCGGCGATGCTGGCACGCATGTTCGGCAAGACGAGGGACCTGAAGGAGCTGGTCGAGGGGCTGGTCAAGGGCGAGAAGATCGGCGCCTTCTGCTTTACCGAGCCCGACGCTGGTAGTGACCTTTCGCGCATGACGACCATCGCCGAGCGCGACCCAGGTTCTGGTGACTTCTTGCTGACGGGCGAGAAGCGCTTCATCACGAACGGGAGCGTCGCCGATGTCCTCGTCGTGTACGCGCGCAACGGCGCCTTCATCATCGAGTCCAAGTGGAAGGGCTTCGAGGTCATCGAGGAATACACGATGATGGGACTCCACGGGTTGCACCTGGGGCACCTCAAGTTCGACCACGTGCCCGTCCCGGCCAAGAACGCGCTGTTCTACCAGGAGATCAAGGCGGGCTCCGAGCACGCGAGGTCCGGGAAGACCTCGGCCATCGCCAGCCTGCAAGACATGCTGTCGCCCGAGCGGGTCGCCCTGTCCGTGCAAGCGCTCGGCGTCGCCAAGACCGCGCTCGAAACCGCCATCGCTTACTCGCAGCAGCGGGTGCAGTTCAACCGGCCGATCGCCGAGTTCGAGGGAATAAGCTTCAAGCTTGCAGAGATGGCTACCAAGTACGAGGCCGCGTGCTCGCTCGTCGAGAAATCGGTCCAGACCATGCAGAACGGGACACGGGCGGCGATGGCCAAGCTCTGCGCGTGCCAGGCCGCGTTCGAGATCTGCGACGACGCGCTCGAGGTGCTGGGCGGCATCGGTTACACGACCAAGTACCCGGTCGAGCGCTGCTTGCGGGACGTCCGGCTGCTCAGGATCGGCGGCGGAACCGACGAGATCATGAAATACGTGATCCAGAAGGGGATTTTCAAGGGGGACCTTGACCGGGAGGACGCGCAGTCCGACGGCGGGCGGTCCCTTTTTGGATGAAGAGACTCTTTTTGTTCGATTCAGCGGGAAATGGTACCGTGCAAGGCATAGGCGCCGCGCGACGACGCATGACGATCGATGATTGGATCCAGGAGAAGACGCCGCGAGAGCCGGAACGCCATCGCCACGGCATTGCCCGGGCTGCGGGATCGCGATGCGGCTTGAATTCCGCAGCGGATGTTATTGCGGGTATTGCAAGGAACCGTTTGCATACCTTGACTAAACGGATACGAAAACAGGTACGACCCATACTGGCGGATCATCGTGATGGGAAGGTAGGAATGGTTGAAATGGTGGGATCGACGGCGTGCTTTCCATGAAGGGAAGGGACAAGCCACGTGTAATTTGCGAACGGCGGGCGCCCCAGGGCTTATCGAAGTGAATAGATAGTCTTTTATAGGAAATCTTCTATCTTACAAGGAGAGGTCAGAGCGCCAAATAATGCACGATCGACGCGCTTTTCGATCGTGTATCGTTTGGTAGATTGTTGCGGTATTCGCAAAAATCTTTAGGTGAAAATGAAAAAATGCAAGAGGCGTATCGACCGAGAACGATAGAACTATCAGAAATATGCGATTCTCGCAAATGCCCGCAAAGGTTTTTGCGAAAACCTTTTAAGTCAATTTCACCAAATTAACAACAGAAAATGGGTTCGGATCGGGTATTTAAAATCGAATAATGGATATCGGTGACCCCCGAAAGAGCGATCAGCCCCCGGGACGAACGCCCCCACGGCGTTCGACTGACCTAATGGTTCGAATTTCGATTACCAGAGAGCATTCTACCCAGAAAACAAAAAAACCATGGGTAGAACACCAGACTCGTCAGGTGTCCTACTTCTTTTATAGCGAAGCCTCATGGCCGCGTCTCGTACAACGCTGTAAGGCCTTTTACCGCTATATCGCCCTCCCCTCTCCCCTCTTTTATTTTTTTTCCTGGCGGCTTGTGTTCTACCCTTTCTACCCTTTCTCATCGATTGCTCGTGCATCGGCTGATTCTTGCTCCAGCGCCAGCCTCGAAAACTACAAAAAAAGGTAAAAAATACAGAAAGAGTCGCTCTTCAGCCGAACTTGTCCCAGAACGCCGCGATCAAGATGGGAATGCCGCCCCAGTTGCCCAAAGTCATTAAGTTAGCATTTCAATCATCTCCGCTTTTTCCGATATAGGTAATGGTTGAGGCGGCGGGCCGGCGTCAGCCGCGCCCGGGGTTTCCGGCGCCTCGGGCGGAATGGGCTCTTGAGCATGAGGATCTCGTCTTGATATGACAGAAGGTGTGCAAGTGCTGCCGAACCGTCCAGGAGAAACAAGCCGACGAGGTGATCCGACAGCATCGTGTACGCGCCGGACTTGTTGACGTGGTACACGTGCTTCAGCTCGTCTTGGATGCTCCTCGCGCGGATCAAGCGGTCTCGTGACTTGCTCATGATGGCCTCGACCACTTGCAAGAAGACGGCCGCGTGGAAGTCTTGCTTTATGTTGTGCACCTTTCCCGAGCTGAAGCACTCGACCTCGAGCTGGTGCTTGAAGCGGTCGAACCCGGTCTCCACGCCCCAGCGTTTGCCGTACAAGGCTTTGAAGTCCGATGGCTTGTATTTCTTTTGATCCAGCAACGACGTCATCAAGACCTCCGTCTCTCCGGTTGGCAGCACGACCTTCACGAGGCGGACTTGGACTTGCCCTGGATAGACGCCCTCCTCCACCTGGCTCTTGTAGC
>JAUQYZ010000061.1 GCA_030587475.1 Candidatus Sigynarchaeum calidifontis
ATCAATAGTAAGCTCGCCATGCTTGACCGCAGCGTTCGGCGATACGAGAAGGTGAGGGATAAGTTAGCCCGGGATACCACTGAAGCATTGCGGGCAGCAGACCCGGGAGGATTGTCTCCGAAGCGTTTGGTGCTCGCGCTGCTGGAGTCGGTCTAGGACGTTTTACGGACAGCGACTCGAATCACGCAATATCACGATTGCACGACGACATTCGTGCAAGGCCAAAGTGTGGGAGGTTATATCAGGTTAACGAGAAAAAAATATCAAAAAGGAGATGTTTCATTTTTTCTTGAAGAGCGGGTCGGCTTCTTGGAGAGCCCGCCGTTGTATCTTCCCGATAAGGTTCTTGGGGATCTCCTTGATGATCTCGATGTACTTGGGCACCTTCCAGTCGGTCATGTTCTCCTTGGCCCACGCGAGCAACTCCTCCGGCGTCGCGGTCTCGCCCGGTTTCAAGGCGACCCATGCCTTGACCGCCTCGCCCGTCTTCGGATCCGGCAGGCCAGCGACGGCGACCTCGGACACCTTCGGGTTATGGCCCATGAGTTCCTCGACCTCAGCAGGGAATACCGAGTGCCCTGACATCTTGATGAGCTGCTTCTTGCGGTCGCGGATCGCGAAGCGGCCGTGCTCGTCCATAAAGCCAATATCGCCCGTGAGCAGCCAGCGCTTCCCGCCCCACTCCTGGATGTTGTCTTCGGTCGTGCCGAGGTACCCCTTCATGACTTGCGGGCCGGCGACGCAGATCTCGCCGATGCCCTTCTCGCCGAGCTCCTTGATCGGCCCCTTGGAGAAGTCGGCCGCGTCGAAGATCATGACGTCGGTGCCCGACGCGGGCGTTCCGATGTAACCGGGCTCGCGCTCGCCGAAGAAGTTGTTGCACGTGACCAGGGGGCTCGCCTCGGTCAACCCGTAGCCCTCGGTGAGGGGCGCACCCGTTTTCTCGGTGAACGGCTTGCGGACGTACTCGTGTAGCGGGCCTGCAGCCGAGATGCACATCTTCAGCTTTCCCTTTATCGAATACTTGTCGATTGTCTCTTGCGGGAGATCGGCGATGCGCTTGAACAGGATCTCGGCACCGCAATAGCAGATGCCGTTCGGGTCGCTGCCGTCGGGGAGCTTGATCGTCGTGATGTCGTGCAAGATCGTCTCCGTCGGTGGCGGGCGCGGGTACAAGATGATGAACGAGCCCGATGCGACGGCCACGTTCATGACAGCGGTCATGGCAAACGAGTGGAAGAATGGCAGGACACCCATCATCGCCGTCTTGGGGCCGAGGTCGGGGTCGCTCTCCTTCTCCTTCTGGTTCACGAGCAAGTACTCGGCTTGCTTGGCATTCGAGTAGCAGTTCTCGTGGGTCAAGACCGCTGCCTTCGGGACGCCCGTGGTGCCGCCGGTCATGATCAACGTCGCCGTGTCCTCGGCCGGGTTGATCTTGACGCTCGGCGGGTTCGGCTCGGTTTTCAGCACCTTGAGGTACGGCACGACCGCGGGATGGGAGACCTTCGCCGACGGGATCTTCTTGAGGGCCTTCCCCAGGATCTTCTTGATCGGGGACAGGCCGCTACAGTCGTCGGTGATGTTCGTGATGATGATCTTCTCGAACGTCCACTTGCCCTCGTCCAGCACGGGCTTCACGATCTCGACGAACAGCGTGTCGAGCGAGATGAGATATTTCGCGTTGATCGTCTTGACCTGGTGCAGCATCTCCATGGGCTTGTAAGTCGGGTTTATGCCCGAAATGATGGCGCCGATCTTCGTCGCGCCATAATACGCCACGGCGTACTGGATGCAGTTCGGCAGAAGCGCGGCGACCACGTCGCCTTTCTTCACGCCGATCGATGCAAGGTAGGTCGCGAACCGGAACACCTTGTCCGCGAACTGCTTGTACGTGATCCAGTTGAAGCCCCCCACCTCGAAGGCGATGAACGGCAAGTCGCCCCAATTCTTCACCGCCCTGTCCAGCAAATCTGGCAAGCTCAAGTTGAAATCGATATCGAGCTGGTGCGGCAGTTTCGGTGGCCAATACTTGGATTTAAACCACAACCGCGATTCATCAACAGGATACTTTATTGTCATTTTGTTTCACTCATATTCATGCATTGCTGGTTCAATTCCCAAATGCGGGTTGGTCCTGATCGGATCGCTGCATTCCGCCAATTGGCCAAGCGCTTGATCATTCGCCAACCTTGACTCATATTCCCCCGTGCGCGTATAAGAAGCTCTCCATGTAGGCCCTTCGCATGGCCCATTGGGGCAACGCGTATTAACGCGATGCACCTTTGCATCCACATGTCTTGGATCGAGACTTCGGCGCGCGTGCCCGCGATATTCGTCGGCCACAGCAATCCCATGAACGCCATCGAGGACAACGAGTACTCGCTCGCGTGGCGGCGGTTGGGAAAGGACCTTCCCCGGCCGGGCGCCATCTTGTGCATTTCGGCACACTGGGAAACGCGAGGCACGCGGGTTACTGCCATGGATCGCCCGCGAACCATCCACGACTTCTGGGGGTTCCCCGACGGGCTTTATAAGGTGCAATATCCCGCTCCAGGCTCTCCCGCCTTGGCCAGGCACGTGCAAGCCGCCATCGGCCGGCACGCGGTCGCGCTGGATACCGAATGGGGACTCGACCACGGCACCTGGTCCGTCTTATCGCGCATGTACCCCGCCGCGGACATCCCGGTCGTCCAGCGCGGCATAGATCATGGCCGCAAGGGTGATCATTATTACCAGATCGGGAAAAAGCTTTCCGCCCTTCGCGAACAAGGCGTGATGATCGTTGGCAGCGGGAACATCGTCCACAATCTCGGCATGATGGAATTTTCTGATCAGGGATACGATTGGGCCATCGAGTTCGACGCCCTCGTGAAGCGGCTGATCGAATCCGGGGATGACACGTCGTTGATCGACTACGAGGCGCTGCCACGCAGTTACATGCCGATCCCGACGCCAGAACATTGGGTCCCGCTCCTGTACGTGCTCGGCGCCCGAGACCGCGGCGAGAAGGTGCGGTTCATCGCTGAAAAGGTCACGCTCGGTTCAATCTCGATGCGCTGCGTCATCTTCGCGTGATCCATACAAGATAGAAATGGAGAACGTTGATCCTTCAAGTAAAACAAGGATTTCCCGAAAAAAGACAGTCAGTTCACGGACCCCGCGCCTTTCTTCGCGAGTCGCTCCTTCTTTTTCAGCTCCTTCTCGTGAAAACGGTTTCGCTCCTTCAAGATGGGAAAACTTTCGTGATCTTGTTGAACTGGAACTCGAACATACCAGAGACGAGAAACGCGATGCAGCACTTCTTCTGGTCGTTGTCGTCATGATAACCCATGAGCCCGCCCTTGAATAACATAGCATCGAGTTTTTCCTCGATCTCCTTCTCCTCGAGCTCTTCAAACCTCGCAATCAACGACGACGGGATAATGGTCGGAATATGTCTGGTTGGCGCCGTACCAGGCCCGAAGTATCGTGCAATTATTCACGGCGACCAGGCTATTCACCAGGATGAAATCGATCTTCCGGTTGGACGGGGTGGAATACAAGGCATCGAAATCCGGCGCATAGGAGAACGTTATCGGGCCCGTGTAGGTATCGACGAGCGGGATGGTTCCGCCGTGGAGCAAGATGTCGAACGCAGGCAGCGTCGTGTTGTACATGTTGAAGTCCCCCATCAAGAACACGGGAAGGCCGCCGGCATGCAATGCCATTCGTTCCTTGATCAGTCTCGACGCGGGCTCGTGAAACGTGGCGTACCCGCTCGTCGCGTAGTGCGTGTTGAAGACGACGAGCTGCGCCCCGGTCTCGACCCGCACGAGCCGCGCCCACGTGCACACGCGGTAGTTCCTCGGGTCCCATTGCTTCGACGGGTAATCCGGGGTAGGCGACAACCAGAACGTGTCGCCATCCAGGAAGGAAAACCTGGTCGCGTCGAAGAAGATCGCCGAGTGCTCGCCGCCGTGCACGCCGTCGTCACGGCCGAACCCCGTGTACTTGTAGATCCTGCCCGTCGACCCCGACAAGGCATTCACGCGCGCCTTGATGTCCTCGAGCTGGAACTGGTACGCTTCCTGGACGCCGATGATGTCCGCGTCGAGCGACGAGACGTAGGTGCAAAACGCGTCCCGGCGGTTCACCCAGTTGTTGGCCGGGTTCTTTTCATGCGCGACGCCGAGGCGAATGTTGTAGGTGACTACGCGTATATTCGCTGCCACGATAGACGTCGGCGCCGCGGGCGCGGGGGCATGGTACTTGATCACGCCGCTCGACAAGATCACGGCGCCGCACAGCACGGTGAAGCCGATCACCGCCACCTGGACCACGCGCTTGACCGGCCGCGGTGGCCGCCACGGAGCCAAGAAGCCCGGCAGCCCGCGGGGCTTCTTAACGACGTTGGGCACGACCGCGATGGCCACCCCCGTGCCGAAAATGGCGTAATAATAGTTCGCGATGATGCCGGGGAACAAGAAATACATCCCGACAGGAAGCAAGTGGAGGACGGCCGCTATCACGACCAGGAAGGCGTTGAGGAAGCCCAATTTCACCCGGCACGCCATCCGGTTGCCCCTCAAGGCCCAGCCTCCCGCCTCGTTGCCTTTAATCGCCTTGGACGCGCTGGACGTGTAGGCGAAGCATCGGACGAGCAGGTGCATCGCGAACACGATCGGGAACAAGGCAAAGGAGCAGCCGAGGGCTGTTACCACGATCATCTCGATCGCCACGTCCCGCCGCGAGCGCGAGTCCACCGAGAAGTGATCCCGCACGAGCCAGAACGTCAAGGAATACACGAGAAGGCACGCCCCGGTCAGCGCGGCGTTGCAGAGAATCGACAAGAAGCCGGCGGGATAGAGGAGCCCAAAAATGTCGTCGGTGACGCGCGGGTTCACGCTCCCGAGCAGTTCATGCATGAGTATGAGATGGCGCCGTGGAGAATAAATTAAAACTCGAGTTTCTGGTGGCATGTCCAGCAAGGCTCTTCCATGCTCGCGAGCTCCGACGCGCAGGCCTTGCAGTACACGGCGCCGCAACGCTTGCAAGCCACTTGGCAGGCGTGGATCACGCCCTTGTGAAGCGTGCAGCGGTTCTGTTGCGCGGTTTCTTGCACGGGAGCTTGTAGCGTCGTGATTTCGAAGGTGATCGGCCCTCTGTGGATGGACGGCGTGATGGAGATGATGCCGGATTCCGCCAGCATCGCGAGCCCTTGCTCGCGCGCCTTTATATCGCCGTTCAGGGAGTGCCGCTCGCAAATGATGCCGATCGTCCCCATCTGGCTCTTTTCTGCATAGACCGCCGGTAGTAGTGCTCCAATGGTAAACGGGATCGAGGCGAGCCGCATCGCGCTGGATGCACCGAGCACGGCAAGCATCGTGCCGATCGCCACGCAAGCGATCGCCGATAAAACGAGCGACACGACGGTTTCCCGGCAGGCATTCTTGGCGGTCTTCATGTGCCACACCCGAGGTAGACGTGCACGTGACCATCCAAGAAGGTGTACCCACCAAAGACGGTCAATTTGTTGGATGTCTTGCTCAATCGATCGTGAGGTTCTCAAGGAGATTCTTGAGCAGCTCCTCCTGGTCTGCTTGGCTCGCCTGGACAGAAGCATCCTTATTCATGGCACTTAGCATGGCCGCGTCTTGCGTCGTGTCTTCCAGGGTCTCGAAGTACATGCGCATCGTGTCGTTTATTTTCACGATTAGCCGCTCCAGGTCGCCCTCGTATTCGACGAGCTTGATGTAGCGCTTGGCGAACATGCGGATGATCAGCAAGTCATCAACGAGCCCGTACTTCCGGATGATGGCCTCTACATCGGGATCGGGGCGGACGAACTCGTGCAGGAAGTGTTCGGTGATCGCGCACACGGCGTACTCGTAAGCCATCTTCTTCTCCGTGTTGCGCTTGAAGCCTGCCTTGTCATCGGGGTTCTCTTGCATGAATTGGTAATAGAACATCATCGTGACTAAGGTGTCGAACACTTGCTTACGCGTTCCGGCCTTTATAGTCCCGAGGTTCAGAACCCGCGAATGCGGATCGAAATACGTGTCGCCCTCTATCTTCTTGATCTTGAAGTCATATTTCTCGCTGATGATGAAAACGTCGTTGAAAATGTAGTGATATAAATCCTTCAAGAAATCGAAGACGACAAGATTCGTAGGGTTTGCCGCGACGATGATAGTGTCGAAATCCTTGGCTACCTTTTCTCGCGGGTTCGCCGGGTTCATGATGCTAGCTCACATCGCGAGGATATAACGATTCTTTCCCCGGCTCAATCCCGCCAGATCCGATTTTCTGGCCTCCATCGACTAGCCAGGGCGGGGAACGCTGGCTGCCGCCGGTCTTTCGCACGTACCACCGCGTGAATATTATATGGACGGCGAACATCGCGAGGCCGATGAATACATAATCCCAGTGCAGTAGAAAGGTTCCCCAGGGAAGCCTTGGTGGCAGCAAGCCGATGAGCCCGACGAGCGGCTGGATCGAGTTGGCGAACCCGTGCGCGAGCATGGACGCGGCGAGGCTACCCGTTTTCTCGTACAAGTAGGTGAAGCCGAGACCCATTACCGCCGTTCCCGCCACGCGCAAGATGCAGCCATCGAGGTCGAACGAGAAGTCGCCGGCCAGCCAGTTTCCGACGTACCACGTGACGTGGAAGAGACCAAACAACGCGTTCGTAATCGCCATACTGCTCCAGAAGGAAACCTTGTCGCCGCGGCGCTTGGCGACGTGCGTGCGGAGCTTCGTGTAGATGTACCCGCGAAAAAACAGCTCCTCGCCGAAGCCGACGGCCAGGAACTGGTAGGGGAAGGACAGCCAGTAGAGCTGGCAAGAAAGGCACGGCACGACGTTCTCGATCACCCCGGGCCCGTATGCCAGGATATAGAACAAGATGGCCCCGCCGTTGAGGAGAAGCACCTCGAACCCGGCGAGGATGAGCGCGAGCGAGATGTTCCGCCACCGCCACCCGTGCAAGCCGAGGTCGTCCAGCCGGGTGCCTTCGACGACCGTGACTTGCAGCAGCACGAGGAACACGATGGGCAGCTTCTCCCAGGGATTGTAAAACTGCCAGATCATGAGCTGCCGCATGGATAGCACGATGAAAAAATATCCGATAATTTTAACAGCAAGAACTCGCCCCGGTTCCGTGCTACCGGCCATCGACGCGAGCTCGATCCTGCTTGCCTTCTTTATGAACACGATGGCGAACACGAGCAACAAGAGCGTCCAAAAGACCGCTCCCACGTAGATGTCCCAACCACCCGCAGACACAGACCACGGGCCGCTTAGGACCAAGATCACTACCGACGTGGCGATGTAGGTCGCCGTTGGCAGCAACATGGCCAAACGGTGGTGTGCCTGCGCTGCAGAGAAAAGCTTCTCCATTATTCCAGCCTCCGATCCGATCATGCGTTATCCCTCGCCTTGTCGAGCCATTCGGCCATGCCGCGGGCGCGGGCAAGGGCTTGGAGCGCGACGAATCTCTTCCCGTCCCGAACATCCTCGAGGTACAACGCGATCGTGCTCGTCGAGGGATCCTTGGCCAGGTAATCCAGCACGTCGAGCTCGGTCACGTCGAGCTTGTTCCTCAGGCAGCACACCTTCGAGACGGGGAATGTCTTCTCGGCGATGATTCGCTGTAGGTACCCGGAGGCGATCAGGCCCGTCTGGCCGGCGACGGCGACCCCGCGGGACTCGAGGGCGGGGATGCTGTCGAACGGGATGAGCGACGTGTTGACGCCGGTCACCGCGTCGATGACGCCGATCGAGTTCGGCCCCATTACGCGTGGCGGGCTGGCCGTGGACGCGAGCAGCCGCTTGACCTCCTTGGTGACATGCTCGTGCTCAGCGTCGGTATCCCCGAGCTGTCCAGATTCGATGATGATGGCATGCACACTGGTATCGATACACAAGGTGATGGCATCACGCACGAGCTTCGGGGGCAAGCAGATGACCGCCAGGTCAACTGGCTTCCCGCTGGACGGGATCGCGTCGAGGGAAGGGTATGCCTTGAAGCCGAGGATGCTCTCCCGGTTCGGGTTGATGGGAAAGATGCCGCGCGGCACCTTCGCCGCACGTAGGTTCCAGAGGATGTTATACCCGGCCTTCCCGGGGCTCGCAGACGCGCCGAGCACGGCGACAGATGACGGGGCGAAGAACCGTTCCATGGAGTCTCCTTATCTTCTAAGGACATAAGCAATCACTTTTAAAAATAGCAAGGCACATGGTCATAAATGCATCTACCAGGACGAGTTCGGGAACCCACGTCCAAGACGAGCTCAAATATAAAAGAGGGGAGTAAAACGGTAGGGATCGGAGGTTACCCGCGGTTTTTAAATGCGTCGACCAAGTCTGGCTTATCATAATACACGACATTGAGATATCTTCGCATTTGGTCGACGATCAAGACGCACAAAGGGGTCCACGCAATCTTGTATACCCATGCTGGCAAGAATACAAATAGGAAGAATCCAAGTAGAGTGTTTCCTATATCGAGCCCTGCTGAGATCAAGGCTGCATCGATCGTCAAGTAGGTAATATACCGGCCACAAACTGCGATGATAAAGAATGTCGATTCCGCTATCCTTCGTGCTTTCACGGGCTGCATCTCGTGCCTCTTTTGGAGGTAGAAAGCGAAATTCCTTCCGTAACCGACGATTAAGGCTGTCAATATATCGCCGATCAATGTCGACGGGAGCCAAAAAAGCTTACTAAAAGGAGCTACGATGATCTCGCCGATAACGGAGCTGATCACCGCGACATAAGGCCCGAACAAAGTTGCGCAGACGAATGTTACCACGTGTTCATGGGATGTGACACCGGGTATAGCGATAAAATTGCCAAGTGCAAAGAGAGCTGCGAAAATACCAGTTAAGGCGAAAGTCTTTGATGGTTGCGTCTTGAAATTTATTAATTTGCCGGGCATAGTAGGCATCTCGTGCATTCTTTCTCCTGGTTCGTCCAGGTAGAAAAAAATTGAATGGAGAGGAAAAATCGATATTCCGATTATTTCTTCATGGCCATGATCTTCATGGCGACCTCGACGCCTTGCGGCGCGTCGTCGCAGTTGAAGTCGGCGCCGAGTTTCTCCGCGAGATCCTGGTTGAGCGGCGCGCCGCCGCAGATGATCTTGACCTTGTCGCGCAGGCCGGCCTCTTTCAGCGCCTTGGCGACGTTCTCGATCTCGACGACGGTCATGGTGAGCAGCGATGATAGCGCCACGATGTCGGCATTGTGTTTCTTCACGGCCTCGACGATGGCTTTAGGTTCAACGTCCTTGCCCAGGTCGACGATCGTGAAGCCAGCACTCGTGAGCAGCGTGGCAGCGACGTTTTTTCCGATATCGTGCAAGTCGCCCTTGACAGTGGAGATGACGATCGTGCCCTTCGATTCTCGATTAGCCTTCAAGTGGGGCTTGAGCAATTCGATGCCCGTGGTCATGCATTCGCCGGCCAGAACTAATTCCGGGAGGTAATACTCCTTTTTCTCATAGAGCTTGCCAACTTCGGTCATCCCCTCGGAGAGTGCCTTCAAGATGTCCTCGGCGGGAACCTTCTCATCGAGCGCCTTCTTTACAGCACCGCTGATGTCGTCGATTTCCAGCTTAACGACGAGATCCTTGATCTTCTCTAAATCTGCCATTTTAACTGCCTCGGTTTTCCACGTGATGAGTATAAAGGAGTATCCATTTCGTATTTTAAATAGATATAGTGCTTTTTTGTAGGATTCGTGAGGCAGGAAACCGATATTTCATGCCCTATTTTACCCTGGATACTTCAATTTTAGAAAAAAAAATGCAGATGGAGATTTATCCGATGTTCATTGGATACGCAACTTGGTACCGCACCGGTCACAGTTCATCGGGGCTTTTTTGAACTCTGCCCACTTCTGCACGGGTAAGATGATGCCGTTTCCGCAGCTGTCGCACTTCGGAACGAAGAAGAGTGGCTGAGCGCATGTCTTGCACGTCTCTCCGCCGCTCACCTGGTAATTAGCTGGCTTCGGGGACCATGCTTCGCAATTCGGGCAGAACAAGTTGAAAGGTTGCTGTGGCTCCGGAACCGGCTGTTGCGTGGTTTTAACATCGCCTTGCACGGGCATCTTGAACACGCTCGACATGATCTCCGACGCGAGATTGAACATGGACACGTTGCCGTTGAACTCGGCGATCTGCTGCCGGAACTTGGACTCGAACTCGCCGATGAAGGCCTTGAGCAGCTGGTTGAGTTTCTCCTCCATCTCGCCCGTGAAAAGCAGGGCATACCTGCATCCCATGGTCTCCTCGAGCAGGATCTTGAAACTCTTGTATTCCAGGACGCGCAGCTCCGCGCCCTTCTCGAACGACGTGCCGAACGAGGAGATCGCGGAGATGAAGCCGGAGATGAGCTGGGGATCGATGGTCGCGTCCGTGAACGGCTGGTAGAACAGGCACACGCCCGCCTTCGCGTGGAACACGAACAAGTGCTTGAGCCGGGACTTGACCTCGTCGGACTTGAGGATGGTCTTCGTCGCGGGCTCGATCCACGTCAATTGCTTGCCCTGGGCCTCCGGCACCGCAGCATAGCGTCCCGTGTCCTTCTTGCCGGGCGCGGCCTTGGCCTTGGCAGCCTTCTTCTTCTTGCTCCTTGCCGCGCCGATCACGCTGAACAGCACGATCAAGCCGACACCCACGATCGCCAGCATCATCCAGTTGTCCGTGATGAACTTGATGATGTCGAATCCACCCGCGCTTGTCGCGCCGACGGCAAACGGCGAGAGAGACGTCACCGTGAAGGTCACGGTCGTCGGTGTCACCTCGGGGTTTGCCACCGGGACCCAGCTCGTGCCCACCTTGTGGTACACGGCGGCACCGCCCGAAATCGGGCTCGGCGAGTAGAACGTCATGGTTGCCGAGTTGATGGTTCCCGTGAAGGTGAGGTTGAAGGCTCCCAGGAGAGTAGCGATGTTCGCCATGCTGCCAAGCTCCCCGGAAGCATCGTACGAAGCGACCGTCAAGGTACCGGCGGATGCGACGTCGATCTCGATGACCAGGTGCACGGGCGACAGGACCTCGAAGTTATGAACCCCTGTCGTGAGATATTTCAAGTCATACGAGTACGGGCTGGTCGAGTTGCCCAGCGACGCGCTGGCGCTCGCGTTGTTGGTGGCTTGCACGAAGTAATACACGCGTGCGCCGAACGCCTGCGCGGGAATCGACGCCCTGTACATACTTCCGGAGATCTTGTTCATCGATAGCATGCTGAAGGGCCCTACCACGTTCACCGCGTAGAACAGGCGGACATTGTTGACACCGCTCTCGGCATCCGTCACGTTCACGGAGACCAACACGGGCGAGCCATATAACGGGTTACCCGGCACGACCAGGTTACTGAGAACCGGCGCGCTCGGATCGGCCAGGGTTGTCACGGTGATGTTGTTGGCCGTGCCGTTAAATCCGTTGCCATCATTATACTCCAGCGTGTAGATCACGGAGCCGGTTCCCGCGTTCGAAGGCACGGGCACGATGAACCACGTGTTGTTCGTCCACGGTGCCCAGCTCGAAATCGGAACACCGGAACGCAATACGCGGTATTGACCCGCGCCGAGCCTGTCCGTGATGCGCCACGAGATCGTGTTCCCCGTCGTGTTCTGGTAGAACGAGACTGGTGTCGCCAAGGCGACGGCGACAGGCCGATCCTCGACCGTCACGAACACGGTGTCCTGGAGGCCGAACAGGCCCGCGGAGTTGTTGAACTGGATGGAGTAGTTGAACACCCGGTAGCCGATGTTCGTGTTGACCGCGACGAAGATCGGCGTATTGTTCATCCACGCGGCCCACGATCCGAGAGGCGTGCCATCCCGTAGCACGCGGTACTGGCCTGGGCCGGTCTTGTCTACCAGCGTCCAATTGAAGCTCCTTGACGAGTTCCCGAGGGTGACAAGGTCGGCAGGATAGTTGGACAACGGGGCATCGACGATGGTGACCAGCACGTACCGTGGAGCACCGGACAGCGTGTAGTTATCAGCATAGGTGAGGCTGTAGTTGAACGTGGCGAAGCCAATGTTCGTGGCAATCGGGATGTTCAACGCGACGCCGGAGTCCCAGTTGCCAGAGAAGTACGGGCTGCCGTCCAACATGACGCTGTACGTGCCAGACCTCCCGCACGTATCGGAGATGATCCACCCGAGCACCGCGCCCGTGGAATTGGCCGGGACGTTGCGCGCTGCCAGCACGTTGGCGCTGGGGCGGTCGTTGACGAGGACCCGGACCTCATCCTGAACACCAAGGTAGCCGTAGAAGTCCCGGTAGACGATCGTGTAGTTAAAGTACCCGGTGCCGATGTCCGTGGCTATCGCCTGGACGACTGGCACGCCGGATGTCCATGGTGCCCAGTCCTGGATCAACGAGTCGTTCCGGTATATCCGATACGTGTCGCCGCCGCCGAAGGAGTCATACAATGTCCACGTGATGGTCTGGCCGGCCTGGTTCTCGTACACGACGATGTTTGCAGGCGAGGTGCTCGTGGGCCTATCGTTGATGGAAACAAGCACCATGTCTTGGGCCCCGTACAAGCCGAACGAGTCAAGGTAGACTATTGTGTAGTTATAATTTCCTATCGTGGCCGTGTTCACCGGAACCGGCATTATCGGAACGTCCGACGACCATGCCGTCCAGGCCCTGATCTCCGTTCCGTCCCGCAAGACACGGTATGTCCCCGTGCTCCCGATCGTGTCCGTTATCGTCCAGTTGAGCTGGGCAATGGATCCTTGGCGGAAAACGACGTCTGCCGGGGACGACGAACGTGGATAATCGTTAACCGTGACCCACGCGGTGTCCTGCGTCCCGTATGCACCGAACACGTCCCGGTACACAATCGTGTAGTTCCAAATCCCGACGCCGATGTTCGTGTTCACGCTGATCAATATGTCATTGCCCGATATCCATGTTGTCCAAGGCACGATCTCCAGCCCTTCGCGCAAGACCTGGTAGTCGCCTGACACGCCGATGAAGTCCTGGATCGTCCATGTGATGGAGACCCCTGTAGCGTTTTGAACGGTCAAGATATCAACAGGGGGAGATGGGATCGTGGGTCTGTCGTTTATTGTCACGATTACCGTGTCCTGGATGCCGTACGTGCCGAAGCTGTCCCTGTAGATGATCGTGTAATTTCGCAAGCTCGCGACCGCGGTGCTGACGGGGACGTTGTTGGGTGTTCCTGTCGCCCACGCCGTCCACGGGACGACCTCGACGCCCTCGTCGAGGACCCGGTAGGTTCCACTTCCATCAAGGATATCCGTGATCGTCCACGTTATCTGCACGCCGGGCTGGCCCACCACCACGACTTGGTCGGAAGGCGGGATAACGGTCGGCACGTCGTTCACGGCAACCCTGACCGAGTCCTGGATGCCGTAGGCATTGAGCACGTCCCGGTACTGGATCGTGTAGTTCCAGAACGCGATGCCGATGTTCGTGTTAACCGGAACCAGGATACTGATTCCCGACGACCACGGTGTCCAAGAGACGATCTCTATCCCGTTCCGCAAGACGCGGTACGATCCCGTGCCACCGACGGTATCTTGCACCGTCCAAGTAATGAATACACTTGTTTCATTTGCACCGACAACGAAATCTGCCGGGGGAGACGGGATCGTCGGCACGTCGTTGATCGTCACGATTACCGTGTCCTGGATGCCGTACGTGCCGAAGCTGTCCCTGTAGATGATCGTGTAATTCCGCAGCCCCGCGAACACGGTGCTGACTGCAACGGACACGGGTGTACCCGAAGACCACGCGGTCCACGGGACGACCTCGACGCTGTTGTTGAGGACGCGATAGGTGCCACTACCCACGTAGACGTCCGAGATCGTCCAGTTTATCTGAACGGCGGGCTGGCCTACAAGAACAACGAAGTCGCCTGGCGCGGTAACTGTCGGGGCATCGTTGACCGTGATGATGACCGTGTCTTGCAAGCCATCAAGGCCCAGGTTGTCGCGCAACTTGATCGTGTAATTGAAAGAACCGAGCACGCTTGTACCGATCATCGCGGTCGCGAACCCAGGTGACGAGAAGGAGACCCAGCCCGTCATCGAAACGCCATCGAGATACACGTTGTATTGACCGGACCCGCCATACGCGTCGGTGATGAGCCAGGAGATCGGCGTGACGCTGGAGAACTGCAAGCACACGCGGTCGTCAGGATGCGACGTCGCCGGACGGTCGTTGACCGTGATGAGCACCGAATCGGGCGTGCCAAATGCGTTCGCGGAGTCGTTGTAATAGATCGTGTAGTTGAACACGCCCAATCCCATGTTGGTGTTGACCGGAACGAGGACCGTCGTGGGGTTGCCTCCCCAGGCGGTCCATCCGATGAGCTGGATGCCATCCCGCGTCACTATGTAATGGCCTGGTCCAGAGGCCGCTTGCAGCGTCCACGAGATGTTGAACGTCGAGTTGGCGGCGACCATGCCGGAGCCATCCGGGATGCTAGTCGCCACGGGGACGACGGAAACCGTCACGAAAACTTGATCGGGGGTTCCATAGTGGCCGTTCGCATCGCGGTACTGGATCGTGTAATTGAACACGCCCGGCGTTGTCGTCGTCACCCCGACGTTGACCGGGATGCCGTTCGCGAAGCTTGTCCAATTAAGGAGAAGGATATCGTTTCGAAACACGCTGTACTGGCCGGGCATGAGGTCGTTCAATATCCACTGTATCTGCACGCCGGCCTGGTTTTGTATGCAGCTGAAGTCGGCGGGATGGTTGATGGTCGGGGCACGCGTGTCGACGGTCACGTAGCACGGCGCGGAGCTGGCAACGTGGTTCGCCGTGTCGTTCGCCCATGCATAGATGCGCAAGAAGCCGTCGGGCAAGGTGAGGGAGACCGGGAACCAATACGTCTGGTTGGCCGGAAACACCCAGGTGCCATTGCCCGCGTACTGAACGTTGTACCACGCGCCGGCCACGTAGCCATCCACGTCCGTGACGTTTAGATCAAGGGTCAATGGCCCGAGGTGCAGCGAGCTGTTCACCGGCGTGGTGATGGTCACGATCGGGGGCAGAGTGTCGACGAAGAACACGGATACCGTCGGGAAGGCTTGCACGACCATACCGGTCGTCCTGCCCCACGCGGCGACCGCGTAAGACCCGGATGATGGCACGTTGAACGTGGTTGGCCCCGCGTATATCTGGTTCGTTCCATAAAGCCATGACGAGTTGGTATCATCCCATATGTTGTAGATGATCGAGTCTGTCGCGGGATTCCCGGTCAATTCCAGCGGGATCCCGGTCGTCGACCCGAACGTGCTCATGTTCGACGGCTGGACGATCGTGGCGTACGGCGCGCCGAGGTCAACGGTGAACTCGACCATGGCAAAGTTCTCGTTTCCTTCAAGGTCAAACGCCCACACGTGCAGCTGGAAGGTTCCCGAACCCGGCAGGGAGAGCATGGTCGTGCTCCCGACCGCGCAGGTCTGGTTCGCGTACAGGTAGGAGCTCGTGTTCGTGTTGTAGACGTTGTACAGCATGTAGTCGAGATCCGGCGAGTTCGTGCGCACGCGCATCGGGACGCTAGTGTACGGGTATGTGCTATTCGCCGGCTCCTCGATTAATATGCTTGGCGGGAACGGGTCAAAGTCGGGATAGACGAACCGGACAGCCCAGTTGGTAATGGTGCTATTCAAGCCCGTATACAGGTTATAATTGATGCCGTTGCCGTAGTCTATGAAGATCTCGCCGAAAGACCTCGCGTATGACTGGAAGTTCATGTCCACCATCCCCGATTCGTAGATGACTATCTGGAAGGTGCCGACGCGCTCCGTTGAGAACCATCGGTTATACATGTTGTTGAATTCCACGACCACGCGGTTCGGGCCGCTCAGCACCGCGTATCGAACGAAGCCGGGGCCGAAGACGTACGAGATATCGGTTCCCGCATCAAATCCCACGATGTGGTCGTTATCCGGCCCATAACTCGGGATGGAATTGTGCCAGGGATATGAATTCGTTCCGCCCATGCGGACGAACCCCCTGGCGCAGATCGTTATCTCCGTGAAGTCCTCCTCGTATAGCCGGACCGAGAAAGGCAAGCTCACGATGACCGAGTCATAGTACTCGCTGATGCTCGTCATCACCCCGCCTGAAGTGTCTTGCCAGCTGTAAGGCACGCTCAAGTACATCTCGTAGTCCCGCGGCGATGGCCGGGATGCCGTGACGTTCGGGCCGATGTAGAATGCAAAAATGTCTGCTGGATCCCGCGTCACGAAGGTGTCATCGTATGCCACGACGCAGTACGAGTAGAATCCCTCCTGGCTCAAGACCAGGTCGCGCACGAAAACTACCCCGTCAACATAGCTGGTATCGAGCGGGTCGAGCGGTACCATCGCGTAGTAATTCCCGCTGATGTTTAATATCACGTCCACGGGCGCGTTGTTGTCGGCATCCGAGTAGGTGGTGGTGAAACGGTAGGTGGTATAGTTGTACCCGGTCAATGGGTTCAAGCTGGTTCCCGAGAGCACCGGGGCGTTGGTATTCGTGAACGTGATCGAGGGGGTCGTGAAGTTCGTCGCTGCCGGGAGAACGACCCAGAACAGGCCATCGGAAGCGAAGAACCTGTACGCGTGCGTCCCGTTCTGCAAGTACACGATCTTGACGTACACGCACCCGTCGACGTAATTGGTGTCGGCCGGGACCATCTTGTCCATCACCAGTGGTATGCCATCGAGCACGAGCACTACGCCCACGGGCTCGTTGTTATCGAGATCTGTATACGTGACCTGGAACGTGTACGGGATGTTCATGCTGCCAGAGGAGGGGCTCATCGAAGGCGAGCTGAGCGCCGGGATGTTTTCATTGACAAACGCATCCCAACCGACCAGCGTGAATTCTCGAGAATCCGGGTACTCGATATCGAGCAACAAGCCTGTCTTCTGGTCATAATACAGGTTCATCCCGTTTCCATTGAGGCACACCACCTGGAAGTACCGTCCGAGCGACGGGAAGTACCGGACATCCTTGTAGATTGCCTGGACAGTGAACGAGCTGTAGTCGATCACTTGCACGTTCAGCCATTGGGACACGTTCAAGTTCCTCGGGATGAAGAAGCAGCCCGGCCCGTCGATCCACAAGTAGGAACTGTAGGATTGATAAGTGCTCCGCATGACCACGTCCATCACATAGTAGCTGATGAGCTGGGCGCCCCGGTAGGTCGTGATGTTCCAGATGTCGCCCGACACGTGGCGGAAAATCGTCGTGCAAGCGTAGAGCGTGGAGGTTGGCGAGTACCGGTACGTCCAATTATACCGCATCCCGTCCCAGAAACTAAAGGGATCGTCCAGGTCCACGACGAGCGGGCCGTCTTCGGGCCCGCCGAGCGGGTACGTGACGTAGTTGGATCCGTCGTCGCTGGCATTGACGAGCCATTGGTGCGCGCCGAGGGGCAACGTCCTGTTAGCATAGAACAATGCCCCGTCCACGTAATACGTGTCAAATGGATCCAACTGCACGAGATTTACCCGTAAAGCGCCGCCGTCGCCTATCACCTCGATGAAGGCCGGGGCGTTGTTGTCCGCGTCCGTGTAGTTGCACATTATGCCGAACACCGTCAACTCGTGGCTCGTGTTCGAGATGATCCAGCAAGAGAGCGTCGGGTTGGACAAGTCGATGAGCGAGACCGTGAACGAGCTCATTGTCGTGTATTGGGTGGTCGTGCCGTCGGCAGCTTCGATGTAATACGACCACGTTCCTGCCTGGAAATAGGCCGAGTACTCGTAAACGACGCCGGTATCGTAATCGTAGTCCGTGGGAACTGCCTTGTGCATCGGGAAGGCCGTCCCGTTTACCCACAATGTGATGTATCGCGGCCGGACATCGTCGAGCGGATCCATGTAGGAGGCGCGTACCGTGACCAGATCCATGTTCGTCGGGGATGCAGGGGTTGTGCCCAGGTCGGTGATGCTGCACGCGCCAAACCGGTTGAAGCGGCCGAGCCACCCGAAGATGTTCCGCTCTAGTTGTTGATTGTCGAGCTGCCCGAGATCGTCGAATAATGCCCGGTAATTTATCGCGACGATCTTCCCGTTACTTGCGCTCTCGTATGCAATGATCTCCGGGCGTCCGGACGCGTTCACGATGCTGGTGAATGGCGAGCCCGAAATCCGCAGGTACAAGGATAGCGTGCCATCGTTGAGCCACACTTCGGACACGCCGGCTGAAACCGGGTGGCCGTAGTTGATCTCCGTGCTCGTCATGGTTGGAATATACTCGCTCATCTGGCCGACACCGTAGTGCTGCAGAATCTGCCTCCCGGCTTGCATGTTCATTCCGACGATTATTACACATCCACCGGCGTTCTCGACCCAATCAACGATGAGCTGCAGCTCAAGAGTCGTCAAGGCAGTGCTGCTGGAATCGCTCAACCAGAGAACGTCGATGGTCTCGAGCATCGCCGCAGTGACCCTTCCTTGCAGGTTCACGAAGTTCACGTTTCTCGCGGTCAGATCATTGTTCACCCACCAGTAATTCCCCCAATCTCCACCGCCGTACGCGTTTCGGATGTTCCCAAGGGTCATGTTTTCCAGGCTGGTGGAATTGAGAGGAGCCGAGTCAACCACGATCGGTCCTACAAATTCTCCAGCTGCAGGCGCGTGGGATATGAACACGCCGTCGTACGCCGTGAAATTGTACGTGTACGTCCCGCTCAAGAGGCTCGTGTATGCGATGAACGTCGCCCCGTCCATGTAATTGAGGTCGAGCGGGTCTTCTTGGTAGAGGGTGATGTTTCCTAATGGGAAGCCACCTAACAACAAGCTCGCATCGACGAAGATCGGATAGCTGTTATCGGCGTCCGCATAGGTCACCTTCAGCACGAAAATGGTGTCGTTATATCCTCTCATTGGGGTGAAGCTCCCCGCGGTCAGCACGGGCGCGTAAGCATTCGCGTAGTCCACCACGAAGCTGCCGTTCGATCCAGCGGGGAAGTACACGGTCGTCAAGTTGTCCGAGAACCGGAAATTGTATTCATAGTTCCCGGCGGGGAGGTATAGGTCCAGGCGGTAATCCTTACCATCCATGACGTTCATATCAAGGGGATTGACCTCGAGCATGTTGAACTGTGTCCCGTTGATCACGACGTTCGCGCGCCCAGGGGCGACGTTGTCCCCGTCTTGGTAGGTGATGACGAACCGTCGCATCACCGTCGAGTTACCCGATGCATTGATGAGGTTACCGCCCGAGAGCGTGGGCAAGTGGTAGTTCTTGAACATCGTGCCGTATCGAGGCGTGATAGTAAAGATCCCTCCCGATCCGGCGTAATCATATCGCAGCAAGAAGCCCGTCTCGACGTCGTAATACGCGGTGGCATTCGGGATCACCACGACCCACGCGTGGAACCGCATCCCCAGGACGTTCAACACGATTTCGCCGGTGATCGAACCAAGAAGGTCCCCGTCTGGCGAGATCAACCGGACTGGGCTCCCGATCGTGACGTTGCGGAGGATCACGAGAGGGTTGGTGAAGTTCTCGGGGAACATGTTCCCGGCGCCAACGTAATCGGTCATGTTGCGCGTCGCGTTGTCTTCCACATAGCCACCCAAGCTCGTCCCGTTCATCCAGGTTTGCACGTAAAACTGGTTCCCAGAAAGGTGCGCGTAGAGATAGTCTATATTCATCCGCATCATCACCGCATCGACAAAGATGCCGTAGCCGACATCGTCCGCGAGGAGGGAGGGTGCCCCCGGTCGAACGAGGAGATCAGTGTAACTGCTTGACACGATGTTCGAGATCGCATCGTCGCTCGTGTTGTAGTAATACACGTATGAAAAGGCATCGGGGGACAGCTGTGTCTCGTACCAGAAGCGCGCCCCATCCATGTAATTGGTATCCGCCGGGTCGGCCGCGACCATGTCGTGCCTGGTGCCGTTGATGTACACGCACGCGTGGTGCGGCGCGTTGTTGTCCGCGTCCGTGTACATCAAGGAGAACGTGAATATCGCGTACTGGTCGCCCCGATCCGGCGTGACCGGGTTGAACACCACGGATGGTGCCGCGACATCCACGTGGACGACGCTGATGTCCTGGCCTGGAGAGGAGACCGTGGTGGCCCCGTCGTCGACCTCGAAGTGGTACGACCATGTCCCTGCCTGGAGATATGTCGAGATGGTGAAGCCCGCCCCGTCCTTGAAAGGCGTTGGGCTGTCCTGTGCCCGCATCGCGATCCGCGTCCCGTTGAGCACGAGATACACGCCGGAAACGAGCCCGTCCCCGTCCGTGACGTTCGCGCTGAAGGTAAACCGCGTGGTCTCGTTTCCAGTTCCAGGCGTCACCTGGGGCGAGGAGATGGAAGGCACGTGGAAGTTCAAGGCGTTGGATCCGGTCAAGGTATAATTCATGGGACCCATGCCGGCCGGGGCAACCATATTCAAGATTAATCCCGTGTGCATGTCGACGAAGACACCTTGACCAGGTACACCCCCGCTCCGCACGAAATACCACGCCGGCACGAAGTGGCCGTTGATGCGGTACGGGGCATAGCCGGCGATCGTGAAATTGCTGGTTGATCCAGCGATCTGGAGAACGAAGCTCTCCGCGGAGGGATACACGATCTGCGTGTCGTGGGTGAGCATCGACGCGGAACCCGGAGACAATTGCAGTAACGTGCTATCAAACAAGACGGTCCAGTTGTTTGACTCGAAGCGGATCAAGTCGAGTGCCGGGTTGCCTTGGAGCTGCTGCGAGACGTTGTAATACGTGCCCAGCGCGTGGTAGGTGTCGCGGCCCGAGTATTGAAACATCATGCCATAATTATCCTCCGTCATCTTCCAATCTATGACGAGGCCATCGAAGGGCGTGAAGTTGACGAGGGAATTGTTGATGACGGGCCCGAACAGCATGGAAGTCGATGCAAGGTTCGCGCCGTCCCACGCCGAGAAGGTATAATTGTGCGGCCCCGGCGACATGGGTGGCGCGAACGCGAAAAACTCGGCGCCGTCGATGTAATTGTGGTCATAGGCGTCATACTGGTAACACGTGGTTGGCGATCCATCGATGATGGCGCTGATGCTTTGCGGCGCGTTGTTGTCCGCGTCCGAGTATGTCACCATGTACAGTGGCATGGTGTAGTTGTGGGTCACTTCAGGGGACACGCGCGGGTTGCTGAGCACGGGGCCGACGTTGTTGATCGTGTTGATGGTGAAGCTGTTGTTTCCTGCCGGGTATCGACCGTACCACTTTCCATCCGAGTATTCGACAAAATACACGAAATCTCCAGCAGGGAAATAATCTTGAAAAATGATGTCGACGCCCGAAGCCCAGTCCGCTCCTTGATACAAGTGCATCGTCTCGGCGTCGAAGGAAGTCCCGTTGATGACGATCCGGAAGAATAAAGGCTCGTATCCATCCGCGTCCGCGATGGTCATGTTGAAGCGGATCAGATCGTTCGTGTTGTAGGTCCCGGAAGGCAGGTCGTTGACCACGAGGCTGCAAGGATGGTAGTTGAAGATGTTCGTTCGCTGGAGCGTGATAGTCATCGACGTTATGGGGCCCATCATCCCTAATGTCATATGGAAAACATATTCGACGAGGAGGCCGGTCGATTCCTCGACCATGATTGTCGACAAGGGATCGGTGACGCCTTCGAGGACCCAACAAGCCCGTGGCATGCCGTCGACCAGCCGGACCGTTGCATCCATGACCTCGTATTCTTGCTCCGTGAAAATCGGGCCCGTCGACATCAAATCCATGACAAGGATCCGGCTGCCGAGGGAAATCGTCTGCGGGGCGAAATAAATCGTGTGAAAGCCAGGCCGTCCTCCAATACCCATTCCACTCGTTACGATGGAACTCGTCTCGTTGAAGTTAAAGGACTGGACACTTGTCATCGACGCCATCTCGCTGCACGTCCAGATGTCGCGCGAGACGTGCGTGAAATTGACGGAGAGACTGCCGTACAGCGTTATGAGATAGTCCGCCTCGATCACGTCGAAGAGACGGCTAACCGGCGAGGAGCTAACGTTCAATTGGAGATCTCCAGCGAGTGGATCCCTGGCCGAGAACAGCCCGTCGTGCGCGCTAAAATGGTAGCTGAACGCGCCTATTGATAGCGACATTTTGTTGTAGTACCAGCAGCCGTCAGCCATGTTCATGTCCACCGGATCCAGTCGCTGCATCGCGAGGTCGATCCCGTTGACGGACACGTTGATGGACTGTGGTGGGTTGTTGTTCACGTCCGTGTATTTGACGATGAAGATGATGATGTTATGCGTAGTTCCATTGAATGGGATCGCATCACCATCGGTGAGGATGGGGGCATTGAGATTGCTTGCTAGCACGACGAGCGAGAGTTCCGATGCAGGCGGATTCCTGACCGTGATGCTGCCATCCACGACTTCCACGTGGTAGAGCCGCGTGCCCGTTGGTAGCGTCGTCGAGATCAAATATTCGATGCCCTCGGCGACGTCTTGCGGGCCAGCTGCTGCAAGGGCACGAGTCATCGCGTATCTCTGCCCATCAACGACGAGCGATACCGACCGCGGCATGATACCATCGAGATCCCGGATCTTTGCCTTGAACGTGAAGGTGGTGCTTCCGTTGCCTGTCGGGGGGTTCACCGATATCGGCAATATCTCCGCCACGTGCAAGTTGATCGCGTTGGTATCTTTTATTGCAATGTCATAATATACGCCGGGCGTTGATATCGACATGTGCACGCGAAGAAGTATTCCCGTGGCCTTGTCGAACAGCATATATGCCTCTGTTCCATCCGTTGCCCACCAGCAGCTACGGTTGTGGAGGCCGTACGTTACCGAGTATTCCCCCGTGATCGTGATGTTGGTGAGATATCCCATGTTGATCATGAAGGAATTGCCGAGCGTGGCGTTCCGGGGGATCCACAGCATGTCCCTTCCCCCTTCGATCCACGGCCCGCCGCCACCGCCGGCTGTATAGACGCTCGTCGTCGTTCCCGTTTCGGGATCCTCGTTACATGATTGCAGGAGGACCGTGTCAACAAAGGTACCGTAGATGCTACCAGCATAGGTGCTGTTTGGCAACAAGGCATATTCATACCTCAGCATGGTGAAATAGCTCATCAGCCCGAATGGGATGTCGTATTCGGCATATAACCCGTCGAACAGGGCGCTCGGGCTCCCTGCTATGATTGAAGGGCCCGTGTAATTGCCGACAAGGGGGTTCCTCGTGGAATATAGCCCGTCATCGCACGTGAAATAGAATTCATGGCTGCCCGGGGCGAGGGTCGTGTTGTAAACGAAAGTGACCCCGCTCGCGTAGTTTGGATGCGCACCTGGCAACAATCGGGACATAGAATGCGGGGTACCATCGACGACCACCTCGATGCTCTGGGGCTGGTTGTTGTCCGCGTCCGAGTAGATGACCGAGTACACGATCTCCGAGAACACGTCGCCATTCAGCCTGTTCACCTTGCCGCTTGAGAGCACCGGGGCCACGTTGTTAACGAGCTGGATGTCTGGCGTCGCGAGATCGGTGGATACAGGGTTGCGAACGACGACAAGGCCCTTTGAAGTGACGAACGCGTATTGCGAAACGCCAGGAGGCAAGTAAGTCGTCAAGACATACGTGCAGCCGTCGATGTAGTTGAAATCCCCGGGATCTTGCTTCTCCATGGCAACGGCGTTGCCGTTCAAGATCAAGGTGATCCCATTGGCCGGCGCGTTGTTGTCGAGGTCGGTGTAGACGATCGAAAACGTGTAAGAAATGTTCGTGTTATATGGCGGGACGCCCGGCGCGAAGCCAGGGCTTGTGAGCGTCGGATCGTGCGAATCGGGCAACACGGTGTGGATGGGAGCCCACGCGGATATTTCAAAGATGTTAGACGGGTACATGTATGTCGGCCCCGATGAGCCCCAGATGATTGCGCAAGAGATCGTGTCCCCCGGGCTCATCTCAAGCCAGGCCAGCGGGAGCTGCATTTCCACGTTCATGTTTATGCCACTGAAAACCTGCGCGCCCATACAGTTAGCTGGAACGGCTTCTGTGCTTCCCAACGAAAAGAAAGAGGTCGCAAGAAGTAGCATCATCCTCCCTCCTTGGAACTGGAACACGGGCTCCCCTGCTTGCGCCCAGACGCCGTCGTTTCCCGTGTCGAAGACTACCTCAAACATTGATGACGTGGATTCGACGGTCGTGGTGAAGTGGATATAGATGTTCCGCTCGTCGTTCTCGACCATCAATACGGATGATGTTGTTTCCATCAACGTTTTGTTGAATCCCAGCGTCCATTCCGAGGCGAGCGCGTACCCGTCGATGGTCTTATCCGCCACCGACCATAAAGCCGTGTACGCGTAATTCTCGTCCCCGGATTCTGCAACGCGATCTTTTGAATCTTGCTCTTGGTTGATCCCTTGGTAGGCTGCCGAATAGAATGCTGGAAGCATGACGCAACATGCCACCAGCATTATCCGTGCGAATTTCTTGATTTTTTCAATTTTAACTAGGTACATGTCTATCACTCGAGAGTTCTCGCCACGTGAGCTGTCTAAAGGATGAAGTGCATATACATTCGTGCAATGTGTACCGTCCTTCGATAGCGATAGAATCGAGTGGTAGTAAAAAAAGTTATTAGTGAAAGGGACGATCCCTTCTCGCCATGCACGGGGAACGGGCAACGCTGTAGATCTGAACTTGATTAGAGCCTATCGATGACCTCCAGCAGCTTCCCGACGTTGAGCAGCGAGTAATTCACGTGCAAGAGTTTGCCATCCTTTCCTACGACGAAGTCCGCCGGCGATTGTTTCTCGTTGCCCTCGTAATCGCCATGCTTGTACTTGCCACCAATGAGCGCGCCGCCCATCTTCGCAATCGTCAACAAGTTGATGTTCCCGATGTTGTAGGCGTTGTAGAGCGGGTAGGGCTGCGCGGGGTCGCATATCACGGGAAAGTCCACGCCATCCTTGCCCGCGAGGAACTTCTTTGCGTTCTCCGGGCTGGACTGGGTGATGTAGACGAGACGCGCCTTGCTCGTTATCTTGGCCTTCATGTTCAGCAGCTTGTCGAAATCAGACTGGCAGACCGGGCAGCCGAAATACCTCGAGAAAACGATGACGACTGGCTTGTCCGCGAGGGCTTCTTTCAGGTCGAACTCGCCCGGCTGGTTCGCCGGGGTTCCTTTCAAGTCGGGGGCGAATTCCCCGACGTGGAGTGCTTTGCCCATGGTGTTCACGTTTTGTTCGGTAGTGACAAACAAAATTGTGTGCTTTATCAGCGGGGAACTTAAAAAACCTTCCACGAGCGCGGGCGTGAGAAAATATGGCTGGCTGGGTGGGTGGGAGAGTGTGGCATGTGAAATCAATGCACGAACGCGCCGTTGCTCTTTGCATGCTCCACGGACTCGGTCGAGAGCGTGACCCAGGGGCACACCTTGATCGTCTGGACCTGGGAGGCCTTGAGGGTAACTTGATCCTCGATATAGACATTGGAACCGAGCACCGCGGGGCCCACGAGGTTGACGCCAACCCCGGCCTTGACCCCCTCGCCGAGGATGGCCTGGGAGATCTCTGTCTTGGCGTCGATGAAGCAATTTTCGAGGAGCACGCTGTCGTGGATCTTCGCCCCCTCGCAGATCTCGCCATTTTTCCCGATCACGACCCGGGGCCCGATCATGCAGTGCTTCCCCACCTTGACACCCTTGTCGATGCATACGGGAGCGATGATCTTGGCCGTTTTATCGATGTTCGCTGAAGGGTCGATGATGTTCTCCTTTCCGAGTCGCTTGAGCTCTTCGTCCAAGATGATGAAGTTCCCGGCGAGATATTCATCGGGCAAGCCGAAATCCTTCCAGATGCCAGAAAACTCGAACTTGTGTGCCTTCCCGTCCTTGGCAACGCGCGGGAAAACGTCCTTCTCGATGGAGAGTTTCTTGCCCGGTTCCATGTAATCGAAGATGGCGGGCTCGAGCAAGTATGTACCCGCGTTGACGGGGTAACTCGAATACTTGTGGATGAGTTCGGTTGTCCTCGGCTTCTCGAAGAACTCGCGGATCACGGTGCTGTCCTTGTCCGATACGAGCACGCCATACCTTGACACGTC
Organism: Candidatus Sigynarchaeum calidifontis; assembly: GCA_030587475.1. GTDB lineage: Archaea > Asgardarchaeota > Lokiarchaeia > Sigyniarchaeales > Sigyniarchaeaceae > Sigyniarchaeum > Sigyniarchaeum tengchongense. Next base: position 26,027 of record JAUQYZ010000061.1, read on the forward strand.
GGGAACGCGGATCGCGCTTATCGTGGCGATGGCCCCCGTCCTCTCGTGCTGGACGTACATGTCCTTGTAGCTGAAATAGGTCACGACGTCCCCGTTGAGCATAAACGTGCTGTCATCCTCGAGCAGTTTCTGCGAGTACTTCAACGCACCTCCCGTTCCCATGGGCTTTTTCTCGTCGACGACGTGGATCTCGCAGCTCAATTGTTCTTGTGCCTCGTGGAAATAAGACTCGATCTCGTGCGCGCGGTAATTGACCGCTATGACGACTTTCTTCAAGCCCGGCGTGTCGCTCAGCAGCCTCGCGATGATGTAATTGAGCAGCGGCTTGTTGATGACCGGGAGCATCGGCTTCGGAATGCTGCAAGTGATCGGGCGAAGCCGTGTCCCGTACCCGCCTGCAAGGATGATGGCGTTTACCACGACATGTGAGTATTATCCGGTTGATAAAAAACGAGGGGATGACCGGGGCATCACGCCCGGTTTAGAGAGTAAATACCCGTGAGTTGGTGCATCACGGCACTGCAAACGATGCCACGGGCACGATGAGACAGTAAAGCATGTTTTGCACGTTCGTGTCCTTGATCTCGTCAACAAGCTTGATTCTCGAGTCTTGATCCATCGCGATATATGCGTGCTTTCCGATCTCGCTTGTTTCATCGACGTAAACGTCGAACGTGACAAGATTAACCCCGTCCTTCTTGGTGAGCGGCGTGAAATTGACATCGAACAAGAGATCGCCGCTTGTGCCTTTTAGACAAAAAACGTGACTGCGTGGCTCGTATCCCGCGACGAAGCTCTCCAGGTTGCTGTAGACCGTGTCGATGCCGAGCTGCAAGGCTTTCCCGTCGGACCCTTGCATGCTTTCAAGCAGCTGGAACTCGGATGCCTTCACGTGCACGAGTTTCTTGCGTTTCGTGCCGATGCCGAGCAGCTCGAGCTCTTTTTGCGAAAGGAATTCCTTCAAAACGTGCACGGGATCTTTCGTAAAGAAGTCCTTGTCCTTATCTTTCATGATGGGCGGGTGCCTCGAGTACAAGAAGAGCTGGCTGAGTTCCGGAGTGGCGCCAAGCACCTTGTGGAAATAAAGTTTCCGCATCGGGTCGTAGGAAAGGGTCAAGCCGGTGGATTCGCCCATGCCGAACATGGAGAGCAATCCTGCAGGCCCAGCCGAATGCGAGGAAAAGTTCACCAGCAAGAACCTCGAGAAATCTGCAATCTCGAGGGCGCCACGAAAATCCTTGAGTGTCAAGAGGGCCTTGGCCTTGAGTTCTGCGATCTTGTCCATGCGATGCATCGCCTTCTTTCTATTCATTAAGAATCCGGTTCGATATTTAACGCTTGGTTCTTAACGAAATCAGCGCAAGATGCTAAATCATCTTAATCGAAACAAGTCGAACCACGTGTAAAATTAATGGAAGAGAAAAGCTGGAAATCAAGGCATCTTGAACGCTGAGACCTCGATTTTTAGAGCGTTCTTGGAGATGTAATCTTTCAAGATGTTCACATCATGTGGAATGCCATCGCGCACGCCCGTCACCGAGCACTCGAATGCCGCCATGGCGGCGCCGTATCGTGCCATCTGGTCGAGCGGCATCCCGTTCATTTGGGCATATATAAGCCCGCTTGCGAAAGCATCACCCGCGCCTGTCGTGTCGGCGACTTCGACTTGATAAACCCCGGCGGAGATGAGCGTTTTTCCATCGGTGATGAACGACCCGTTCCCTCCATCAGTACATGCAACGATCCGGGGGCCCATCGCGAGGGCATCGCCGAGCGCGTGCATCAAGTTGCTGTTCCACGTCAGCTCTTGGAGCTCCTCCTTGTTTAACACGAGAAAGTCTGATTTACTAACCAGGTTAGCGGCTGCATCATGCGCGTTTTTGATAATCGAAATGCTAGGACATGCATAGACGTTTCCCCCGCTTCGCTTGATGGCGTCTATGCATTTATCGATCGCTTGTATCGCCGACGTAGAGGTGAGCGAAGTCCATTGCAAGTTCTTGCACCTCGCGAGGAAATCGTCCTTGATATCAGACGGCTTCAGAAGGTTGTTTGCCCCCTTGTACGCGAGGATGCTGCGATCCTTGCCGAGGGGGGTGATGAGGATGACCGAGACGGCGGTGGAATCTGCCCTCGTGAAAAAGCACGACTCCAAGTCGACTTGCGCCTTGGCGAGATCGTCGCGCGCGAGCTTGCCCATGGCATCGTCGCCGAGTATCCCGATGTAAGCGGTCTTGAATGCATTTAAATTCCCGAGGTTCGCCGCCACGTTTGCTGCGCTGCCACCTGGCGCGAACTTAACGGAAGACACGTTTAACTTGGATGAATATTCGATCGCGGTGTATTTTTTAACGACGTCGGGGGAATGTGCATCTATCATCTCGAACCGGAACACGTCGGTGACCGACATTATCACGTCGACGCATGAGCTCCCGATGCACGCGAGATCAATATTTTTTTGTGACATTGAAGACAATCTCCCATGTAGATGAAGTGAACGATGGATCATATTCAGCTCGCAGCGGCCACTAAAAAGGATTTCATCAATCCATCGCGCCGCGGGAAGCAAAAACGTGGATCCAGGTGAAATCGTCGAAGTTTTGAGCCACGTGCGAAAGCGTTCTCTTGCTTGCTAGCATGTTCGAATGGTGGGGAAAAAAAGGGATGAAAAAAGGGAATTGCAGCATGTAGGAGGGGTTATTTCTTGTCCTCGTCTTCCCACTCGACGTCGACGGTTTTCTTGGTGCTTTTTTTCTTGGGGGGCCCCGGCTCGGAGTCATACCCTGCTTCGCGGCCCATGTTATCGCCATCGCTCCCGGCACCACCCACACCGCTCGATCTTTGCGCCCGCCGAATCATGTCCTCCATGTCCGGTGGCATGCCGCCAGGGCCTCCACCAGGGGCACCGCCCTGGGCACCGGCTGACTTGGCATAGATTTTCTGGGCGAGCTCGTGCAAGGGCTTCTCGAGGGTTTCTTTTGCATCCTTGATCGCCGCCTCGTTGTCTCCCTTGTTCTTGACGACATCCTTGGCTTGTTCGATGGCCTTGAGCAACTTGTCCTTGAGATCACCCTCGAGCTTGTCGGCGTTCTCCTTCATGAGTTTTTCTGCTTGATATGCCATGGAATCAAGCTCGTTGCGATCCTGGATCAGCTTCTGGAGTTTTTCGTCTGCCTCCTTGTTTTTCTCGGCCTCTTGGCGCATCCGCTCGATGTCGTTTTCGGAAAGCTTCTTGGTCCCCTCGATGCGTATTGACTGGTTCTTGCCCGTTCCGAGATCCTTGGCAGTCACGTTGAGGATGCCGTTGGCATCGATCTCGAACGAGACCTCGATCTGGGGCACGCCACGAGGTGCAGGGGGAATGCCATCGAGGTAAAACTTGCCGAGGGAAATGTTATCCTTGGCCAGGGGGCGCTCGCCCTGGAGCACGTGGATCTCGACCGATGGCTGGTTATCTGAAGCCGTGGAAAACACCTTCTGGCGGCGCACGGGAACCGTGGTGTTCCGGTCGATGATGGGCGTCCTGACGTTTCCGAGCGTTTCCACACCCAGCGTGAGAGGCGTGACATCCAACAGCAAGATGTCCTTGATCTCGCCCGCCAGCACGGCACCTTGTATCGACGCGCCAACGGCAACCGCCTCCATTGGATCCACGCCTCGTTCCGCCTTTTTACCAAAGAACTTCTCGAAGCGCTCGAGCACCGACGGCATGCGGGTAGGCCCGCCAACGAGGATGATCTTCTTGATCTCGTCCTTGGACAGCTTGGCATCGTCAATCGCCCGCTGCATGCACGGGGTGAGACGGTCAAGGACAGGGGCGATGACCTTCTCGAGCCGGGAACGCGTGTATTCCATATCGAGGTGTTTCGGGCCGCTCGCGTCCTGGGCGATGAAGGGCAGGTTGATCTGCGTGCTGAAGGTCGTGGACAGCTCGATCTTCGCCTTCTCGGCTGCTTCGAGCACGCGTCGCTTGGATGTAGGATCCTTGAGGAGATCGATGTTCTCCTTGCGCTTGAACTCGGCGGCAATGTCTTCGTGGATGAGCCGGTCCATGTCAGTTCCTCCGAGCTGCGTGTCGCCCGACGTGGATATCACCTGGAACACGCCTTCGCCCATCTCCATTATCGTGACATCGAACGTGCCGCCGCCAAGATCCAGCACGACGATCTTCATGGTCGCGCCCTCCTTGTCGAGCCCGTAGGCAAGGGCCGCCGCGGTCGGTTCGTTTATGATGCGGACCACGTCGAGCCCGGCGATTTTCCCGGCATCTTTCGTCGCCGTTCGCTGCGCATCGTTGAAGTAGGCGGGCACCGTGATTACTGCCTTCTCGATCTTCTCGTTCAAGTATTCCTCGGTATCTTTCTTGATCTTCCCGAGGATCATTGCGGAGATCTCTTGCGGCGTGTACTTATTCCCGTCGATTTCTACCTTGTAATCGGTACCCATCTTGCGCTTGATCGCCGAGATTGTGCGCTCTGGATTGGAAATAGCCTGACGCCGCGCGGGTTCACCGACCAGGATATTCTTGTCTTTAGTAAAAGCAACGAAAGAGGGAAAGGCCTTGCCGCCACCGATCGTGGTACCTTCCGCCGCGGGGATGATGACTGGTTTTCCACCGATCACCACCGCTGCGGCACTGTTTGACGTGCCAAGGTCGATCCCTACAATCTTTTCCTTTTTCTTGTCAGCTTCGGGCATAGCATTCTACCTACAGAGCAACTGTGTTCACTGCAGATCTTTTAGTATGTCAAGCAATCAGATCAAAAAAAGGATTGTCTGATCTGGACTTCTATATAAATGACTCTGCACGTGCTCGAGATATGAATTGTCGATAGGAAAGAAAGCCAGTACACTTGAATGATAAAAAAAAGCTCGAAAAAAGGTCCAAGATGACATTACACGTCCGTTCTCATCACAAGGGCATTTCAGTCCCGCACTGGCTACAAACGCCCTTTTTCGCATAGATCGGGGCTCCCTGGTGGTAGTACAGCACCTTTGCCTTGTCGACGTGCTTGATAATCTTGAGCGACCCGCATTTCGGGCACGCGATGCGCCCCGAATCCCCCTTTTCTTCACCTTCTTCGGCTACAGGCCCCGCCGCATCACCTTTCGTTTCAGCGGGTTCATCTTGGATCAATTCACGGATCTCCTTGATTGCCGATTCGACCTCTGTGAGCTTGGCTAGCACGGCCTTCTTGTTTATGTGCATCACTCCAACAACTGGACGAGGATAAGTCATCTTTCGTGCCTAAAAAAATGTGCATTATTCAATGCAACTCGTTCAGATCGAGGTTTTATAGGTTATGAAATGCGTCTCGAGGTGACATCAAATTGATTTTCGGGAAGGAAACTGGACTTTCAAAGATATCCCTTATATGCTTTCCCAACAAAGGCTTTTACCGAATCAACAAGGCGTATCCCTACGTGTCTCAACTACAAGGTTGATAATTCTTTGCCATCATAAATATTCGCCCCCGCCCCAGATACACCATTGTATGCCCGTATAGTAATGAATTTATTTTACACTACGATAAATTCGAGCCGTGTATGGTTTCAAATCTGATGATGTTAGCGCAATGGGCTAGAGGAAGAAATTCACGTC